>JAUHXL010000301.1 GCA_030426945.1 bacterium
GACCGCCCACTCTCACCGGCCGACCACGCCCGCTGGCTCGAGGTGCGCGAGGCCCTGTACGCCGTGCGCGCGGAGCGCCCCGAGCCCGGCCTCGACGACAAGATCCTCGCCGCCTGGAACGGCCTGGCCATCTCGGCCTTCGCCCGCGCCTCGCTGGTGCTGGGCGAGCCGCGCTTCGCCGAGCGCGCCGCCCGCGCGGCCGACTTCGTCCTCACGACGTTGCGCGACGGCGCGCGCCTGCGGCGGTCGTGGCGCGCGGGCGTGGACGGCCCGCCCGCGGTGCTCGACGACTACGCCGCGATGGTGGGCGCCGCCCTCGACCTGCTCGAGGCCACCGGCGAGGTGCGCTGGCTGGACGCGGCGCTCGACCTGCAGACCGTGCTGGACGCCCACTTCGCCGACGCCGCCGGCGGCTACTACCGCACGCCCGACGACGGCGAGGCCCTGCTGTTCCGCGAGAAGCCGGACTACGACGGCGCCGAGCCCAGCGGCAACAGCCTGTGCGCCAACAACCTGCTGCGGCTGGCGGAGATCACCGGCGACGGCGCGCACCGCGACCGCGCCGAGGACACCCTGCGCGGGTTCGCCGAGGCCTTGCACCACGCGCCCCACGCGATGCCCAAGCTGTGCTGCGCCCTCGCCTGGCACCACGCCGCCGTCCGCCAGGTGGTGCTGGTCACGCCCGACGCCGCGCGCCCCGCCGCCCTGCTGGCCGCCGCCCACGCGCCCTTCGCGCCGCACAAGGTCGTGCTGTGGGGACCGGCCGACGGGCCGCTGGCCGAGCGGGTGCCCCTGTTCACCGACCGGAAGGCCGGCGACGCGGGGCCTCTGGCCTACGTCTGCGTGGGGATGACCTGCGACCTGCCGACCGCCGAGCCCGAGCGGGTCGCGCGGCAGGTCGCGGGGCCGTAGCCGAGGCTACGGGGCAGCTTACTGCTGCTGGCGGGCGACGATCGTGTAGGGGCCGAGCCAGAACTGCCCGCTGTCGGGGTCGGCGAAGCCGTCGACGAACACGTAGATGGTCTCGTCGGCCTCGAGCGTGACGCGGATGAGGCTGAACGGGTTGTCCATGCCGATGTCGTCGTTGCAGGCGGGCTCCAGCGTCGGGTACAGCGCGCCGGTGAAGCCGCAGTGCGTCCGGGCGTACAGCACCGTGTCGGCGCCCTCGGCGGCCGAGTTGGTGATGAAGCTGTACTCGCCGGCGGCGGGCGCGGTGAAGGTGAAGATGTCGTTGCCGATGCCGCCGCCGCACTCGCCGAAGGTGACGGCCGGGTCGTTGTCGCTCAGGTCACCCTCGTAGCGCCACTCGCCCTCGCCCGAGGCGTTGTCGTTCAGGTTGATGGACGCCGGGTAGTCCTCGGGGCACTCGGTGGGCGCCTGGCCGCAGGTCGGATCGACCTCGTCGTCGAGCGAGAAGCAGATGTCGTCCTCGGGGCACAGCGTGCGCGCGTTGCGCGTGTCGCAGGCGGCGCCCGTCTCGACCACGACCGGCTCGCTGAACTCGGCGAAGACGAGGTCGGTGCTGTCGCTCTCGAGACCCTCCTCGTCGACCACCTTGATGCGCAGCGTCGCGAAGTCGAGGCCCTCGGGGATGCCGAGGCTGATCAGCGCGGTGTAGTTGCCGGGGTTCTCGGCGTCGTAGTTGACGTCGTTGAACGCGAACAGCTGCGCCGGGATCTCGCCGCCCTGACCATCGGTGAGCGGGTTGCCCTCGTCGTCGAGCAGCGTCAGCTCGACGGCCAGGACGTCCTCGTCGGCGTCCATGCCGAGCACCTCGAGGCCCATCACCCGCCCCATCGCGTTCCAGTAGCCCGTCGCCGTCATCAGCGTCGGCGCCACGATGGCCTCGCAGGTGAACATCTCGTCCTCGTCGCGATCGAGGCAGGCGGTGCCCTCGACGCAGTCGTCGGCGAGGCGATCTTCGTCACACGCCATGCCCGCCTCGACCGAGGGCGGCGCCTCGAGCGGGTTGAACACGATGGGCTCGGCCGTGTTGTTCTGGCTGTCGGACAGCTGCACCTGGATGCCGACGGTCAGGCCGCCGAGCTCCTCGCCGAGGCCGATGCGCGACTTGAAGACGAACTCGGTCTGGCCATAGATCTCTTCGTCCGACTGGATGAAGGCCTGCGTGCCGCCGGTGTCCGGGTTCAGCACGATGGGCTGGCCGTCGGCGCCGATGAGCTGCAGGAGGACGCCCTGCGCGTCCGCGCTGGCGTCGGTGCCCTCGAGGCGGATGAGCAGCTCGTTGTCGGCCGTCTTGAAGGCCGAGCCGCCGGTGACCGCGGGCGGGGTGTCCTCGGTGCAGATCGACGGATCGGCGTCCTCGAGCGGCGTGAAGCAGAAGTCGCTCGCGCCGCAGGTGTTGGCCAGGCCGGCGGGATCACACTCGCCGCCGGTCGCGACGACCTCGATCAGGCGCGCGGCCAGATCGAAGGTGCCGCCGGGAGGCGCGCCCTGGCCGGCCCAGGCGTCGACGATGATCCACGCCTCGTCGCCCTGCTCCATCATCAGCGTGACGCCGCTGTCGAACACCTGGCCCGGCTCGCGGTCGTCGTTGCAGGCCACCTCGGTCATCGCGTCGTCGCAGGTCGTGCGCGCGTACATGATGGTGTCGAAGTCGGTGTTGTCGGTGAAGAACAGCCAGTTGCCGGCCGACGGCGCCACGAAGTGGAAGGCCGCGTCCTGGCCGGCGCCGAAGCCGCTGGTGCAGCCCTCACCGGGATCGAAGGCGTTCTGATCGCTGCTGGCCGCGCCGCTGACGATCAGGGTGCCGTCGCCGCCGTCCGCCGCCTCGTCGTTGAACTCGACCACGGGGAGGCCGCTGCAGGGGCCCGTGGGGGGCGCGCCGCCCATGCCGGGCTCGCCGCCCATGCCGGGCTCGCCGCCCTGGCCGGGATCGCCGCCCTGACCCGGATCGCCACCCTGGCCGGGCGTGCCGCCCATGCCGGGGGTGCCGCCCATGCCGGGGGTGCCGCCCATGCCGGGCGTGCCGCCGGCCCCGGGGCCCGCGTCCGCCGTGCCGCCACCACCACCGTCGTCACACCCCACGGTCAGCGCGGCCGCCGCGGCCACGCCCATCCAGAACTTCAGCTTCGTCATCGCCATCTCCCCTGGCCGTCTTGCCGCTCTCTTGCCGAAAAGCGGTCCTGCATACACGTTCGACGCACTCAATGCCAGGGGAGCGTCTGCCACCGCAAATCGAACCGCGCCAGGTACTTGCGCAGGCGATCGGCGTCGTTGACCGACGCGCGCTTCGCCCGCGACACGGCGAACAGGGTGCGACCGGCGTCCGACAGTGATTTCGAGGCCTTG
This sequence comes from bacterium, assembly GCA_030426945.1. GTDB lineage: Bacteria > Myxococcota_A > Bradymonadia > UBA7976 > UBA1532 > JACKDN01. Next base: position 3,313 of record JAUHXL010000301.1, read on the forward strand.
CACACGCGCAGCACGTCGGCCAGCTGCACCCGGTCGAAGCGGTCGAGATCGGCCGCGCCCTCGGCGCCCAGCGCCTCGACGACCAGGGCGTCGCCGGGCGGGGCGTCGCCGCCGGCCGAGCGACCGGCCCAGTCGTGCCGCAGCCGCGCCACCTCGCGCTCGACGCCGGGCACGTCGATGCGCCCGCCCTGCGCCAGCGTGGCCATGCGGGTGACCGCCGCGTTCAGATCGCGGAAGTTGCCGCGCCAGCGGGCGTCCGGGCCGGTGCCGAAGTCGAGGAACGCGGCGCGCGCCTCGCGGTTGAAGGCCACCCGCCGCCCCTCGCTGCGCGCGTAGCGCTCGAGCTCCCAGTCCAGGTTCGGCTCGAGATCCTCCGCGCGCTCGGCCAGCCCAGGCAGGCGCCAGGCCCAGAGGTGGATGCGCGCCAGCAGATCCTCGCGGAAGGTGCCCGCCTCGACCTCCTCCCACAGATCGCGGTTGGTGCCGGCGATGAGCTGGAAGTCGCTCTGCACTTCGCGATCGGCGCCCATCGGCAGGAAGCGCTTCTCCTCGAGGGCCCGCAGCAGCATCGCCTGCTCGTCGAGGCCCAGCTCGCCGATCTCGTCGAGGAACAGCACGCCGCCGTCGGCCGCGCGCAAGAGGCCCTCGCGGGGCTTGTCGGCGCCGGTGAAGGCGCCGCGCGTGTGCCCGAAGAGGGCCGACATGGCGCCGTCGCCGCGCAGGGTGGCGCAGTTGACCTCGACGAAGGGGCCCTCGACCTGGTTGCGGTCGCGCTTGAGCTGGTAGATGCGGCGCGCGAGGTGCGTCTTGCCGGCGCCGGTGGGGCCGGTCAGCAGCAGGGGCGCGCGCGAGGCGAGCGCGACCTGCTCGATCTCGCCGATGAGCGCGTTGAAGGCGGCGTTGCGGGTGGCGATGCCCTGCTTGAGCACCGACAGGCCGCGATCGCGCACCGCGGCGAAGCGGTTGGCGAGGCGGTCGTAGCGCTGCAGGTCGAGGTCGATGATCGCGTAGCCGCCCGGCCCGTGCTCGTGCCCGCGGCGCGGCGGCGACACCTGCAGCAGGCGCGCGGGCAGGAAGCGCGCCTCGGCCAGCAGGAACAGGCAGATCTGCTGCACGTGCGTGCCGGTGGTGATCTGCACCAGGTAGTCTTCGGCGTCGGGATCGAAGGGGTAGGCGTCGGCGAAGCCCATCAGCGCGTCGAACACCGCCTCGAAGTCCCAGGGATCGGGCAGCTCGATCGGGTGCGCGCGCGGCGTCGTCTCGGGCGAGACGCGCGCGATGTCGGCCATCACCTGCTCGGCCAGCTTCGCGTGCCGCGGCTGGTGCAGCAGCTCGAAGCGGTCGATCAGCAGGTCGTCGTGCGAGAAGGTCGCGACGGTCGGGCGCCAGCGATCCCAGCGCGCGGCGTTGACGCCCGCGTCGAGCCGCGTGCCCAGAAGGCCGAGCAGAACCAAGGGTTTGCGGCCTGCGACCGTCCAACTCATCGCGGCGTGCTCCGTCGTCGTGGTCGTCGTCGTCGTCATCGATGGGCCCCCTCCGGCTCGGAGCGCCCTCGAGCCTGCCTCCGTCCGCCGCCTCGCCCTTCGACGCTCTCGAACGCCGGAGGCCGAGCGTCCTCCTGGGTCGACGACGACCACGACCACGGCCACGACCACGATTCGACCGGCGCGGCGAGACCCACGTCAGTTCGCCGGCACCGTGCGGTCGGCCGCCCACTGGCGCAGCCACTCGACCTTCTCGGACATGACCACCGACAGCGGCTGCGTGCGGGTAACCTCGTCGATCACGTGGGCCTGCGTCAGCTCGGCGCCGGACTCGCGGGCCAGGTAGCGCGCCGACACCACCGCCTGCTCGATCTCCGCGCCCGAGAAGCCCTCGGTCGCGTCGGCGAGCGCCTCGAGGTCGAAGGCGTCCACCGCCAGGCCGCGCTTGCGCAGGTGGATGTCGAAGATCTCGGCGCGCACGGCGGCGTCGGGCAGGTCGACGAAGAAGATCTCGTCGAGGCGCCCCTTGCGGATCAGCTCCGGCGGCAGGCGGTCGATCTCGTTGGCCGTGGCGACGATGAAGACGGCCTCCTTGCGCTCGTTCATCCAGGTCAGCAGGTGCCCCAGGAGGCGCCGCGAGGTGCCGCCGTCGTTGCCCGCGTCGTCGCTGACCGCCTTCTCGATCTCGTCGACCCACAGCACGCAGGGCGCCATCGTCTCGGCGGTGGCCAGCGCCTCGCGCAGGTTCTGCTCGGTCTGTCCGAAGAACTTGTTGTACAGGCCGCCGACGTCGAGGCGCAGCAGGGGCAGATCCCAGGCGCCGGCGGTGGCCTTGGCGGCGAGGCTCTTCCCCCCGCCCTGCACCCCCACCAGCAGGACACCGCGGGGGGGATCGAGGCCCTCGTCGGGGGTGAAGAAGGCCTCGCGCCGCAGGCCGAGCCAGCGCTTCAGACCGGCGAGGCCGCCCACGTCGGCGAAGCGGGCGGTGTCGAACTCGAAGGCGACCGCGCCGCCCTGATCGAGCAGGCGCTGCTTGGCGCGCACGACGTTGGGCAGATCGGCCGCGGTGATGGCGCCGTCGTCCCAGATGGCGGCGCGCGCGAGGCGCCGGGCGTCCGCCTCGGTCAGCCCGCTGAGGTTGTGCACCAGCATGGCCAGCGTCGCGCGGTCGGCGGCCACCTTGCGATCATGGTGACGCGACCAGGCGCGGGCCTCCTCGCGCACGATCTGCTCGAGCTTCGCGGTGCCGGGCAGCGAGACGTGGAAGCGCGCGGCGTAGGGGCGCAGCTCGGGCGGCACCTCGACGCGGTGGCTGACCAGGACGACCGTGTGCGGCACCTGCTCGCGGCGCAGCGCGATGTCCTTCAGCAGGCGCACGCGGATGGCGTCCTCGAGGAAGGGGTGGAAGTCCAGCAGCAGGAACACCGCCGGGCTGGTCATCGCCTTGATCTCTTTGAGCACCGCGTCGGGATCGGTGTGGACCGGCTTGCGCGCCAGCCCCGGATGTAAGCTGAGGCCGTCGGTGCAGCTCCACAGGTACAGTGAGCGGCGCTCGTGGACGAGCAGGCGGCCGAACAGCTCGATGACGCGGGGCTCCTCGACGGACTCGACGACCAGGAGGCCGACGTGCGAGTCGAGGAGCAGGCGGAGGTCGTGCACGTCGTTCATGGGCGACAGCATACGGGAGGTGAGGGCGATGGTGGTGATCGACGGCGCGCGCGGCGAGGGCGGCGGGCAGGTGCTGCGCACGGCGCTGTGCCTGTCCCTGTTGACCGGGCGGCCGGTGCGCTTCGAGAACATCCGGGCCGGGCGGTCGAAGCCGGGGCTCTTGCGGCAGCACCTGACGGCGGTGCGCGCCGCGGCGGCGGTGGGGCGGGCGAAGGTCGAGGGCGACGCGCTCGGCAGCCGGGCGCTGAGCTTCCGCCCGACGGCGCGCGCCGGCGGCGACCATCACTTCGCGGTGGGCAGCGCGGGCAGCGCGACGCTGGTGCTGCAGACGGTGTTGCCCGCCCTGCTGGCCGCTGACGGGCCGGCGCGCGTGGTGCTCGAGGGCGGGACGCACAACCCTTGGGCGCCGCCCTTCCCCTTCCTGGCCGATACGTTTCTTCCCGCGCTCGCGCGCATGGGCGCGCGCGTACGCGCGACCCTCGAGCGGGCCGGCTTCTTCCCCGCGGGCGGCGGGCGCTTCGTGGTCGAGGTGACGCCGGGCCCACTCCAGCCGGTGACGCTGCTCGAGCGCGGGCCGCTGACGGTGAAGCGCGCGGTGGCGCTGGTGGCGAACCTGCCCCGCGGCGTCGGCGAGCGCGAGCTCGCCCGCGTGCAGAAGCGGCTGGGCGTGCCCGAGGCGGGCTGCTCGGTGATCGAGATCCCGTCGCCCGGCCCGGGCAACGCGCTGCACGTCCACCTGGGCTTCGAGGGGCTGACCGAGACCTTCTCGGCCTTCGGCCGCAAGGGCATCCGCGCCGAGCAGGTGGCCGACGACGCGGTCGACGAGGCCCGCGCCTGGCTGGCCGCCGAGGTGCCGGTGGGGCCCCACCTGGCCGATCAGCTGATGCTGCCCCTGGCGCTGGCGGGCGGCGGCGGCTTCCGCACGCTGGCGCCGACCGGCCACACGACCACGCAGATCGAGAGCATCCGGCAGTTCCTCGACGTGGCCCTGCGCCTCGAGCGCGAGAGCGAGAAGGTGTGGTGCTTCGAGGTGGGGTGAACCCTACACCTCGATCCGGCCCCAGGCGCCGCGGGCCCAGACCGTCGCGAAGACGCCGGCGAGGCCCGCGCGCGCGCCCACGTACACGGCGAAGATCGCCACCAGGCCGCCGCCCAGCCAGGGGCCGACGAACCACACGAGCGGCAGCTGCACGAACCACTGGATGCCGATCGACACCACCATCACGATGCGGCTGTCGCCCGCGCCGAGCAGGGCGTTGAGCAGCACCATGCCCACCGCCTCGACGGCCAGCGTCGCGGCGACCAGGCGCAGCGGTCCCTCGGCGAGGGCCAGCGTGTCCGCGTTGTGGATGAAGGGCGCCAGCAGCAGGTCGGGCACCACCAGCGCGGGCAGCGCCAGCACGCCCATCGTCAGCGCGGCCATCTTCACCACGTCCCAGCCCCACTGACGCGCGTCGGCGTGGTCGCCGCGGCCCAGCGCCTGGCCCACCAGCGAGGCCGCCGCGATGCCGAACCCCAGGCCGGGCAGCAGCGCGACCAGCATCAGGTTCACCAGCACGTTGGCCGCCGCGAGCTCCTGCGTGCCCACCATGCCGACCAGGATGAAGAACACGGTCATGCCGGCCGCGAAGAAGAACTGCTGCAGCCCCGCGGGCACCGACAGGCGCAGCATCTGCGCCAGCGTCGCGCGATCGGGCAACCCCGAGAGGAAGCCCGCGTCGCGCGCGTGGCGGCGGCCCAGCGCGAAGTAGTAGACGGTGCCGACGAAGGTGGACGCCGCGGTGCCGATGCCCGCGCCCATGACGCCCAGCTCGGGCAGACCCAGCTTGCCGAAGATGAGCACGTAGTTGAGCGCGATGTTGGTGACGTGCATCACCAGCAGCGTCCGCAGGTACAGCCGCGAGCGGTCGACGGCGTTCCAGTAGCCGCGGAACGCGAAGTTCATGCCCACCGCCAGCATCGCGATCAGCCGCATCTGCAGGTAGATCGTGCCGTCGGCGACCACCGCGGGGTCGTCCTCGAGCAGCGGGAAGATCGTCGGGGCGAGCAGCACCAGCACCACCGACGAAGGGATGGCCAGCGCCGCCGCCAGCAGCAGGCCGCCGTTGAGCGGCACCGCCGACTCGGACTCTCGGCCTTGCCCCACCCGGCGGGCCGCCATCGCCTGCACCCCGGCCGCCATGCCGGTGATGAAGGCGGTGGCCATGAAGTTGACGAAGCTGCCCAGGCCGACGCCGGCCAGCGCGGCGTCGCCCAGCGAGCCCACCATCGCCGTGTCGACGAGGTTCAGCACGTTCTGCGAGACCATGCCGCCGATGATGGGCAGGGCCAGGCCGGTGATGCGGCGGCGCCGCGCGGTCTCGATCATCCGCGCAGCATGAAGCAGTCGGCCCCGGCGCTCAACCCGCCGCGCGTTGCCCGACC
>JAUHXL010000302.1 GCA_030426945.1 bacterium
GCGGCTGCGGCCCCGCCCACCGGCCCCCGAGCCGTCGCCGGCGCCTCGCTTCGAGCTGAAGTCGACGCACCGGCGCGCCCTGGGCGACCCCAGCCTGGCGGTGACCCACCGGGGGGTGGCGCGCGTGTCGTTCCGCGCGTGGCGCGTCGATCCCCGGACCTGCCTGACCGACCCGACCTGGCGCGGTCCGCTGCCCGGGAAGGGCGCGGTCGCGCGCCTGATCGAGACGACGCCGCCGGACGCCGCCTGGACCCTCGACCTGGCGGCGGCGCCGGACGACGGCCCGGGACCTACGACGATCATCCCGCCCGTCACGCGCCCTGGCGTGTACGCGGTGGACGCCACGCCCGAGCTTCCGGGGGGCGGCGGCGACGCGCTCCGCCGCTCGACGTCCGTGGTGCTGGGCGACCCGGCCCTGCTCCACCGAGGCCACGGCACGCTCGACGTCCTGCTCGTCTCGGGCGCCACCGGCGCCCCGCTCGCGGATCGCGTGGTCGGGCTGTACCGAGAACGCGAGAAGGGCGGCTGTGAGCTCGCAGCGCGCGCGACCACCGACGCCGTCGGGCACGTGCACCTGGTCGATCCCGAGGACGCCTTCGTCCGCGGCTTCCTGCTCACCGAGCACGGCGACGAGGTCGCGCTGGGCTTCGCCTCGCTCGGGCGATTCGACCCCGAGCCGCCGACCGCGGCGCGCGTCGCGGTGCTCGTCTACACGGATCGCACCGCCTACCGACCGGGCCAGGCGGTGCAGTGGAAGGTGATCGCCTACCGCGGGGGCGGCGACGACGTCCCCACGCCGGCCCCCGACACGTCGCTCACCGTGCACCTGCAGGACACCCACGGCGAGGTCGTGCAGACCGCCGAGGTGACGACCAACGCGCGGGGCACCGCGTCGGGCCGGTTCGACGTGCCGGCCGGGCGCGTCGCGGGCCAGTGGATCGTCCGTGCGCCCGACCACCCGACCATCGGCGGCGCCGTGCGGGTCGAGGTGCACGACCGCCCGCGCATCGCGGTGCACTTCGTCGACGCCGACCCGCCGGTGCGCGTCGGCCAGCCCGTCACCCTGACCGCGGCGGTGCGGGACGAGCGCGGCCGCCCGGTGACGACGGGCGTGGCGACCTGGCGCGTGACGCGCGAGCCGATCGACGGCCCCGCGAGGCGGCCGGCGCCGCGAGGGAAGCGGTTCGTGCGCCACGGCCAGCGCGCGCTCGACGCCGCGGGCCGGTTCGACGTCACCTTCACGCCCGAGGCCGACGCGGAGGACGCCGCCTTCGCTTTCCCGGTCCTGGTGGACGTGGCGTCCCCGCGCGGCGCGGCGCGCAACGTCGAGGCGCGGGTGCTCGCCGGCGCGCTGACCCGCGTGAAGGCCACCATCGAGCCGACGGCCCGGTTCTTCGACGCGGGTGAGCGCGGCGCCGTGACCGTGCGCCGCGCTCATTTGGACGGCTCACCGGCGCCGGGGCAGGGACGCTGGCGCCTGGTTCGGCTGACGGCGCCCGCGGACGCGCCCGCCGACCCCGAGTCGAAGCCCGCCGACCTCGCGACCGTGCTGCGCGACTGGACCGACGGCCCGACCGTGGCGCAGGGCACGGCGGCCCACGGCGCCGACGGCGTCGCGACCCTCACGCTGCCCGCGACCAGCGCGGGCGCCTACCGGCTGCGCTACGCGACCGCCGACGCGACCGGCGCCGCCTTCGAGGCCCAGCACGACCTGCTGTTCACGGCGCCGACGCGGGCGTTGGACCTGCCCACGGTGTTCGAGGTCAAGCAGGCGACCGTGCCGGTCGGCGGCTTCGTCGAGGTGTTCGTGCACACCGCCCCGCCCGGCCAGCACCTGATCCTCGAGCGCTGGCGCGGCGCCGAGCGCGTGGACGCCGTGACGTGGATCGCCGGCCAGGATCCGGCCCGGCTCCGGTTCCCGGTCACCGACGCCGACCGCGGCGGCATGACCTTCGACCTGGTGCGGGTGCGCGACCAGCGGTGGTCCAGCGCGCGACGCGTGGTCGACGTTCCGTGGACCTCGAAGCGGCTGTCGGTCGCGATCGAAGCGCAGCCCCCGACGCCCGACGCGGGCGAAGCGACCCCCTGGCGCGTGCGGGTGACCGGGCCCGACGGCGCCGGTGTGGCGGCCGAGGTGGTGGCGTCCGTGGACGACGCGCGGATCGAGCGGCGCGCGCCGCACCGGGTGCAGACCCTCGAGGGGCTGTACCCCCGACAGCGTCGTACGCCCGGCCTGAGCGCGACGGTGCCCGAGGTGCGCGTCGCGCGGCCCGCGTCGAAGCCCGGGCCCAGGTGGCTCGGGTGGAAGCGACCGCAGCCGCCGACGCTGCCGGTCTTCGCGAGGTACCCCTTCCAGCCGCCGGACACCCAGCCGGCCGTGGTCGACCACGCCTTCGCGCAGACCTGGGGCATCACGCTGGGCGTCCCGCCGCCCACCGGCGCGGGGGCGCGCTGGAGCAGCGGCCCGCTGCGCGCCCCCGGCGACCACGAGGGGTCGTTTGGCTTCGGCCTCGATCTGCTGCTGCCGCCGGACGTCGGTGAGACGCCCCTCTGGCTGCCCCACCTGACGACGGCCGCCGACGGGACCGCGACGTTCAGCGGGCCGCCGCCGGACGCGGGCCGCGCGTGGACGGTGTGGGTGCACGCGCTCGGCCCGGGGTTGGCCGGAGGGATGCTGCAGGCCGAGGTGCGAGGGGCGGAGTAGGCGCCGGCGCCGGACTCCCGATCCGGGAGCCCGGCGCGCAGGGAGGAGGTCAGTGCGAGACGCGGTGGGGCTTGGCCGCTTCCTTCTCTTCCGGGGCGCGGGTGACGCCGCGGACCAGGGCGCCGACGCCGGTGCCGAGGGCGGCGCCGACCACCAGGTAGAGGAACAGCGTCGCGATGAACCCGAGGGCCATGCCGCCGCCGGCCATCAGTCGCGTCACCAGCTGCGGATCCGCGGGGTGGCCGAAGAGCACGTTGGCGGTCATCAGGCCCATGTAGCCGCCGTACACCAGGGCAGGCACGGCACCCGTCAGCAGGAAGGCGATGAAGGCCACGCCAGCGCCGAACCAGGTCTCGGGGGGACGGTTGTGATGCGACTTCATGACTCTTCCTCCGGTGCTTGGCGCCTCGGGCGCCTCGGTCTCGTTGTGTGTTCGGTCTCGGTCGGGCCGCCTCTCGTTGGCCTCGCCCTCCTTCTATCCAAGCCCCGTGCCACAGCATTATTTGTTTATTTTCAAGCACTTACACACACGCCCGCTGAAGCGGTTTCGCGACAACGGGGCCGCGCGGGCCGACACCGGACCACGCTCCGTGCGGCCGAGAGCCAGGCGCAGGGCGGGTCCGCGGCGCTTGTCGGGTTTTCCCGACACCGATTCCGAGTTCTCCGACAGCGTTCGCCGACCAGTGATCGGACGGGCGGGCAGATCGCCCCCACCCGGTGATCGGACCGGCGTACGCACCGCGACGCGCGGGCCGGAGATCGCCGCCGCCGCGGCATATGGATTGCACTCGCAGCCGCCCGGTTCCTGCGCGGAGACGAGCCGACATGCGGATCTCGAGGAAGTGGTGGGCATTCGCCGCCGGTATCGTCGCCGCGGGGAGCGTCGTGATCGCGCACCGCGCCAGCAACTACCTTCACGACGACCCGACCCTGTGCGTCTCGTGTCACGGCGACTCGGACACGCCCGGCGTCGGCCTCGTCGATGGTGCGGCGCGGTCGCATCCGGGCACGACCTGCCAGGCGTGTCACCCTTTGGATACATCCACGGGCCTTGCCCTGATGCGCGCGAGCGTTACCCTCGACGCCCACGAACGCGTCGTGGGGGACAACGTCGTCGCCCACGGCGCGGTCTCCGACGCCGCCTGCGCCGAGTGTCACACCCGCACCGACGCAGATTGGAAACGCACCCTCGCCACCGCGGGCCACACCGCGCACGTCGGCGTCGATCACCCCCGCTCACCCGAGCGCACCGTCACCTGCAGCGACTGCCACGCGAGCACCGGTCACGACGGCCGCCCCGGCAACGCGGTCTGCGCCGACTGTCACGACGACACCTCGCTGGCGTCGTCGCCGATGGCGCAAGTGCACTGCATGGAGTGTCACGAGTTCCTCGCCCCGCCCGAGGATCTCGGTCGGCGGCCGAGATTCGCGCGCTGCGACAACTGCCACGGCACCGGCGCCGACGCGCAGGCGATGCCGGTACAGCTGCACGCCGAGATGCCGTGCTCGGTGTGTCACCAGCCCCACCGGGAGCCCTTCACGATCAGCCAGGGCTGCGAAGACTGTCACGCCAAGGTCGTCCACGCCCACCCGCAGTTCGATCCGGTCCCGGGCGGGGATCCAGGCAACGCGGGCGCCGCGTACTGCACGGGGTGCCACGGCCCGCACGACGAGTGGTCGCTGGCCTCGGAGCGTTGCGCCGGCTGCCACGAGGAGCAGGTGCTGGCCGCGCTGCCCGCCGCCGCCGGGCCGATGTACCTCGACGACGACCTCATGGCCGCCATCGCCGAACAGACCGCCCACGCCACCTGCGTCGACTGCCACTCGGCCCACGAGCGCGAGGGCGTGATGGTGGCGAAGAACTGCGTCGACTGTCACGAGGACGTGCGGGCACCGCGCAAGCACGTCGAGACAGGCTGCGACGGCTGCCACGCGCCCCACCGCCCCAAGCCGCGAGCGTGCGTCGACTGTCACGACGACGAGCGCGTGCGCCACGGCCCGGCCGACTGCCGGGACTGTCACGCGGTGCACCCGAGCGACGCCCCCGGCTTCGGCGCGCGCGACACCCGGAGCTGCGCGAGCTGCCACCGCCAGCCCGAGGTGCTCGTCGGTCACCCGGAGACCAACTGCACCGCGTGCCACGCGCCGCACCGGCCTACGCCGCGCGCCTGCGACACCTGCCACGAGGCCGAGGTGAAGGCCGTCGCGGGCCGGCCGGACGAGCACCGCGACTGCGCCGGCTGCCACCCGGCGCACGGGGCGCTCGACGACGCCGCGCGCGCCAACCTGAAGACGAAGTGCCGCGACTGTCACGCCGAGCCGTTCGCGGTGACCGCGAAGGTCGAGGCCCACGCCGACTGCGCCGCCTGCCACGCGACGCACACGCTCACCGCCGCGATGCCCGGCGGCTGCACCGAGTGTCACGCCGACACGCTGCGGCACACCCTCGCCGATCACCGATCCTGCGGTGACTGCCACGCCCCCCACGACGGGGCGCGGACGGGGCGCAAGGGCTGCGCCGACTGCCACGCCGATCAGGCCCGCCCGCCGGCCAACGTGCCGCCCCACACGGACTGCGACGCCTGCCACGCGGTGCACCCGGACAGCGCAGCCCCGCCGCCCGCGTGCGCCTCCTGCCACGATCCGAAGCAGCCGAAGGGCGGCGTCGCGCCGGCCCCCGGCAGCCTGCACCAGATGGCGGGACACGAAGACTGCGCCGACTGTCACACCGCCCACGGACCCCCGCGGGCCACGCGCGCCGACTGCCTGCGCTGCCACGAGGCCCAGGCGACGCACGAGCAGCAGGCCCCCGTCTGCAACGGCTGCCATCGCTTCATCAAGGAGCATTGACCGGGGCCGCGCGGCACCGCGGCGGCCCCGCGCCGCGGGCCGGGGCTCGCATCAGCTGCGCGGATCGATGTCCAGCTTCGACAGCTTCTCGTAGAGCGTCGTGCGGTGCACGCCGGCCCGCTCCGCCGCGCGCTGGACGTTGCCCTCGGTCTCCTGCAGGAGGCGGGTGAAGTACTGTCGCTCGAAGTCTCGCCGAGCGTCCTGGAAGCCCTGCGGCGCGCCCGCCTCGGCGGCGAGATCCCGCCCGCCGCCGTCGGTGGCCGAACGCACCTCGGGCGGCAGGTGCTCCGGCTCGATCACGTCGCCGTCGGCGATCAACGCGCAGTGATCGATCACGTGGGCCAGCTCGCGGACGTTGCCGGGCCAGGTGTAGGCCTCGAGCCGCGCGAGCGTCTCGGGGGCGAGCTCGGTGGGTGGGGGGAAGGGCAACGAACGCTCACGCAGGGCCGCCAGGAAGTGATGCGCCAGCAGGCCGACGTCGCCGACGCGCTCGCGCAGGGGCGGCAGCACGATGCGGATCGTGTTGATGCGGTAATACAGATCCTGGCGAAACTGGCCGCTCTCGACCCGCGCCGGGATGTCCTGGTTCGACGCACACACCAGCCGGACGTCGCAGGTCTCGGGGCGGCGCGCGCCGACGGGGTAATACTCCCCGTTCTGCAGCACCCGCAGCAGCTTTGGCTGCAGGCCGACGCTCATGTCGCCGATCTCGTCGAGGAACAGCGTGCCCTGATCGGCCCGCGAGAAGAACCCCGGCCGCGCGGTGACCGCGCCCGAGAAGGCGCCCTTCTCGTGGCCGAACAGCTCGCTCTCGAGCAGGTGCTCCGGGATGGCGCTGCAGTTGAGCGAGACGAAGGCGCGACCCGCGCGCGCGCTGCGCTCGTGAATCAGGCGGGCGAAGACATCCTTGCCGGTGCCGCTCTCGCCTTGGATCAGCACCGGGTAATCCGTGGGCGCCACCCGCTCGACCAGGGCGAGCGCGCGCTGGACGCCGTCCGACCGGCCGACGACGCCCCCGCGGTTGCCCCGCTCGGCGAGCTCGGCCCGGAGCCGCTGGTTCTCCTGCAGCAGGCGCCGATGATCCACCGCGCGGCGTAGGACCAAGGCCATCGGATCCCGGTCGAAGGGCTTGCTGAGGTAGTCGAAGGCCCCGAGCCGCATCGCCTCGACCGCCGTCTCGATCGAGCCGAAGGCGGTCACCACGATGACGGGGACGTCGGGCGCCAGGGTCCGGAAGCGTTGCAGGCCCTCGAGCCCGTCGACCTCCGGCATGCGCAGATCGGTCACCACGACGTCCGGCCGCTCCCGCTCGATGGCCGCGCAGGCCTCGACGACGCTCGCCGCCGTCTCGACCGCGTAGGCCGGCCCCTCCAACAACCGCGCGAAGAGCTCGCGCGAACGCTCCAGGTCGTCGACGAAGAGGACGCGCGCGCGCTCTCCCCGCCTCGAGCCGGCTCCGCTGGTCGTGCCCACCATCACCCTGCCTCGCTCCCTGCCTCGTTCGCGCTCGAATCCGCTCCCCGGCTCGCGACCTCGTCTCGTCCCGCGGTCGGGAAGCCCGCGCCCGGCTCCCCGCCGCTCAGCGGTAGACACACGACGAAGGTCGTGCCGACGCCCTCCTCGCTCTGCACGGTCAGCCGGCCCCCGTGGCCGTCGACCGTCTGATGCGCGATCGACAGCCCCAGGCCGGTGCCCGCGGCGTCCTTGGTGGTGAAGAAGGGGTCGAAGATGCGATCGAGCAGCGCCTTGGGCACACCACAGCCGGTGTCGCGCACCGCGATCTCGACGCACGCTGCCCCGCCTGGAACGCCCGCGGGCACGATGCGCGACGACACACCCAGACGCCGCTCGCGGACGCTCTTCATCGCGTCCACCGCGTTCAGGATCAGGTTGATGAACACCTGCTGCAGCAGGTGACCGTCGCACTCGACCTGGGCCCCGGGCACCGTCAGGGCGTCGACGACCGTGATGCGGTGCTTGCGCAGCTCGAGGCCGCAGACCTCGACCGAGCGCTGCACCAGCGCGTCGATGCCGGCGGGCCGCAGCGTGCCAGCGCCCGGCCGCGCGAACTGGAGGAAGCGATGCAGCAGCTCGACGGCGTGCGCGTTCTCGTCGTGGATCGTGCGCACGTCGCGGGTCCGGGGATCATCGGCGTCCATGCGCTCGAGCAGCATCCCGCTGAAGCCATGGATGATGTGCATGTGGTTGCCCAGCTCGTGCGCCAGGCCCGCCGCGATGGTGCCCAGCGATATGAGGCGGTCGTTCCGCCGAAGCTGGACCTCGATCTGTCGCCGCTCGGTCTCGTCGACGACCGTGATGACGACGCCGGACACCGCGCCGGGGGCGCCGCCCATGGGGTAGAGCTGGAAGACCAGCTGCCGCGGCGGCGTGGCGACCGTCCCGCCGCTCGCCCGGTCCCTCGTCTCCTCGACCGCGCCACCGTGCGCGTCGGCGGACGCCGGGCGAGGGCTGAGCTCGATGCGACGGGCCTCCCCCGAGGCCACCACGTCGCGCACGGCCTCCAGCAGCGCCTCGCCGTCGCCGAGGAGCGACGCGACGGACGCGCCGGACCGGGGCTCGCCGAGCCCCGCGAGCTGCTTGCGCGCGCCCGCGTTCACCTGCACCACCGTGCCGTCCGGCGTGCAGCTGACCACGCCCTCCTCCAGCGCCCCGATGACCGACTCGAGGTGCTCGTGCGCCCGCCGCAGATCGGCGCTGACCTCGACGACGCGTTGCTGCAGGCGCTCGTTGAGCCCCTGGACGGTCTCGAGCAGCCGCGCGTTCTCGGTCCGCTCGGCGCGCAGGCTCTCGACGAGGTGGACGAAGGCCTGCTGGAGCGTCGAGACCTCGTCTTCGCCTTCGCGCGCCACCAGGTCGACCGCGTCGAGGCGGTCGGCGCCCAGGGCCTCGGCCACCTCGGTCAGCTGGGCGAGGGGCTCGGTGATGTGGCGCACGTAGAGCGTCGCCACCACGCCACCGATCAGCAGCCAGACCATGGCCCAGCCCGTCGTCGCCACGACGATGAAGACCGCGCGATCGGCCACCTCGCTGGAGCGATAGGCGAGGTGGACGTAGCCCAGGACGCGGGTGCCCCGGAGCATCGGCGCCGAGGCGCGGTAGAGGGCGTCCCCGGTGAACAGGCCCCGCCAGCCCCGATCCGGCTGGGGCGAGCCGAAGGCCGTGGTGTCGGCGTCGGCCAGCACCTCACCGACGCGCACCGGATCGGTGTGGGCCAGCACCCGCCCGTGGCGATCGACGACCACCGCCTCGA
>JAUHXL010000303.1 GCA_030426945.1 bacterium
GCTCAGCCGCTCGATGTCGCGCAGCAGCGTGCCCGCGTCGGGCTGCGTCGGCGGGCGCGGCTGGGCGGCGGCCGTCGTCACGAGGGGCGGGGCCATCAGCGCGGCGCCCAGCAGGGCCAGGGCGGGCGAGCGGGGGCTGGGCCGGCGATTTCCATTTCGGTTGAACCCGAAGGGCATGTCACTCCATCTCACTGCGAGTCGCGCGCCCGAGGGGCGCTCGCCGATCGGCGCGCGCGGTACGATGCCACAAGACCCCGTGAGGTTGTGCCCGCTTTGTCGAACGTCGCCTTCACCCCGGACTGGCTGGCCGGTCGGGCCGACGCGGTGGCGTTGCTGCCCCGCGGGTTCACCGACCCGACGGCGCGGCGCGACGCGGCCCGCGCCGCGGCCACCCGCCGCATCCACCCCGCCGCCCTCGCGGCCCTCCGTCGCGCCGCCGAGGGGCGGCCGACCCCCGCGCGCGCCGCCCACCTCGAGGCCCTGGCCGCCGGCGGCGCGGCCGTCGTCGCCACCGGGCAGCAGCCCGGCCTCTTCGGCGGCCCGATGTACTCGGTCTACAAGGCGGCGGCGGCCATCGTCGACGCCCGCGCCCTGCAGGCCGAGACGGGCGTGCCCTGCGTCCCGGTCTTCTGGCTGCAGAACGAGGATCACGCCTGGCGGATGATCGATCGCTGCGCGGTGCTCGACCGCGCGGGCGCGCTGGCCGCCGTTCAGGTGCCCGGGCGGCCGGAGGACGAGGGGCTGCCTTTCGCGGCGCGGCGGCTGGGCCCCGACGTCGCGCCGGCGCTCGACGCCCTGGGTGAGGCGCTCGTCGGCCTGTCCGAAGCGGACGCGGTGATGGCGCTGCTGCGCGATCTGTACCGCCCCGACGCCGCGCCGGACGTGGCGTTCGCGGGGCTGGTCGACGCGCTCTTCGCCGAGCACGGGCTGCTGGTGCTGAACCCACGCGACGCCGGCGTCCTCGAGGCGGCGGCGCCGCTGCACGCGCGGGCGCTGGCCGAGGCCGCGCCCATCGACGCGGCCCTGCAGGCGCGGGCCGAGGCGCTCGACGCGGCGGGCTACGTCGTGCAGGTGCACCTGCGGCCCGGCGCGCCGCTGACCATGTTTCATCCGGACGGCCCGGGTGGGCGCCGCTATCGGCTGGAGCCCGCGGGCGACGCCGCCTGGCGGCTGTGCGGCACCGACCGCGTGGTCGAGCGCGCCGCGGTGGCCGCCGCGCCGCCGGACCACCTGGGCACGACGGCGCTGCTGCGGCCGCTGCTGCAGGACACGCTGCTGCCGACGGCCGCCTACCTGGGCGGCCCCGGTGAGATCGCCTACTTCGCGCAGCTGCCGCCCGTGTACGCCGCGCTGGACGTGCCCATGCCGCTCATCGCGCCGCGGGCCCGCCTGCGCGTGGTCGACGAGACGGCGGCGCGGCTGCTCGAGCAGCTTGCCTTGACGCTGGACGATCTCGGCGCGCCCCGCGAGGCGCTGCTCGCTCGGGTGGCCGGCGCGGCGGACGCGGGGGCCGAGCGCCCGGATCCGGACGCGCTGGAGCGCGCGCTGCTGACGCCCATCGAGGCGACGCTGGCCGAGTTTCGCGCCGCCGCCGGCGAGGTCGACCGTGGCCTCGAGAAGGCGGTCGACAAGACGCGTGAGACGCTCGTTGACGTTTCGCGGCGGCTGGTCGAGCGTTATCGGCGAACGCTGACGCGGCAGGACGAGGTGACGGTGACCCGGCTGGACCGGCTGCAGGCTCGGCTGACCCCCGAGGGCGCCCCGCAGGAGCGCGTGCTGTGCTGGCCGTGGTTCGGGGCGCGCTACGGGATCGAGGGCTTCGTGGACGCGGTGTTGGCCGCGGTGGTGCCCTTCGACGGCGCGCTCCGGACGCTGTCGCCATGAGCGCGGCGCTCGATCTGCTGGCCTTCGGGCCGCACCCGGACGACGTCGAGCTCTCCTGCGGCGGTTGGCTGGCGCGCGCCGCGGCGGATGGGCACCGCGTGGGCGTCGTCGATCTCACCGAGGGCGAGCTGGCCACCAACGGTGACGTCGTCGAGCGGGCCGCCGAGGCCGACGCCGCGGCGCGCGCGCTCGGGCTGGCGCTGCGCGAGAACCTGGGGCTGCCCGACGGCGGGCTGCGCGCCGACGACGACGCACAGGTGGACGCCGTGGTCGAGGCGCTGCGCCGCCTGCGCCCGTCGCTGGCGCTGGCGCCGTGGATCGAGGCCCGCCACCCGGACCACGCGGCGGCGGGCCGCCTGATCGAGCGGGCCGTCTTCCTCGCCGGCCTGGCGAAGCATCGGCCCGAGCTGGGCGCGCCCGCGCGCCCCCGGCGCCTGGTGTTCTACCCCCAGCGCCACGAGGTGCGGCCCGACTTCGTGGTGGACGTCACCCCCACCTACCCGGTGAAGCAGGCGGCCATCGCGTGTCACGCCAGTCAGTTCGGCGCCGGCGGCGCGAAGACGCTGATCAACGCGTCGGTCGGCCTGGGCGCCTTCGAGGCGCGGGACCGCTATTGGGGCGCCACCATCGGCGTGCCGCTCGGCGAGCCCTATCTGCTGCGCGGCCCGGTGCCGCTGGCCGATCCGGTCGCGCACTTCGCCGCGCACCCGCACCCGCCCGCGTTGGTGCCGCCGCGATGAGGGATCCGATGAGCGAGGCTTTGCGCATCGGCATCAGCTGCTACCCGACGGTGGGCGGCAGCGGCATCGTGGCCACCGAGATCGGCCTGGCGATGGCGCGCCGGGGGCACCAGGTGCACGTCATCAGCACCGACGTGCCGCGCCGCCTGGATCGCTGCGCCGAGAACATCTTCTTCCACCAGGTGCGGGCGCGCGACTACCCGGTCTTTCCCCAGGCGCCCTACGCGCTGGCGCTGGCGTCGACGATGGCGTCGGTGGCCACCTACGAGGGGCTGGACGTGCTGCACGCCCACTACGCGGTGCCCCACGCCACCAGCGCCTGGATGGCGCGGCAGGTGCTGGGCAACGGGTCGCCCAAGGTGGTCACCACGCTGCACGGCACCGACATCACCCTGGTCGGCGCCGACGCGAGCTATCTGCCGATCACGCGGCACAGCATCCTGCACAGCGACGCGGTGACCGCGCCCAGCGACTTCCTGCGCCGGGCCACCTACGAGAAGCTGGATCTGACGCCCGAGGCCGTGCCCATCGAGGTGGTGCCCAACTTCGTCGACACCGAGCGCTTCCGCCCCGCGGACGGCAGCGAGGGGCCGCGGCTGACCGCGCTGTTCGGGCCCGACGCGGCGACGACCCCGGTGCTGGTGCACGTGTCGAACTTCCGCCCGGTGAAGCGCGTGGACGTGGTGGTCGAGGTCTTCGCGCGGGTGGCCGCCGAGCGCCCGGTGTTCTTGCTGCTGATCGGCGACGGCCCCGACCGCCCGCGGGTCGAGGCGGAGCTGCGCCGGCACGGCCTGCACGATCGCGCGCGGCTGCTGGGCAAGCAGGATCACTTCGAGGCGCTGCTGCGGGCGAGCACGGCCTTCCTGCTGCCCAGCGAGACCGAGAGCTTCGGCCTCGCGGCGCTCGAGGCGCTCAGCTCGGGCGTGCCGGTGGTGGGCTCGGACGTGGGCGGCGTGCCCGAGGTGGTGCGCGACGGCGAGACCGGTTTCTTGTGTGATCCCGAGGATGTGGACGCGATGGCGGCGCGGGCCCGCGCGCTGTGCGACGACCCCGCGCTGCGCGGTCGGATGGGCGAGGCGGCCCGGCGCGACGTGCTGGCGCGCTTCGACGAGGCGCCGATGGTGGATCGCTACGAGGGCGTGTACCGGCGGGTGCTCAAACGCCGGTGACGCGCCCGACGAACTCGACGACGGCGGCCTCGAGCGTGGCCTGGTCGAGATCCAGCGGGGCGACGTGGCGGGAGTTGGGCAGGGCCAGGAGCGTCACGTCGGCGCCCTCGCCGATGAGATCGGGCAGCGCCTGGGTGTTGGCGTTGGGCACGCTGCGATCCTGGGCGCCGTAGATGCCCAGGACGGGCACCTTCAGGCCGCGCAGGCCGTCGCGCACGCGGGGCAGCGCGGCGACCAGCGAGTTGGCCGCCTTGGTCGGCACCGTGGCGTAGGCCTTCTCGTCCACCCCCGGCTTGTTGGCGTCGTTGGCCACCAGGCCCGCGGACGACGCGGGCACGGCCGGGATGAACACGCTCAGGAAGGGCGCCACCTTGGCCAGCAGGCCCTCGCGGTCGAGCACGGCGCAGTTGATGGTGGCGATGCCGGCGATGTCCCGGGCGCGCGCGGCCCCGACGTCGAGCACCAGCGTGCCGCCCATCGAGAAGCCCACCAGCACGACGTGATCGCAGCGCCGCTTCAGGTCGTCGAGGGCGGCCTCGGTGGCGGCGCGCCAGTCGGCGTAGCGGCAGCGCGCCATGTCCTTCCAGTGGGTGCCGTGGCCCGGCAGGCGGATGACCTCGACGGCGTAGCCGGCCCGGGCGATGGCCTCGCCGAGGGGGCGCGTCGAGACCGGGTTGCCGGTGAAGCCGTGCACGACCAGCGCGCCGACGCGGGCGCGCGCGCCCTCGCCGGGGGCAGAGAAGGGCTCGGCGCCCTCGATGATGGGGTGGCGTTCGTTCATGGCGTCGGTATGCCTCGCCGGCGGCGGCGGCGCAAGGCCAGCAGCGGCAGGGCGAGCAGGCCCCAGGCCGCGGCGCCGCCGCCGGGGGCCGCCGCGCAGCCGTCGTCGTCGCTCGACGCGACCGGCGGCGCGGCGTCGGGTGCGGGCGCGGCGTCCCGCGGGGCGACGGGCGCCGCGTCGAACATCGAGGCGTCCGGCGTCGGCAGGTCGATGCGCCCCCGGTCGGGCGGGCCGGCGTCCGCCGCGGCGTCGGACGGCGCGGCGTCGGCGAGGGCGGCGTCGGCGAGGGCGGCGTCGGTGACGGCGGCGTCCGGCGCCGCGGCGTCGGGCGGTGGCGGGGGCGGGAAGGGATCGGGCTCGGGATCGACGCAGCCTGCGGCCATCGGATCCGCGCAGGGCGTGCGCACCGGCGTCGACCAGGTCTCGACCGTCACCCGACCGTCCATCAACTGGACGCCCGCGCCGATCTCGACGGTGTAGACGGTGTCGTGCGCCAGATCGACCTGCGGGATCAGCCGCACCAGCCGCGTGCTGTCGTCGGGCGAGCCCCCCCAGCGGGTGTGTTGCACCCGGACGTCGATCGGCGCGCCCTGCGGATCGAGCAGGCGAACGGTGTCGCCGTTCAGCGATCCGACCCGCGCCCCCACGCCGAAGACGACGGTGACCCAGCCATCGACCGTGCCGCTGCGAACGCTCCGGAGCCTTCGACCGCCGTCGGGATAGGTCCAGGTGACCACCGCCGGCAGCGCGTGCCGCCCGTGCAGCCGGTCCCACAGCGCCTGCATGTACGCGGCCGTCGGGCCGACCTCGCTGGCCAGGCTGCCCGGCACCGCGGGGTCGAGGTAGTGCTGCGATCCCCAGGGCAGCAGGGGCCGGTACTCCTCGTCGAAGCCCGGGGCGAGGGCCGAGAAGTTGTCGATGACCAGGAACTTCACCCGCTGCAGGCCGTTCTCGATGGTCCGCGGCGTCACCGCGTGGCCGTGGGCGCGCTCGAAGACGGCCGGCAGGTGCTCGAAGGGCGCGTACAGGGGCGGCTTGAAGCGCAGGTGCCCGTCGGTGAACAGGAAAGCGTCGGTGCCGGGGTCGGCGGCCTCCTGCCCCTGCCCGTCGTGCTCCATGAGCTGGAACAGGAAGAGCGAGTCGAACAGCTCGTCCTGCAGGCCGTGGGCGGCGCCGCCCATCAGGAAGGCCACGTGCTTGCGGCACTCGAGGGTCGCGAAGTCGGGCCCGCACAGCTCGGCGACGTACTGGACGTGGGCCTCGACGAAGGGCTCCCAGTGCGCCAGCTCCCCGTAGCCGTCGTCGATGGCGTAGCCCGAGTCGGGGAAGGCCGCGCCGATGAGGGCGGCGTCCTTCACCTCGGGATCGGCGAAGAGGTCGGCCAGCGGGCCCGGCGGGAGGGACTCGATGGCCCAGCCGGTGACGTGGACGTGGCCGTTGATGCCGTGCGCCGCCGCGGCGGCGGGCAGGGCGACGAGGGCGGCGGTGAGCAGGGGGGTGCGCATGGGGGCCACTGTAGCAAGGGAGGGGGCGCGGTCGATCAACGGCGTGCGGGGCGTGTCTTCGCCGCGCGGGGGTGGGCCTCGCCGACGTCCGCGATCGCGCGGCGCGCCGAGCGGGCGCGGGGCGCCGCGGGGCCGCCGGCGGGGGCGAGGCGGGGGCGGGGGCGAGCCGAGGGCGTCGCGCTGCTGCGACCCGGCGGCCGTCCGGGGTATCCTCGCTCGTCACGCGCGCTCCGATGGGGTGCTCGGGCGGTCGGGCGTGCGTCGCGCCCAGGAGGGCAGGTGACGGGTGACGTGACGCTTCGCGAGCGCCTCGAGCAGGTGGTCGCCGGTGAGGACGCGCGGGCATCGCTGGTCGGGCTCGTGGCGCTGGTGCGGCCGGCCTCCCCCGGGGGCCGCGCCGACGACGCGATCGGCGCGCTGGCCGACGTCCTCGGCGAGGCGCCCGCGCTGGCCGATCGGGTGCGGATCTGCGTGCGGCGGGCCCTGGGCGAGACCCGCCTCGTGCATGCCCTGGCCGAGAGCGGCATCACCTCGGATCAGGGCCTGCTGCCGGCCCTGATCGGGCGCCTGGCCGAGCGCGTGCTGCCCCTGCCGGCGCGCGCCGAGGACGTACGGCGGCTGATCCGCGAGGTGTTCTGCGCGCAAGGGGACGCGCGCTGGGTGAGCGCGGTCGAGCCGGCCTGCTGGGCGCGCCTGCTCAGCCGGTTCGTGCTGGCCGCGGACGTCGAGGGCATCCCGCACCCGGACGTGGCGGCGGCCGCGCAGGGCCTGGCGCAGCGCATCGCGGCCCTGGGCATCGACGAGGAGCTGAACGCGCGGCTGCCCGCGGTCGAGGACTACGACTCGCCCTTCCTCGTCCTGCCTCAGCGCACGCGGGCCTTCATCGAGGAGCACGCGGTCGGGCGCGGCGGCGACACGGTGATCGGCCTGCAGCGCGCGATCGACGTCTGCCGCGCGCTGATCGAGGATCTGCGCGCCCGGAAGGGTGAGTTCGGCACCAGCCTGCGGCTGACCGCGGTCACCCGCCGCCTGCTGCAGCAGCTGCGGCGCCTCGAGCTGATGATGCACGTCATCCGACCCGACGATCCGGACGACTACGTGAACGCGCTGGCGCCGCTGTTCATCGAGGTCGTGCGCGCCGAGCTGGGCGCCCGCAGCGTGCGTCGGCTGCTGCGGCATCACGCCGATCTGCTCGCCCGGCAGGTGACCGAGCAGACCGCCAAGAAGGGCGTGAAGTACGTCACCGAGACGGCGGCGGGCTATTGGGCCTTCCTGCGCGCCGCGCTGCGGGGCGGCGCGATCGTGGCGGTCTTCGCGCTGTTCAAGATCGGCGGGGGCACGCTGCCGCTGTCGTTGGCCGCGCAGGGAGTGCTCTACAGCCTCAACTACGCGCTGTGCTTCGTGCTGCTGTATCTGACCGGCTCGATCCTGGCGACGAAGCAGCCGGCGGTGACCGCCTCGGCGCTCGCCCGCTGCATGGACGAGTCGGGCAGCGCCGAGGGCGCCGTCGACCGGGTGGCCGATCAGGTGGTGCTGGTGTGCCGCAGCCAGTTCATCAGCTTCGTCGGCAACCTGGTGGCGGCCTTCCCGGTGGCGATGGCGCTGGGGGCCGGCTTGGCCGCGCAAGGGGCGCCGGTGGTGGACGAGGCCGGCGCGGCGGCGCTGCTGGCCGAGGTGCACCCGCTGCGCTCGGGGGCGCTGCTCTTCGCCGCGGCGGCGGGCGTCTTCCTCTTCGCGTCGGGGGTCATCGCCGGCTGGGTGGACAACGTGGCCCGCTACGTCGATCTGGGCCGCCGCCTCGAGGCGCTGCGCGCGCTGCGGGGCGCGCGGGGGCAGCGCGTGGCCGGCTACCTGGCCAGCAACGCCGGGATGCTGTCCGGCAACGTGGCGCTCGGGTTCTTCCTCGGCCTGACCGGGGTGGTGGGCACCGTCCTCGGGCTGCCCCTCGACATCCGGCACATCGCGTTCTCGTCGGCGAACGTCGGGCTGGCGGCCATCACCCAGGCCGCGCCCGGGGCGGCGCTGGGCTGGGCGGTCGTGGGCGTGGTGGGCATCGGGCTGGTCAACTTCGTGGTCAGCTTCGGGCTGACCCTCTGGACGGCGCTGCGCTCGCGCGGGGTCACCTACGGCCAGTGGCGGCGCCTGCTGGGCGCCTTCGGCGCGCGGCTGCGGACCCGGCCGATGGACTGGGTGGTGCCCCCGGGCCGCGCGCGCGGCTGACTCGGGTCAGGCGGGCTCTGCGTCGCCGGCGCGCTCGGCCAGGGCGTCGAGCAGCCAGGGGCGCACGGGGATGTCGGCCAGCAGGGCGTCGAGCTCGGCGCGGGCGCCGGCGTGGAAGCTGCCGACGCGCCGGCCGAGGATGAGCTCGTTCTTCAGGCTGTGCTCCCAGCCGGCCAGCTCGGTGACGGTGACCTGATAGCCGTGGGCCTGCAGCGCGAGGCCGCGCAGCACGTTGGTCAGGTGGGCGCCGAACTCGCGGCGGTGCCAGGCGTGGCGCCACAGCGCGTCGGGGCCGACCTTGACGTCCTTGAGCAGGCGGGCGACCTCGGCCTGGCAGCAGGGCACGACGGCGACGTGGTCCGACTTCGCGCGCAAGGCGGCGACGAGGGCCTCGTCGGTCGCGGTGTCGCAGGCGTGCAGGGCCAGGGTGAAGTGGGCGCGCTCGGGCAGCTGCACCTCGGCGATGCGGCCCTCCACCACCTCGAGGCGCTCGAAGCCCAGCTCGG
>JAUHXL010000304.1 GCA_030426945.1 bacterium
CGCCACCGCCTCGTTGACCGCCTTGCCGGGGGGCGTGATGGCGCGATCACCGAAGGCGCGCAGCCGCACGCTGGCCGGCAGGTCCGGGTTCACCAGCCCGACGATCAGCACCTGCGCGCGCCCCGCCTGCACCAGGCGCCACCCGGCGAAGGGCACCTCGCCGCCCAGGTTGGCGCCGACGACGCTCACCTCGGCGAGCTGAGCCTCGCGCTGCAGGCGGTCGAGCCCGAAGGCCGCCTCGGCCGCGCCCGGCGCCAGCGCGGTCAGCCCCAGGCGGCGATACAGCGTCCAGGTGTTGGGCCGCTGCAGGTCGGGCTTGCCGGTCTGAACGAAGCTGTAGTGCTCGATGTCCTCGCCGGCCGCCAGCACGAGCGTGCGCTCGGGGTCCTCGGCCTTCAGCGCCTCGAGCACCGGCAGGCGCCGCGGCCCGTCGTGCAGGGGGCGGCCCACGTTGAACAGCCGCCGCTCTTCGCCCTCCCTCGGCGTCGCGCGCCCCTCGAAGACGAAGCGGACCTCCCAGGCGAAGGGATCGGTGTCGAGGGGCCCGGCGCCGGCGCCGGGAAGCTCCAGCGCGAGCACGCTCTCGTCGTTGGCGTTGGCGTAGCGCACCAGGCGGGCCTGTGTCGCCTCGAGGCCGGGCAGGGGCGCCTCGGGCCGGGTCAGCAGATCCAGCACCGGCGTCTCGGGCGCGGGCGGGTGCTCGAAGACGACCTCGAAGGGGCTGACGAGCACCTTCACCGCGCCGCTGACCGGCTCGGCCCGGAAGGGGGGCGCCTTCAGGAAGTCGTGCAGGGCCTTCACCGACAGCCCGTTCTCGCGGAACAGGATGCGGCCGTCGCGCACGAACACGCGCGGCCCTTCGCCCACCGGCACCAACGCGGTCAGGGCTCCGCCGACGGCGTCGGCCAGCACGGCGTGCGCCCGGTTGCGGCCGATGTGGTTCGAGACGCCACCGGTGCGCCCGAACCAGATGATGCGCACCTGCTCGGTGGCTGCCGCCGCGGCCTCGGCGCGCGTGGGCGCGGGCGGCGCGGCGTCGGCGGGCGCGGTCTGCGCGGCGTCGGCGGGCGCGGTCTGCGCGCCGGCGACGCCGCTCCAGGCCAGCCAGATCAGCACTGCTGGGCGGAAGTTGGGCATCGGCTCCCCCTGTCGTGGACGGGCGAACCTAACCGCGCCGCTCGGCGGGGGTCAATCGGGGGTCAGCGGGCCGGGGTGGTGGTAGATCACCCGCCGCCCGGCGTTGAGGAAGCGGGCGTCGCCGCAGCGGAAGCCAGCTCGAATCGATCCGCCGACGGTGTGCCAGCACAGCCGTTCGTCCGCGCGCTCGGCGCCGACGTCGCAGGTGTTGCGGTCGATGGGCACGCCCGCCGGCGCGAAGCCCCACGACCGGTCGGCGCTGCGATACCACTGCACGTCGTTGTGCTCGACGCTGTCCCCGTTGCCGCCGCCGTGATCGGCCACGATGATCGCGCGCTCGCCCATGGCCGCGACGTCGAGCACGTCGGGGTCGTCCGTGCTGCACCCCAGCAGCAGGACGTTGCCGTCGCAGGCGGCGTCCACCTCGGCCAGGGTCCCTTCATCCGCGCCGTAGTCGCCCGCCCAGCACAGCCGGAAGCCGCCGCGCTCGACGTCCTCGACGGGCAGCGCCCGACGGACGCCGCCGAAGCGGAGCACCCCCGGCGCGCACTCGACGTCGTAGGCCACCGCGGGATCGCAGTCCGGCTCGAGCCACCGCGTCGCGAGGGCCCCGGTCTCGAGGTCGGTGAACAGCGAGCACGAGAAGCCGGGCACGGCGGCCGACCGCGCGGCGCAGGTGTCCTCGCGCCAGCGGATCGGCGCGCCGAAGCCCCGCGCCTCGCAGGCCGCCGCTGCGCAGGTGGCGGCGTCGCCGCAGGCGTTCCAGCCGGCGCACCCGCCGTCGTGCCCGAAGCCCTCGAGCGCGCCGAGGTGCTCGCTGCGCGGCGGGGCGCACTGCACGTCGAACGCGACGTTGGGGCCGCAGCCGTCGGGCTCGAAGTCCGCGTCCAGGTCGGCGGGCAGCGTCCGGAACAGATCACAGTCGAAGTTGGCGTCGATCGACACCAGATCGCCGCAGGCGCCCTCCTCCCAGTTGGCCGCGGGGCCCTGCCCGCGAAGGGTGCAGGCGGCGCCGGCGCAGGTGGCCCCGTCGCCGCACCCGTTCCAAGCGTCGCAGGCGCCCGCGTGGCCGAAGCCGGCGGACGGGCCGAGGCCGATGGTGTCGCCGCGCACGTAGATCACGCGCTCGACGTCGTCGCCGAAGGTCGTCTGCAGGCCGCACCGGTACCCGCCCATCAGGTTGCCCGCGTTGGTGTGCCAGCACAGGCGCCGTTCGCCGTCCTCGTTCTCGGTGTCGCAGGTGAGCCGGCGCACCGCGCTGCCCGCGGGCGCGAAGCCCCACGACGCCTGCGCGCTGAGGTACCAGGCGACGCCGTTGTGGGTGTGCTGGGCGGTGAGGCCGTCGCCCACGTCGAAGAGGACCTGCGCGTAGTCGCCCTCGGCCACGACGTTCAGCGCGTCCGCGCCCGCCGCCCGGCAACCGACGGCCAACTCGGCGCCGCCGCACGCGGCGCGGATGTCGGTCAGAGGCGTGCCGCCTTCGGCGTAGGTCTCGACGTGGCACGGCACGAAGCCGCGCGCCTCGAGCGCGGCGATGGGGATGTTCTGCTGCACGCCGGGGGCCTGGCGGGCCGGCTGCCAGCGCACCATCGACCGCATCATCTGGCGCGACGCCGCGTTCAGGGGCGCGCCGGCGGCGGGCCAGTCGGTCTCGACCAGCCACAGGCGGCCCACGCCGAACGCGCGGTACGCCACCGACACGGTGGCGGCGTTCCAGCCGGCCAACGCCGAGATGCCGGGGAAGTCGGCCATGTCCCGGCCGCAGCCGGATTGCTCGGGCGCGCCCATGGGCAGGCGCTCGATCGGGTGCCAGAAGGGGTCGTCGCGGTTCAGGCGCACCGGCGCGTCGATCGCGCCACCGCACGCGCCGCGCGCCTCGCCCTCTGCCACGGCCGTACCCAGGAAGTCGGCGTACACGTCGTCCGAGATGGTGCCCGAGGTGATCACGTTGCCGCCCAGCGCGACGTAGCTGCGCAGGGCGGCCGCGTCGTAGTCGTCGACGCCGTCGGGGGTGATCAGCACCGCCCGCGTGTCCTCGTCGGGCGCGCAGCCCGCCATCAGCACGAGGTGATCGGCCGGCTCGAAGACATCCGCGAGGTCGCGGGCCAGCGCGCCGCAGACGAGGACCATCTCGGGCTCGAACTCGACCTCGCAGGCGGCCGAGCAGCCGTCACCGTCGTCCTGGTTGCCGTCGTCGCAGGCTTCGTCCTCGTCGAGCGTGCCGTCCCCGCAGATCGGGCAGACGCCCTCGTCGACGGCGCCGTCGCAGTCGTCGTCGACCCCGTCGCAGTCCTCCTCGGCCGGCAGCACCTCGTCGGCGCACGCGCCGAAGGCGCCGGCGACGCAGGTCTGGGTGCCGGCGCGGCAGGCGCCGACGCCGCGGGTGCCGGCGGGGCCGGTGTAGCAGGCCGAGGCGACGTCCTCGTCGGCGGTGCCATCGCAGTCGTCGTCCAGCCCGTTGCACTGCTCGGGGGCGGGCGTGCAGCCGGGGCCGCCGTCGCCGCCGCCGGGCCCGCCGTCGCCGCCGCCGGGGCCGCCGTCCTCGCCGCCGGGGCCGCCGTCCGGGGGCAAAGTCCCGAGGTCGGCGGGCATCACCGAGGCGTCGCCGCCCCCGTCGCGCGCGCCGCCATCGACGCCCCCGTCCCCGTCCCCGCGTCCGCCGCCGCTGCACGCCAGCGCAGACACCACCAAACCGAGGCACACGATCCGCTTCATGGGCTCCCCCCTCGCCGCCTTGGAGGCCGTCGCTGGGGGCATCGTATCCGGCCGCGCGGTGTCCGTCTCTCGCGCGATCAGCAGACGCGCGCGATGACCTCGCGGGCGGCCTCGCGCAGGGCCACGAAGCCGGGGCCGTCCACGCCCAGCAGGCGGCAGGCCTGCTGCACCACGGGGGTGCTCGAGAGATCCTTGCCCGGCATGATGCGCGGGCGTTCGGGGGTCGAGGGATCGGTGCCGACCAGCGGCGCCAGCTCGAAGGCGAGGCGCTCGGCGAGCACGATGGTGGCCGCCAGGGTGCTCGGCTGCCCGTCGACGAGGACGCCGTGGTGGTTGGCGAGGACGGCCTCGAGGGGTTTGGGCAGGCGCCACAGGTGGGCCAGCGCGCCCGAGGCCTCGGCGTGGTGCTGCAAGATGCCCGGCCACGCCACGGTCAGCGAGGGGGGATCGGGCAGCTCGGCCTGCGCGATGAAGAGGCCCGCGATGCCCACGTCGTGCAGCAGCCCCGCCAGGAACGCGAAGTCGTCCGGGTGCCGGGTGTGCTGGGCGACCAGGTTGGCCAGGTGACCGGTGGCGACGCTGTGGACCCGCAGGCGCTCCATCGCCTCGACGTAGCCCGCCGGGGCCATGAAGACGCGGGTGTTCAGCGAGACCTCGAAGACGATGTCGCGCAGCACGCGCAGGCCCAGCTTCATCACCGCGTCGAGCAGCGTGCGGGTGGTCTGGCCGCGGGTGTAGGCCGAGGACTGCGCGCGCGCGAGGACCTGCGCGGCCAGCAGCGGATCGCGACCGAGGACCTCGACGATCTCATGGGTCGAGGCCTCGCGCTGCTGGGACAGGGCCATGATCTCGACAGCGATGATCGGCAGCAGCGGGGGCTGGTAGCGGGGCGAGCGGAAGTGGGCCAGCAGCTGCCGCGTCCACTCGTGCGGGTCGAAGGCGGCGGCCTCGGCGTTCATGGGGTGCCTCGCGCTGGGAGTCATCCCTGCTGACGGCGAGGCGGCGTCTTGGGTTGAGGGCGGGGGGTCAGTCCGGTTTCAGCAGCTCCACCACGCCGGTCGACAGGGCCGGCACGTAGGTGATCAGCAGGACGCCCGCCGCGAGGATCAGCAGATAGGGCACGACGCTGCGGTACAGCGTCACCATCGGCTTCTCGAAGCGGCTGGCGGCCAGGAACAGGTTCAGGCCCACCGGCGGCGAGATGAAGCCCAGCTCCAGGTTGGCCAGGAAGATGATGCCCAGGTGTACCGGGTCGATGCCGTAGTGGGCCGCCAGCGGGGCCAGCACCGGCGGGATGATGACGATGGCCGAGTAGATCTCGAGGAAGGCGCCGAGGAGCAAGAGCAGGGCGTTGAGCGCCAGCAGGAACACCCAGGGCTGCTGGATGTGCGCGGTGACCCACTCGAGCATGATCTCGGGCAGCAGGGCCTCGGCGACGACGTAGTAGCTGAGGCCGAAGGCGGCGGCGAGCAGGATGAGCACCGCGCCCACCAGCACGCCGGCCTGGGCCATCACCCGCGGCAGGTCGCGCCGCCAGTGGATGTCGCGGGTGATGAAGCATTCGACGACGACGCTGTAGAGCGCGGCGGCGGCGGCGGCCTCGACCATCGACGCGACGCCGCTGACGAACAGGCCGATGACGATGATCGGCACCGACAGCTCCCACTTCGACTCCCACAGCGAGGCCATCAGCTCGCGCGCGTCGAAGGTGGGGCGGTTCTTCTCGACCTTGCGGCCCATCCACACGCCGTACAGCGCGACGAGGGCCACCAGCAGCACGCCGGGCACGATCCCGGCGATGTACAGATCCTCGGCGGCGACGCTGAAGTCCTCGCTCGACGAGACGACCACCGCGTAGAGGATGACCGGCAGGCTGGGGGGGAACAGCAGGCCCAGGCTGCCCGAGGCGGTCACCAGGCCCAGCGAGAAGTTCTCCGGGTAGTCGCCGTCGCGCAGGATGCCGTAGACGAGGCCGCCGAGCGCGATGATGGTGACGCCGCTGCCGCCGGTGAAGGCGGTGAACACGGCGCACACCGCGGCCACCAGCACCGCGACGCCGCCCGGCATCCAGCCGAACATCGCGCGGAACAGGCGAACCAGACGCTCGCTGGCCTTCGACTCGGCGAGGACGTACCCGCACACCGTCAAGAGCGGGATGGCCGGGATGGTGGGCGAGCCGATCAGCCGGTAGATCTCGAGCGGCATCGCCACGATGGGCGTGCCGTCGTCGAAGAAGGCCAGCATGGCGATGCCGGCCATGGCGATGAACACCGGCGCGCCGAAGACGGCCACGGCCAGGACGGCGCCCACACCGGGCCAGAAGAGGTGCTCGACGACGCCCTCGGGCGCGTACACCAGCAGGAAGCCCACCGGCGCCACCGCCAGCGCGCCCAGGCGCGGGCCCCAGGTGTCCCCCGCCTGCAGGACGAAGCGCAGCGCGATCAGCCCCAGCCCCACCGGCATCACCAGCTCGCTGACCCACTCGGGCACGCCGATGGTCAGCACCTCGGCCGTCTCGCGGTTGACCGCGACGACGGCCCAGCTCGCCTTCGCCAGCAGCGCCGCGATGCCCGCCGACGCCCCGTACACCACCGCCCGCAGCGCGCGCCGCCCCTTGCCCTCGGGCAGGAACTCCGCGGTCGAGAGCTGCAGGTGCTTGCGCTCGCGCGTCGCCAGCAGGCCGCCGAGGAAGGACAACCACAGCACGCCGTGACGCAGGTAGGTCGCGCCGCCGGGCACGTGAAAGCCCCCGAACGGGCGGCCCACGGCGTCGACGAGGGGCAGCAGGATCACGCCCATGAAAACCGCGAAGACGATGGCGTCCTCGACGCGGTGCAACAGGGCGAGCCCGCGGGCGCGCAGGGAGGGGGCGTCGGTCATGGAGGGGTGACTACTCGTCGGCGCCGTCGGTGAACGCGCCCAGCTTGCGGAAGGCGTCGCGGTGCTTCATCGCCTGGTCGTACAGATCGGCGGGCACCCACACGCCGCGCACCTTGTCCAGACTGGCCTCGAGGCGCGTCCGCCACGCCTTCAGCGTCGCCGCGTCCACCGGCACGGTCTTCAGGCCGCGCTCGACCATCGCGTCGATCGACCGCTGATCCGCCGGCCGCGCCTCGGCCCGCAGCTTCTCGCCCGCCTTGCGCGCGATCTCCTTCAGCTTCGGCCGCAGCTCGGCGGGGATCTCCTCCCACGCCTTCTTGCTGATCACCGTCGCGCCCATCAGCGGCGCCCACGGCGCCTCGGTCATATAGGGCGCGTGCTGGTTCCACTGCATCAGCAGCACCGCCTGCGGCGTCGTCGGCACCACCGTCACCAGCCCCGTCTGCAGCGCCGTCGAGATCTCGGTGCTCGGCAGCGGCACCGGGTTGAAGCCCGCGCTCTTCCAGATCTCGAGCACCTCGTCCTGTCCGGCCCAGACGAACAGCTTCTCCTTGGCCAGATCCTCGGGCGTCGTGATGGGCGACTTCGAGAAGAAGCGCACCCAGCCCGCATCGACCCAGTTGAGGATGACGAAGCCGGCCGCGTCGTAGCGCGCCTCGAGCTCGGCCTGCATCTTCGAGTGCACGTAGTCGATCTCGCGGAACGACGTGTAGGCCATCGGCACCTGCAGGCAGTGGATGGCCTTGTCGATGGTCGACACGCCCGCCGAGGTCAAGAGGCCCCCGTCCAGCGTGCCCAGCCGCGCCTTGCGCACGACGTCGACGTCGTCGCCGGCCACGCCGCCGGCGAACAGCTTGACCCGCACCTGTCCGCCCGAGGCCTCCTTCCAGTCGTTCCCCATCTCGGTGAGGATGCGGTGGAAGACCGACCCCTTGGGGGCCAGCGTCGCCAGCTTGACGGTCACCTTCTTCGCCAGGGCGGCGTGGACGGGGCTCAGCGCGAGGGCGCCGGCCAACAGCACCAGCAGTCGGACGTTCAAGGGTTCACTCCGGGCGGTGAGGGGCGGGGTTCACTCGAGGAAGAGGTCGTCGACCTGGGCCAGCAGCCAGCGCGCGCGCTTCTGCGCGACCAGGTTGGCCAGGCGATGCGGCGGCGCGCTGTCGGCGTCGAAGGCCAGGGCGCGCTGCAGCAGCTCGGTGAACTCGGCCTTGTTCTGACGCTTCACGCAGACGATCTCGGCGAAGGAGACGAGCGGGGCGACGCGCCGCCCCTTGGACACCTTCAACGACTGCTCCATGTGGTGGCGGGCCTTCTCGTCCGAGCCGCCCGCGGCCTTGGGCCGCCCGCCGTACCAGGCGACGTAGAAGTCGTGCAGCGCGCCGTCGCCGTGGGTGGGCTCCAGCGCGAAGGCGCGGTCGATCATCGCCTCGACCAGATCGAGATCCGCGGCCAGCTCGACGTCGTCCTTGTCCAGCGCCACGCCGGCGGCCCAGGCCGTGGCGGTCCAATAGAGCAGCGGGACGTCCTCGTCCTCGAGGTCGCCGAGGGCGTCCTTCCGATCGGTGCGCAGCCGCTCGATCAGATCCTCGTGCTCCACCTCGAGGCCGCGGATGCCATAGAGCCGGGCCCGCGCGTACAGCCGCTTGGCGCGGCGGCGCAGGTGCTGGGCCTGCTCGAAGTCGGCGTCCTCGACGTAATCCGCCTCGACCTGGGTGAAGGCATAGCCGTACTGCGTGAAGCCGCGCACGGCGGCCAGCAGCAGGCCGCGGTGCTCGGGCTCGGCGTCGAGCAGGCTCTCGATGGTCTTCAGGCCGAAGGGCGTCGCCGCCGCCACCAGATCGGGATCGTCGTCGCGCGCGTAGGTGCCGCCGCCCTGCGCCAGCGCGTCGCCCAGCGCGTTGACCGCCATGCTCTTGACGCACCCCCCCAGCGCGAGGGGCACCAGGGCGACGAGGATCAGGCGCAGCATCTCGACTCCGGCCGCAGCATGGTCGATACGGTGGAGAGGGTCGGGGGCGAAGTCAACCGCCCGGCGCCTCCTGGGTCTGCTCGCGAGCCGC
>JAUHXL010000305.1 GCA_030426945.1 bacterium
AGGGGCGCTACGCCGACGCCGCCCGCCAGCTGCGCGAGGTGATCGCCACGCCCGACCTCGACGATCCGGTCGCGATCAGCCTGCGCTACGACCTCGCGAGCGTGCTCGAGCAGTCCGGCAACAAGGCCGGCGCGCGCAAGGAGCTGCAGGCGATCGTCGACGCCGGCGGCGGCGACTTCCTCGACGTGCAGTCCCGCCTCACCGCCCTCGGCGGCTGACGCCCCCCGCGTCGACGCCGGCGTGCGAAATGGGCTTGACGCCCATCGTCGCCGGCTCTATAAACCGCCTCTGCTGGGCCCCTGAGCGGGAATAACTCAGCTGGTAGAGTGTCAGCTTCCCAAGCTGAAAGTCGCGGGTTCGAATCCCGTTTCCCGCTCCCCTGAAAGCCCCCGAGAGATCGGGGGCTTTCGTGTTTCTGGGGCCCGCCCGCTCGGACGTCCTGCCCGCGAAGCACCGGTGCTGCCTCGGCCTCCTTGGCTGCGTCGGCGCGGCGCGGTGACCGGGGGCGTACGTCCGGGCGTGTCCGCGTGTCCGGCGGGGGCTGGCGCGGGGCCCACGGTTGCGTCCGGCCCGGGTGGCACGTGCGTTGCGATGGAGGCGAGGCAGGTGGGGGGTGCCGCGTACCCGCCGACGTGCATCGGGTTGCTGGCGTCTCGACCCATCGATATGGTGCCGATGGGGAGCCGCCGGCCTTGGAGTTCCACATGTCGCTGTCAGGTTCGTCGGTCCTCGTGGCCGCAACGCTGCTCTTGTGTGCCTGCGGCGGGGGCGACGATGCCGCCGGCGCCGACGGGGGCGGAGACGTGTCGGTCGGGGGCTCGCTGGACGGTGGGATGCCGGACGCTGCGGCTTCGGAGGATGTCGGGCCGGTGGCCGATGTCGGGCCGGCGGAAGACGCCGCGGCGCCGGACGCCGCGCCGGCGGTCGATCTCGGCGCGGACGCGGGGCCGGCGTGTCAGCCGGGGGCCGCGGGGTGCCGCTGCACCGCGGCGGGCCGCTGCGGCTTCGGACCCGATGGCCAGCCGCTGGTCTGCGAGCAGGATGTGTGTATCGCGGACGTGGTCTGTCCGCCCGGGGAGACGGCGTGCGACTGCGACGAGGGCGCCTGCGACTCGGAGGATGACAGCTGTCTCGATGGGGTGTGCCGGCCCGATGACTGCGCGCCGGGCAGCCGGGGGTGCCCCTGCGCGGGCGGTGATCGCTGTGACGATCCGAGCGACCTGTGCGTCGAGGGGGCCTGCGCGCCGGCCGGCTGTCCGCTGGGCACCAGCGGCTGCGCCTGCGACGCCGGCGCCTGCGACGACGCCGACGACCGCTGCGTGGCTGGGACGTGCCAGCGGCCTCAGTGCCCGGTGGGCGAGCAGGGCTGCCCCTGCGCGGGCGGCGCCTGCGATCCCGGCCTGGCTTGCACCGAGGCGGTCTGCGTCGACAACACGGGGGGCCCCGGTGGCCCCTGCTACGGCAACGGCACCTGCAACCCCGGCTTCGACTGCCGCGCCAACCTGTGCCTGCCCTGCGCGGCCGGCGCCCTGGGCTGCATCTGCGACGAAGGCGACGTCTGCGCCGGCGCCGCCGTGTGCCACGAGGGCCTGTGCGTGCCGCCGGGATCCATCGGGGGGGCGCCCGCCGATCCGCTGTGCTTCACGCCCTGCGACGACGCGATCGTCGGCGCCGACGGCGTCTACCGCGCGTGCCCGGCCGACGGGCTGATGGCGGGCTGCCCGCTGGCGGGGCAGTCGTGCCGCGAGGGCAGCTGCTTGCGCGCCGACGAGCCGGTGCCCACCTGTGAGACCGACCTCAACTGCCCCGATCACCAGGCCTGCATCGACGGCGGCTGCTACTCCGACTGCGGCGGCGACGACGACTGCCCGGGCGACGCGCGCTGTCACTTGAAGGTGTGCCGCGCGCCCTGCGATCTGAACGACGCGATCTGCGCGGACGGCTACGCCTGCGAGTCGATCGACGGCAGCACGGGCCTCTGTCTGCCCAGCCTGGGCCGCACGGGGGCGGCGCAGCTTCAGACGACGGGCACCCTGTCGGTGACGCGTCCGCTGCTCGAGCTGACCAACCAGCGGCCGACGGGCGTGTTCACGGTGGTCAACGAGAGCGCGGTCGACCGCACGGTCACCATCCGCCGGGTGCGCCACACGCTGTACCAGGCGAACGGCGGCATCGAGGAGCGGGCGGGGGTGGACGGCGCCTGCGACGCCCAGCTCGAGTGCCCGCTGACCTGGCTGACCGTCGGCGTGCAGTTCGACGCCGTGCCGCCCATCGAGCCCATCGAGGTGTTCGTGCGGGCGGGGCAGGGCGTCACCATCGAGGTGGCCGGCGCCGAGGGCAGCCCCGGCGTGCGTTGGCAGGGCACCCTCGAGGTCAGCCACCCCGGCCTGAACCCGGTGCGCGTCGATCTGGTCTACAGTCAGGTGCCCGACGGTCAGTGGCGCGGCACGATGTTCTACTTCGGCCGCTTCGGCGACGACGGCCTCGACGCATGGCGCGCCCTGCCCCACGGCGCCGCGTCGCCGCCCTACGGCGCCAACACCCGCGACGACGCCGCGGTGTACCGCCGCATCCGCAACGCCTTCATGCAGGTGTGGGGCGGCTTCCGCGTCCGCAGCCTGAGCTACGCCCGCTTCCAGGCCGCGCTGACCGGCATCCAGACCGAGTCGTGGGCCTTCGAGTCCACCCGCGCCGCCTGCCTGGCGGCCAACAACGGCAACGCCAACGCGGCCTGCTACCTGTTCGAGGGCAGCGTCGCCGGCGTCGAATCGTTCACCGACGACGTCACCACGACGCCCATCCCCAGCGGCCTGATCGACATGCCGGTGGTGCTGAACCTGCGCACCTCGCCGGACGATCCGCGGCACCTGGTGGGGCGCATCAACAGCGCCGACAGCCTGCACTACGCCGGTAACCCGGCGGTCAGCATGCGGCTGGCGGTGGATCCCACCGACTGCAGCCGCGACGCGCTGGGCGCCTGCCTCGCCTTCTTCGACCCGGCCCAGGAGGAGCCCCTCGCCGACATCAACGTCGGCGGCCGGCTCGAGCTCGGGCCGGGCGAGGCCTGCCCGGTGGGCTTCGAAGAGGTCCGCCAGCCTTGGCTGGTCGAGGGCTTCACGCGCAACACGGTGCCCGACGCCGCCCTGGGCCTGGCGCGGCGCACCTGCCGCAGCACCCAGCTGCCCTTCGGCGATCCGTCCATGGCCCGCCTGAACCGGGATCTGGCGGCCTCGAACCCCATCCCCGATGGGCGCCCGCGCCGCCGCACCCTACGCATCGTCGACGGCGCCTTCATCAACCAGGAGCAGCTGTTCGTGATCTTCGAGGAGCGCTTCGAGTCGTTCCTCGGCGAGACCGACGACGCGGGCTTCAGCGCCTACGGCTTCATGCAGCTGACCCGCTCGCCGGGCACGCCCGACGAGGAGGACGCGGACAACGACGGCGTGCCCGATCTGTACGAGGGCGCGACGCCGCCGCTGGTCGTGAACGAGCCGGCCGACGACGTGCTCGAGGTGGCCTGCCCGGACAGCCTGCTCGACCGCGTGCCGGCGCTGGCCGCGATGGACGTCGATCCTGATCGCGCGCTGAGCGTGCTGCTCGACGGCGTGGACGTGCCCTTGGATTCGGCCTGCCTGGCCGCGGCGCGGGCCGGCACCGGCCAGCCCTGCCTGACCGGCGGCGAGCGCGTGCATGCCTTCTGCGAGGCCGAGGGTATCTTCGACGACGCGGGTGACGGCACGCCCTGCCCGCTGGGCAGCCGGGTGACCTACTTCACCGTCGACGGGGGCTTCCAGGATCCCGCGCTGCACCCGTGCAACGACACGGGCACCTGCCAGGCCACCCTCAACCAGTGGCGCACCGCCGGCCGCCTGGTGCAGGACGCGCCCGGCTGGACCTGCCGGGATCCCGAGGCCTCGGTGTGCGCCGAGGACCGCCAGGATCTCACCGCCGAGCGCGTCTTCTTCTCGCGCGACATGGGCGACGCGCCCTTCGCGCCGCTGGCCGAGGCCATCTCGCAGGCCTTCCGCTACAAGGTGCAGTTCCGCAGCCGCGACGGCGCCAGCGTGGGCTTCGCGCCCCAGGTGTGTCTGCCCAATTCGGACCAGATTCCGTACTGTTACGACCCGGCGGCCATCGAGCAGCTTCGCGGCCGCGTCGACTGCCTGCTGGCCCTGTGGCAGAGCCCCGCCTACGACGATCTCGACGAGTCGGTCGACCGCAACAACAAGGCCCGCCTGAACAACACGCTGGCCGAGGTGTTCTCGATCGGGCCGGTGCCGCGGGCAGCCAACCTGCCCGCCTCCGAGCTGCGCGAGGGCTTCGAGCGGCTGTACGCCGAGCTGCTGATCATGCTGGGCGACGAGGCGTTCACCCGCGCCTTCGCGTCGCGCTACGACATCGCCGGCGGGCGCGGCGCGGCCTTCCCCGGCTCGCGCTTCGAGACGGGCGGCATCGACCTCAGCGGCGTCGCCGGCGGCGAGATGCGCCTGCTGTACGAGGCGCAGGCCTACTATCAGGAGGCGCTGGGGCGCTTTTACGCGCTGGCGCCCACCGTCTGGTCCGCGGTCGAGAGCGGCGCGGGCCGGCGCAACTTCGTCGGCCCGGAGCTGGTGACCGAGTACCTCGAGCGGCTGGTGCGGGCGTCGACGCAGAAGACGCGCACGGCCAGCGCCATCGCGCGGCGCTATCAGGGCTTCGATCGGGCGGCGCTGGCCCGCGGCGTCATCGAGCGCGAGTTCACCGCGGCGTACCTGGAGTCGGTGGTGCTGTCGCGCATGATGCTGGGCATCGTGCAGGGCGTGCCGGCGTCGGCGCGGCCGCAGATCCAGCGCTTCGTCGACGAGTCGCAGCAGCGGTATCGCGCGGCGCTGCTGGACATGCGCAACGTGCACCGCTCGATCCGCGACAACGTGAACACCTTCGGGTTCGCCCCGGACTACATCCCGTTCATGACCGTCGACGTGCGCGAGACCAACGCGTTCGAGCTGGCGATGCAGCGGGCCAACACCCGGCTGCGGCTGGCGCGCGAGCGCGAGGACACCGCCATCGAGAGCGATCGGCGCTTCGAGACGGACGCCGCCGAGTTCCAGGCCGAGCTGGTGCGCATCCGCAACACCTACGAGACCCAGCTGCGCGATCTGTGCGGCAGCTTCGAGGTCGACGGCCGGGTGCTGCCGGCCGTGCGCAAGTACGCCGAGCTGGACGACACGCTGAAGTACCTGGGCGATCCCTGCGGCTTCTCGGGGCTGGGTGAGATCCACAAGGCGCTGGGGCAGATCGAGATCGCCGGCATCGAGCTGCGGCGCGTCCTGCAGCAGTACGAGAACGTGCAGGCCGAGCAGGACATCGAGCTGGCGATGGTCGAGGCGCAGTGCGACATCGTCGACGCGCGCGTGGCGTACGCCACCCAGCGCGGGGGCGAGCGCGTCACCCTCGAGCGGCAGAACCGGAACAACCAGTTCATCATCAACCGCTTGCAGGCCGGGCTGTCGGTGGCGCAGCAGTTCGCGGGGGCGGCGAACTGCATGCCCGGCGCCTGCGCGCGGGCGTTCGCCGGCGCGGCCGTCTACAGTGCCGTCGCGGTCGGCGTCGAGATCGGCGTGGGCTTCGCCGAGGACAGCATCAACGACAACGAGATCGAGCTCATCGAGCGCGAGATCGACGACCGCACGTTCGAGCTCGGTCAGGAGTGCGCCGCGGCGCGGGTGACCAGCGACGCGCGCATCGACACGCTCGAGCTGCAGAAGTCGACGTTGATCCTCGACGGCCTGCGGCAGGAGTACCAGGCGCGGCTGGCGCTGGCCGAGGCGCAGCGGCTGTTCCACCGGGCCAAGCGGCTGCAGATCGAGCAGGACGAGGCCGAGGCGCTGGCCATCGACGTGGCCGCCGCGCGCAACGATCCGAACATCCGCATCTACCGCAACGACGCCATCATCAACGCCGAGGTCGCCTTCGACCTGGCGCTGAAGGACGCCTACCGGGCGACGCTGATCTACGAGTACTACACCAGCCAGTCCTACGGGCAGCGCGGCGACCTGTTCCTCATCCGGCTGGTGGGGCGCGGCGAGCGCAACCTCGAGAACTACCTGGCCGACCTGCAGAACGCTTTCTTCGAGTTCGAGGAGAGCTTCGGGCTGCCCAACACGCGGGTGATGGTGCTGTCGCTGCGCGACGACATCTTCAAGATCCCGCGGCTGGACGGCGACGGGCGCACGATCCCGCGCGACGCGCGCATCCAACAGGTGCGGGATCGCCTGGCCGATCCGCGGCTGCTCGACGAGAACGGCTACCTGTCCATCCCGTTCAGCACGCGGCTGGACGAGGTGTCGCCGGCCACGCGCAACCACAAGGTGCGCTACATCGAGGCCGAGCTGAACGTGTCGGAGCCGGGCGACTCGGTGGCGCGGCTGTACCTGACGCAGAACGGCACCAGCGTCGTGCGCGCGGTGGACGATCAGCAGCTGTACTACCGCTTCCCGCCGCTGACCGCGGTGATCAACCCCTACTTCTCGGGGGCGAAGGGCGTGTTCGACGCGGACGTGTATCGCAACGAGCGCGCGCGGGATCGGCCGCTGATCAACACCGAGTGGCGGTTGATCATCAACCAGCGGGACGAGCGGGCGAACCAGGACGTGAACCTGCAGTCGCTCAACGACATCCGGCTGTTCATCTACTACACCGACTTCACGCGGTTCTGAGGGTGGTCGTGGCGCTGGCTTTCCACCGAACGCTCGGCGTGCGCGTCGCCGTCGTCGCCTGCCTGGTCGTGTTGGCCGGCTGCGACGACGGGGGCGCGGACGCGGACGCGGCGCCGCCCGGGGTCGCCGTCGACGGCGCGGCGGGTGGGGACGGGGGCGCCGACGCCGCCGTCGAGGATGGCGGCGCGCGGGACGGGGCGGTCGACGCGGACACGACGACGACGGACGCGGCGGTCGACGGCGAGGCGCCGGCGGACGGCGCGGTGGCCGACGCGGCGCCCGGCGACGGCGCGGCGCCCGACGACGCCGCGGCAGCGGACGCCCTCCCGCCCGAGGTCGACGCGGCGCCTCCGCCGCCCGGCGGCTGCACCCCCGGCCAGCTCGACTGCGTCTGCGGGCCCGCCGGCTGCGGCCCGGGGCTGCGCTGCCTGGCCGGCCTATGCGTCGACAACACCGGCGGCCCCGGCGGCCCCTGCGCCGCCGACGGCGCCTGCGTCGCCGGCCACGCCTGCAACGCGGGCGTCTGCGTGCCCTGCGCGCCCGGCAGCCTGGGCTGCGCCTGCGACTTCGAGGGCCGCTGCGGCGGCGCGCTGGTGTGCCGCGACGACCGCTGCGCGGTGGCCGAGCGCCCCGCCCCCGACGACGCACCCTGCTTCACCGCCTGCACCGACGCCCTGGTGACCGACGACGGCCGCTTCGTCGCCTGCCCGCCGGACGGCCTGATGCCCGGCTGCCCGCTGGACGGCCGCGCCTGCGTCGACGGCGCGTGCGTCGCGCCGGGCGGGCAGGCGACCGCCTGCGCCACCGACCGCGAGTGCGCGGACTTTCAGGCGTGCTTCGCCGGGCGCTGCCAGTCCGAGTGCAGCGGCGACGAGGACTGCGCGTTGGATCGCGTCTGTCACCGCAAGGTGTGCCGGACGCCCTGCGACATCGACGACGCGGCGTGCGGCGCGGGCCTGGTGTGCGAGTCGG
This sequence comes from bacterium, assembly GCA_030426945.1. Lineage (GTDB taxonomy): Bacteria > Myxococcota_A > Bradymonadia > UBA7976 > UBA1532 > JACKDN01. Next base: position 7,671 of record JAUHXL010000305.1, read on the forward strand.
TGGACGGTGAGGCGGGGGTGTGCGTGCCGCGGACGCCGCGCGCGGCCGACGGCCCGGCGGAGGCGCCGCCGGGCGTCGTCGTCCTCGACACCCACGCGCTGCGCTTCGACGACCAGCGCCCCCGCGCCGTCTTCAACCTGACCAACGCCAGCCCGGTCACGCGCACCTTCACCGTGCGCAAGCTGCAGCACACGCTGATCGACGACGCCGGCCGCATCGAGACGCGCGACGACGCGGCCGAGGGCTGCGACGCGCAGCGCGGCTGCCCGCTGACGTGGTTGGACATGGGCGTCGAGCTCGAGCCGGCGCGCCAGCAGAGCTTCGAGGTGCGGCTGCGGGCGGGCGAGCGGGTGACGCTCGAGGTCGCCAACGCCGCCGGCAGCCACGGCGTGCGCTGGTCGGGCACGCTGCAGATCACCGCGCCCTCGGCCGCCCCCGCGCAGGTCGAGCTGAGCTACAGCCAGGTGCCCGACGGCCAGTGGACCGGCACCTACTACGCGTTCGGCCAGTTCGGCGCCGAGGGCCTCGCCGAGTGGGAGGCCCTGCCCCACGGCGCCGTCGCGCCGCCCTTCCGCGTCGGCACCCGCGACGACGTGCAGGCCATCCGCCGGGTGCGCAACGCCTTCCTGCAGGTGTGGGTGGGCTTCCGCGTGCGCAACCTGTCGCTGGCCCAGTTCCAGGCCGCGCTGACGTCGCTGCGCACCGAGTCGTGGCGCTTCGGCGAGGTGCAGACCGCCTGCGCCCAGGCCACCGGCCGCGGCGGCGCGGTCTGCTATCCGTGGGAGGGCAGCGTCGCGGGCGTGGCGTCCTTCACCGACGACGCGACCTCGACGCCGGTGCCCTCGGGGCTGGTCGAGCTGCCCATCGTCCTCAACCTGGCCACCGACGCCGCCGACGCGACCCGCCTGTACGGTCGCATCGAGAGCGCCGACGCGATGCACTACCCCGGTGATCCCGCCGTCGAGCTGCGCCTGTCGGTGCCCGCGGGCGACTGCGCGCGGGAGGCCAACGGCGCCTGCCTGGTGTTCTTCGAGCCGGGCGCGCCGCCGATGGCCCGCGTGGACGTGGGCGGGCGCT
>JAUHXL010000306.1 GCA_030426945.1 bacterium
CCCATCGCCCGCAGCGCCGTCGATCCGGGCGCGCTGAGCGCCGCACACCGCCCCGTGCTGGTGCCCGTGGGCGACCCGGACTTCCTGGCCCGCCTCGGCCGGCCGGGGCGCGGCGCCGACGACGATCTGCTGCGCCACTACCGGGACCGCTACGCGGCGCGTCTGTCGCGCGGCGGCGCCCGCACGCGCTCGGTCCACTTCGACGGCTACGACGCCCACCTCGACCAGCTGCTCGACGCCGGCTCGCTGCAGGCGGTCCTGAGCGGCGGCCCGAGCCTGGCCATCGCCCAGCCCACCTTCGCGTCCAACCACGCGACGCAGGCGGTCGCGCTGGCCGCGCACCTGCTGGCGAACGGCGCCCGCTACGCCGCGGCCGTCGTCCACGGCGGCCTCGAGAGCTGCGACACCCACGCCGGTCAGCGCAGCCACGACGAGAACTACGGCATCCACGCCGGCAACCTATGGGGCCTCCTGCACGCGCTCCGCGTGGCCGTCCAGAACCAGACGCTGGACCTCGACTCGACCCTGATCGTCGTGCACAGCGAGTTCGGGCGGCGACCCTCCGACCCCAGCGACGGCCAGGGCACCGAGCACTGGACCGAGGGCTACCCCGCGCTGCTGCTGGGCGGGCCCCTGCAGACCCGCACGCTGGCCAACACGATCGACTTCGCCGCCACGCCCCACGGCCGGGCGGTGGGCGGACTGCAGGGGGCAGCGAGCGCTTTCTCGCCCACCGATCTGCACGCCGCGCTGCTGCTGGCCGCGGGCGTCGATCCCTTCGGCCCCGACCTGCTGACGCCCGCCATGACCACGCTGGGCGCCGGCGCGGACGCCGCCACGGCCCGCGCCCGCCTCGGCGTCGACCTGCTGGGCGTGGGCCCCGCGTCGCTGACCTGCGCCACCACCACCCCGCCGCACCTGGAGGGACCGGGATGAGCCGCTCGACGCCGATCCTTCACCCGTGGCTCCTGGCCGCGGCCCTCGCCCTGCCGGCCTGCTTCCCGGCCCCCGTCGACGACGCTGGCGACGAGGCCTTCGCCTCGGAGGCCGTCCGCATCGTCGAAGGCCGGCGGCCCACGTCGCCGGCCGAGCTGGCCTACTTCGCCGAGGTCGCCTCCACCCAGGGTCGCGAGGCCCTCGTCGACCTTCTGCTGGCGGGCGACGGCTTCGTGGCGCACTGGGCCCAGCTGCTGCCCGACATCCTCGAGGTGCCCCGCGGCACGAGCAGCAGCTTCCCGCCGGGCTGCTTCGAGGCCCCCCTGCTGGATCCAGCGCACTACCCGGCGCTGGTGCATCACCTGCGCACGGCCCCGCCGACGGCGCCCTTCTGTCTGGGCCTGCCGCACGCGGCCCCCGACGGGCCGGGCGTCGCGCCCGATCCCTTGGGCGCGCTGGCCGAGGCCGAGGTGGTGGGCGTGCGCGGCGAGGACGCGCCGCCGGCCGCGCCGATCCCGACGCTGGACGCCGAGCCCGGCCCGGCGCCCGGCCCCGACGCCGAGGTCGAGCCCCCCCGCGTGCCGCTGGTGGCCCCGGTGGTCGACCTGCTGTGGCCCGAGCCACCCATCGAGGCGCCCCTCTGCCCCGGCTGGAACCTGACCGATCTCACGCGCGCGGCGATCGCCGAGGACGCCCTCGACGTCCTGCTGCAGGCGCACCTGGTGGCCATGGCGCTGCACCCGGAGTCCACCGGCTCCGAGCGCGCGGTGCGCGACGCCCAGGGCGCCCAGTTCCTGCGCACCTACGTCGGCCGCGACATCACCTGCCTGAGCTGTCACACCTCGACCTACTCGACCACCGACGCGCGCCCGCGCAACGGCGACTTCGACCGCAGCCATCCGGTGGGCGCCCTGCTGCCGTCCCTGGGCCACGTCGACCTCGAGGGGGGCGCCTTCAGCCACGACCAGCCGGACGGCTCGGTGGTGTACGGCGGCCTGGGCGGTCGGGCGGCCCAGCGCGGCGTCAGCAACCTGTTCCGGGGCGACCAGCGCGCGGCGAGCGGCGGCCTGCGCCCGTGGGGACTCGCCGCGGCCTGCGCGCCGGATGGGCTGGTGACGGCGCTGCCGCCCGACCCGCTGGGCAACGGCGCCGAGACGGCGGGCTTCGCCGGCGCGCCGCAGTCGGCGACCGCGGGCGTGCTGGCGCTCGCGCTGCAGCTTCGACCCGACGCGAGCGATCCGCCGGGCACGCCCCAGACCCTCGTGCAGGGACCCCTGCCCGCCGCGGGCGCCTTCGACGGCGCGGCCGAGCGCGCGGCGCGCTGCGACGGCTGCCACACCCAGGGCGTGCTCGGCGCGCCCGCCTGGAGCGCGCTGCGGCCCGATCTCACCGGGGACGACATCGTGGCCGCGATCCGCTCCGGCGTCGGCGACATGCCCGCGCCGTCCGCCACCGTCAGCCTCGCCCTGGCGCGCGAGATCGCCTTCGACGTCATCCGCGTCAGCCGCTGCGACGGCTGCCACGGCACCGCGAACACGCCGGCCGGCCAGGCGCCCGACGCCCTCGCGCCCACCTGGTCGCGGCTGCTGCCGGGCCTGTCCCCGTTCGTGATCGAGCGCACCGTCCGGGAGGGCTCGGCCACCGGCCTGATGCCGCCGATGCGTCCCTTCGCCGTGGACGCGCAGAACCGCGCCATGGCCCGCGCGCTCGCCCGCTTCCTGGCGACCGATCCGGCCTTCGGCGGACAGACACGGATCGTCGAGCACCCCCACCGAGCGGACGCGTTCAAGGCGCTGGTGGCGCTGCACCTCGCCGACCGCGTCACGGCGCAGATCAGCGGCGCCCCGCTGACCGTCGAGCACGGCCAGCCCCGCAACGGCGCGGCGCAGCGCGCCCTGGCCTCGTTGGCGCAGGCCCTGCGCGCGGGCGGCGGCTGGTCGCTGCGGGCGGTCGTGCGCGCGGTGACGCTGTCGCCGGCCGTGGCTCGGCGGGCGCCCGCGGCGTCGACGCTCGGGCCCGACGCGCTGCCGCCGATCATCAACCCCTGGGTCCAGACCTCGGCGCCGGTGGGCCCCCCCGCGGGCAACGACGTCGGCGATGGGGTGCACCGCGCGCGCATCCCCGCCCTGCTGGCGACGGTGCACCGCGCCCTGGAGTGGCCGGCCCCTCGGGTGATGGCGCACGGCTCGGCCTGGCCGGATCGCGCGCTCAGCCGCGCGCTGGGTCGCCACCAGGATCTCGCCCATCCGGGCAGCGACACCCTGAGCCTGGGCGCGCTGCTCGCCTGGGAGGAGGCCATCGGCGACTGCGAGAAGCCCACGGCCCTCGCCGAGGACGTCGCGCTGCGCAACCCGAACGTGGTGCGCCCGCCCGGCACCCCGGTGGGTGGCGCGGCCTGGGTCGACGCCATCGAGCGGCTCGCCCAGCGGACCGATCTCGACATGCAGCAGGCGGTGGCGACGCTGAAGCTGCGGCTGACCGGCGAGGGCTTCGTCACCCCCGACGAGGCCGCCCTGATGGAGCAGCTGACCGGCGTGCCGATGGACGATCCGCCCGACGAGGCGGCCCTGCGCACCGTGTGCGGCGTGATCCTGCGCTCGCCTCAGTTCCTGCTCGTGGGCCTCGCGCCGGAGGACGATCCGACCGGGGGCGCCGCCGCGGCCTGCCTGACCCCGCCCTGCGATCGCCAGGCGGCCTGCGACCGCTACGACGACACCCTCGTGGCGCTGGGCTACGGGCGCGTCTGCCCCTGAGCGACCTCGGCCAGCGCGTCCGCGAGCGTGCGGCCCCACGCGGCCTCGACCTCGGCGACCAGCGCCGCGCCCGGACGGGCCAAGGGGCGCAGATCCCACCGGCGGACGCGGCGATCCCAGCCGGACGTCCAGAGCGTCGCGCCGTCGAGCGCGAGCTCGACGCTGCCCACGCGGTCGTCGTGCGCGGCCAGGCGGGCGACGAGCTCACCCGGCGCGCCGGCCGCGTCCAGTCGATAGACCGCCACCGTGCCGTCGAGGTGGCCGAGGATGAGGTGCTCGGCGCCCAGCGCCACGTCGGTGATCACCGTCGGGCTGTGCAGCCGGCCGCGCTCGCGGGCCGGGCGCTCGAAGAGGGCCACCCCGTTGTCCCAGGCGGCGGCCCAGCGACGGCCCGCCGGATCCACCGCCAGCTGGGCGGCGTCGGGCACCTGGGCCAGGCGCGCGGGCGCCGCGCCGTCGCCATCGAGCTGCCAGACGTCGTCGGCCCGGTCGAGCAGCAGCGCGAACGCCGCGTCGGCCGGCCGCGCCACGTCGTCCACCCCGCGCAGCGGCAGGGGCGCCGGGACCGTGTTCGGGCGTTCGACGTGGTCGACGCCGCCTCCGAAGCGGGCCACCACCTGGCCGCCGCCGACGTGCACCACCCGCCGCGCCGGCCGCCCGCCGGGTACGAGCGGGCCGCGATCCTGCCACCCGTCCACCGCGTACAGGCGGTCGGCGTCGGCGCCCATGGCCGCCACCGCCAGCGTCCGGCCGTCGGGCGCGAAGTCGACCCCCTTGACCGCCGCGGCGCCGGCCCGCCAACGCAAGGCGCGCCCCCGCCCGTCGGCCGTCGACCAGACGCGCAGGCTGCCGTCGACCGCGGCCGCGGCGATCCACCCGCCGTCGGGCGACACGCGGGCCGGCATCACCCCCACCGGCGTGCGCAGCTCGACCGGCGGGCCGAGCGCGTCGATGCGCCACCGCTCGACGCGGGTGCCCACCAGCGTGGCGACCCCCGCGCCCAAAGCGACGCCGCCGCGCACGCCCGTCGGCAGGCGCCCCAGGACGTTGCCCGTGTCGGCGTCGAGCACCTCGGCGCGCCCGTCGCGCGTGCCGATCAGCACGCGCGCCCCGCGCGCCGCCAGGTGCGTGACGCGATCCGCCAGCGTCCGCAGCAGGCGCACGTCCCCCGTGCCCAGGTGCATCCGCAGCAGGCGACGCCCCCCGACCACCAGGAGGGCGTGGTCGTCGTCCAACCAGACCAGGCGCGAGAGGGGGTGCTCGGCGTCGTCGAAGGGCGCCGCGAGCCCCCCCCCGCTGAGGCCGGTGCGCAGGTCGGTCAAGACCAGCGTGCCCGCCGCGCAGGCGAAGAGCGCGCGCCCGTCGCGCAGCGCCGCGTCGAGGGCGTTGTGGGGGCAGGGCGACAGCGGCTTGACCCGGAGCGACTCGACGCGCACCGCGAGGGGCGCCCGCCCGGTGACCACCGCCCAGGACCCGTCGGGCGCCACGACGACGCCCCGCCCGCCGCGCAGGGCGGCGGGCGCGCTGCCTCGAACGCGGCCCGAGAGGGCGTCGATCACCCCGATGTGGGTCGCGTCGGCGAGCACCACCACCGGCGCGTCCGCCGCGACCGCCCAGCGCGGCCTCTCGATCGCCAGGCGCCAGCGCGGCACGCCCGTCGCGGCGTCGAGGCCGTGCAGCGCGCCGCCCTGCTCGCAGATGAGGGCGCCGGGCGTGCTGGCGGCCCGGCGACCGCACTGGGGGGTGGCGAGGATCCCGAGCGGCGCCGGGCGCGCCTGGGCGGCCCAGCGCAGGAGCGGGCTCCACGCGGTCGGATCCGGCGCCTCCCCCGCGGCCTGCGCGCGCGCGATCGCGTGCGCCGCCCACAGCTCCGCCCGCGGACGGTCGCCGCGGGCCTCGGCCGAGGCGGCCTGCAGGACCATCAGGCGCTGCAGGCCCGCCCGGGCCCGCGCGTCGGCGGCCTGCGCGCGATCCCGCGCCGCGACGATCCGCTGGACCGACCACCCCGCGCCCGCGGCGGCCACCACCGTCAGCGCGGCGACGACCGCCAGCGGGCGCCGATAGGCCCGCAGCGCCCGGCGCAGCAGCTCGCCCCGCGTGTAGGTGTGGGCCGCCACGCGCCGGCCGTCCAGCCAGGCCCCGAGATCGGCGGCCAGCGCGCCCGCGTCGGGGTAGCGATCGGCGGGATCGGGGGCCAAGGCCCGCCGCACGATCGCCACCAGCTCGGGCGGGCCGAGCGTCTCGGGCAGCTCGCCGGCGACCACCCGGGCCAGCCGGCGCTCGGGCGACTCGGCCCCGAAGGGCGGCGCGCCGGCCAGCAGCTCGTGCAAGATGGCGCCCAGGCTCCACACGTCCTGGGCGCGGCTCGGCGCCGCCCCCAGCGCGGCCTCGGGGCTCATGTAGCCCGGCGTGCCGTGGGCGCCCGCCGGGGGCCGGTCGTCGGGATCATCGAGCGCGCGCGCCAGCCCCCAGTCGAGCACCACGACGCCGCCGTAGGCGCCCACCATCACGTTCTCGGGCTTGAGATCCAGGTGCGCCACGCCCGCGTCGTGGGCGTAGGCCATGACCGCGCACAGATCGTAGGCCCGGCGCCACAGATCGCCGGCCTCGGCCTCGCGCAGCGCCACCCGCAGGCTGCGACCGTCCACGCGGCGCATCGCGAACCAGGGCTGGCCGTCGCCGTCCTGCCCGACGTCGTAGACCGCCGCGATGCCGGGGTGCTCGAGGCGCGCGGTGAGGGCGGCCTCCCGCGCGAGGCGCGCGGCGCCCACCGCGCCGTGGGGCGTCTTGAGGGCGACCTCGCGCTGCAGGTGGTGATCCCAGGCGAGGTGCACGCGGGCCATGCCGCCGACCCCGATCAGCCCGCGCCGCTCGAAGCGGGCGGCGGCCAGCGGCGCCCCGGCCGCCGGCGCCGCCGGCCCGACGCTGCCCCAAGCGCCGCTGGCGAACCCGCCGCGGCGCGGCCCGTCGCCGGTCGCGTCGTCGGTCACCTCAGGTGCGATCCTCGATCTGATCGCCCGGGTACAGCACGAGCTCGACGTTGCCCGCGCCGTCGGTCGACACCAGATCGCCGCGCACCTCGGCCTGGGCCAGCCGGCGGCGCAGGCGCTGCAGGCTGACGTCCCAGCGCCCGCGCAGCGCGCCGGCGTCGACGTCGTCCGACCAGACCTCGCGCGCGAGGGCCTCCCAGTGCACCGGCTGCCCGACGGCCACGAGCTCCGAGAGGATGCGGGCCGCGGTGCGGGTCAGCACCAGCACGGGCCCCGGCGGTCGATGCAGGTGGACGGTGTCGTAGCGCGCCACCAAGCGCAGCGGGGCCCGCACGGCGCCGCGCGTCTCGGTCGCGTGGTGGCCGGCGCCGGCGAGGGTCTCCTGCACGACGGCCACCGGGTGACCGCCCACCGCGAAGCGATCCCCGGCGCCCACCGGTCGGGCGGGCGCCGCGCCCAGGCGCAGCTGCCACTGCTGGCCCACACTCCACAGGTGGGCCGAGGCGCCGCCCCGGAAGCGCGAGACGGCGCCCAACCCGCCGTCCGGCCCGAGCACCAACGAGCACACGCCCGACAGGACGTGGCGGCGGCCGCCGGGCAGCTCGAGCGCCAGCAGGTGATCGGGCAGGGCGACCTCGACGACGTCGAGGCGGTAGGCGCGCGAGAGCCAGATGGACAGCCCCGCCTCGAGGGTGACCTCGGCCCGCGGGGGCTCGTCGAGGGCGGTGACGAAGCCGCCGCGCAGCGCCAACAGACGCAGGGCCGCGTCGCGCAGGCTGACGAGGGCGTGGGCCTCGCTGACCGAGGCGTCGTCGACGACCAGCGCGGCGCGCGGGTTGCGCCCCAACAGGTCGCCCGGCGCGAGGGTGGTCTCGGTGCCGTCGGGCAGTCGGAGGCGGACGAACGGCGGCATGCACCTGGATTACCGGACCGCTGTTCGGAAAACAACGCGGCCGCCCGCCGGGCGCGCGAGGCCCAGGCGACCAGTGGTAGCCTGACGGCCACTCATCTGGAGGTCGCCGATGCTGCCGCTGCTCGTGCTCGTCCTGCTCGCCCCGCCTGCCGTCCCCCCGAAGTCCGACCTGGCGTCGGTCGACTGGGCCAACCGGACCTACGAAGCGGAGGGGAAGCAGATCACGCTCACCAAGGGGACCTGGGAGACCTTCAACGAGGCCGACGACTTCGGTGAGTCGCTCGACCTGTTCGGCGTGAAGTACGTCGATCTGGACGGGGACGGGACGGACGAGGCGGTGGTGGGGTTGACCTACTGGGGTGGCGGCACGGGCAAGTTCGACTCGCTGACGGTGTTTCGGGCGGGCGCGGCGGGACCCGAGGTGATGGGGCGCATCCCAGGGGGTGATCGCGCGGACGGCGGGCTGGCCGAGTTCTCGGTGGAGGAGGCCGCGGTGCGGGTGGGGCGCATGCACGCGCTGCCGACGGGCGGGGCGTGCTGCCCGGACTTCGTCACCGGCGAGCTGTGGCGGTGGCAGGGCGGCAAGATGGTCGAGGTGCCCGACGCGGTCACCTTCGACACCTTCTCCGAGGGCAAGGACGCCAAGGCCGCGAAGGCGGGGCTGAAGGCCGGGCGCGAGGCGACGAAGGCGGGTGAAGCGGACGCGGCGGTGCCGACGCTGCTCGACGCGCTGGCGAAGAAGCCGGGCGACGCGACCATCCTGGGCGAGCTGGGCTTCGCGATGAAGAAGGCCGGCTGGACCACCGAGGCGCGGCTGGCGCTGCGGGCGGCGGTGAACGCGAAGGGGGCCGACAAGGTGAAGGGCGCCGCGCTCTACAACCTGGGGCGGCTGGAGCTCGACGCGGGCGACGCGACCGCCGCGGTGGCGGCGTTCGAGCGCTCGTTGAAGCTGCGGCCGGGCAACAAGCCGACCGAGAAGGCCCTGCAGCAGGCGAAGGCCAAGGCCGCGAAGCCCTGACCGTCTACCGCTTCCGCTCCACCGGCGTGCAGGTGACCGCCTCGACGTCGGCGGCGCACTCGAGGCGGACGACGCCGTCCTTCAGGAAGGGGCTCGGCGTCGCGGCCACCTGGCTGCGCAGCGTCGCGTCG
>JAUHXL010000307.1 GCA_030426945.1 bacterium
CGACCTGCGCTTCGACCGCAACCGCTGCAGCACCGTGCGCGCGCAGGCGCCGGTGCAGGTGATCACCGACTGGCCGGGCGATCTGCTGCTGGTGCGCACGCGCTACGCCTACGGCTGGGTGCCGAAGAACGCGCCGCTGTCGCCCGCGCTGGGCGACGCCGAGCGCGACCGCTTCCTCGGGCCGGCCAAGGTGGTGGTCCGCGGGGCCCGCACGCTGGGCGCGGGCGCCACGGCGGCGAAGGTGCCGGAGGGCGCCCTGCTGCCCCTCGACGACGACGGCGGCGTCCTCTACGCCACCGCCGACGGGGTGCAGCGCGCGCCCCCCCTGCCCGCCGACGCGGCCACCGACGTGCGCCGCCCCCTCACCCGCCGCGCCCTGCTCGAGGAGGCCTTCCGCTACCTCGAGACACCGTACGGCTGGGGCGGCACCGACAGCGGCCGCGACTGCTCGCGCTTCCTGATGGACGTCTTCGCCGCCTTCGGCCTCGAGCTGCCCCGCCACTCGGCCGCCCAGGCCTTCGCCGGCACCTTCAGCGTCGACGTCGAGAAGGTGCCGAGCGAGCGCGAGCGCGCCCTGCTGATCGACGCGGCCGCCCAGCGCGGCGTGGTGCTGCTGCACTTCCCGGGGCACATCATGCTGTACCTCGGCCGCGCCGAGGATGGCCGGCCGATGGCCATCCACAGCTTCGCCGAGTACCTGGTGCCCTGCGCCGAGAAGGATCCGGTGCGGCCCGAGGGCACCGAGACGCTGCTGACCGTCGACCGCATCCGGGTCACCGACCTCGAGCTGGGGCGCGGCACGTCGCGCAAGGCGTTCATCGAGCGGGTGACGCGCATCACGGTCATCGGCGGCTCGCCGGGCGTGGCGCTGCAGGGGGTCGCGCAGCTGCGGCCCGCCGCCCCGCCCGCCGTGCCCGAGCGCTGCACCGACAGCCAGGAGGTGGCCATCTTCCGGTCGCCCATGCGGCCGAAGACGGGCGCGCCGCTGCGCTTCGTCGCGACGCTGTCCGAGGATCCCGGCCCGGTGCGCCTGGACGTGATCGCGCCCTCGGGCGAGCGCCTGACGCCGCCGGTGCGCCGCCTGGGCGGTCCGCCCTTCAGCTACGTCGTGCAGGTGGACGATCCGCAGCCCGGGCGCTACCGCGCGGTGTTCGGCGACGGCGGGCGCACGCTCGCCTGCTTCTCCGTGGGGGTGAGCCCGCGGCCGAAGCCGCTGGCGCTGGCGACCGAGGCCTGGCCCCTGCGGCGGTCGTGGGGCGAGGCGACCGAGAACCTGTACGCGGCGTGGGTGGAGTCGCTGTTCGACTACCCCACCGACGAGGATCTCACCTGGACGAACATGCAGTCCCTGCTGCAGGACCCCCAGCGCAACCTGCTGTTCGACCACTACGGCGCGGGCGAGGAGAAGGCCCTGCGGCTGGGCCCGGACTGCGCCGATCTGCCCTACCTGCTGCGCGCCTACTTCGCGTGGAAGCTGGGGCTGCCCTTCGGCTATCGCCAATGCAACCGCGGGCGCGCCGGGCGGCCGCCGCGCTGCGGCGACGTGCACACCAACCTGATGAGCGCGCCCAAAGACGATCCGGTCGACGCCTTCGGCTGGTTCGCCAACCGCAAGGTGCGCAGCGGCGTCCACTCGGCCAGCGGGCGCACGCACCCGGACGACGACGACACCGACTACTACCCGGTGCCGCTGACGCGCGCGGCGCTGCGCCCGGGCACGCTGTACGCGGATCCCTACGGGCACCTGCTGGTGGTGGCGAAGTGGGCGCACCAGGGCACCGAGAAGTACGGGGCGATGATCGCCGCCGACGCGCAGCCCGACGGCACCATCGGGCGGCGGCGCTTCTGGCGCGGCACCTTCCTGTTCTCGCCGGAGACCACCGACGTCGGCGCCGGGTTCAAGGCCTTCCGGCCGCTGGTGTACGACCGCGAGGCCGACGCGCTGACGCCGGTGCCCAACGCCGAGCTGAAGGGCGCGAACGGCGCGCCGCCTTACAGCACGCAGCAGTACGCGGTGACGGTGGACGACTTCTACGCGACGGTCGAGGGGCTCATCAACCCGCGGCCGCTGGATCCGCTGGCCATGCAGCGATCGCTGGTCGACGCGCTGGAGGAGGCCGTCGCGCGGCGGGTGGTCAGCGTGAACAACGGCGTCGAGTTCATGCAGCGTCGCGGCTGGAAGCCCATCGAGATGCCCAAGGGTTACGCGGTGTTCGAGACGACCGGCCCCTGGGAGGACTTCTCGACGCCGGCGCGCGACATGCGGCTGCTGATCGCGATCGACACCGTGCTGCGCTTCGTCGAGACGGTGCGGCGCCACCCGGCGCGCTTCGGGCTGCGGGACGACGAGGTGGACGCGGCGGCGCAGCGCATCACCGCCCAGCGCGACGCGGCGCTGAAGGACAAGACCTTCACCTACACCCGCAGCGACGGCAGCACGCAGACGCTGACGCTGGCCGACATCACCCAGCGACGCGAGGCCTTCGAGATGGCCTACAACCCGAGCGACTGCGTCGAGATCCGGTGGGCCGCGCCCGAGGGCAGCGCCGAGCGCGCCACCTGCCGGCAGCGCGCGCCGGCCGACCAGCACGCGCGCATGAAGAGCTACCAGTCGTGGTTCCAGGCGCGGCGGCGACCGCCGCGCTGAGGCGCGCCCAGGCGACGCCGCCCCCGCGTCAGAGCGTCCCCGACCGCTGGTAGATCACCCGCTCCCAGTTGCGGTCGTCGTTCAGCCACTGGGTGCTGCCGCAGCGGAAGCCGCCCCCGTCGAGGTGCCAGCACATGCGGCGGGCGCCCTCGGTCGTGTCGCAGTGGTTGCGGGTCACCCCGGCGCCGGCCACCGCGAAGCCCCACGCGCGCCCCTCGGTGAAGTACCACGACACGCCGTTGTGCGCGTGCGTCGCGTCCGCGGTGTCGGCGACCGGGCGCAGCACCTCGGCGCGCTCGCCCATCGCCGCGACCGTCAGCGCGTCGGCGCCCACCCGCCGGCACGCCAGCATCAGCACGTCCGCGGCGCACTGGGCGCGCACGGCCTCGACCGAGGGCACCTCGATGTAGGTGTTCGACCAGCAGCGCTCGAAGCCGCCCCCGAGGACCTCGGCCTCCTGCACGTCCGTGCGCACGCCGGGCCACGAGGCGGCCTCGCCGACGGGCGGCACGTCCGGCTCCTCGTCCAATGGGGTCACCACCGTCGTCAGCCGCCCGCTGCCCTGCGCCGCGCCGTAGCCCTCGACCACCAGATGGTAGGCGCCCGCCTCGAGCTCGATGTCGATCTTGGACAGCGTGTCGTTGCCCCCGTCGTCGTCGCAGACGACGTCGCCTTCGCAGTCCGGCCGGAGGCCGATGATCGTGTCGAAGGTGGCCTGCACGACCTCGATCTGCACCCGCGACGGCCGATCGAGGCCGAAGGCGAAGATCTGCTCCGCGCTCTCGCCGCCGCAGGCCTCGGGCAGCGCGTCGCCGTGGCCCCGCGTGTCGAAGGGCGTGTCGCCGCGCAGGTTCAGCGGCGTGGCCTCGCCGCAGCCGAGCACCACGCGCTCGCACACCCCCCAGTCGCCCCACTGGCCGCCCGCGCACCCCCGGCGTTGGGTGCCCCCGTCGCAGGGCCGCGTCTGCTCGTCGCCCTGCACGCAGACCGGCTCGCCCGCGCACTCGCCCCACGCGCCCCACGCGCCCGCGCCGCTGCAGCGCCGCTGCTGGGTGCCGCCGGCGCCGCACGCGCGGGTCTCGACCTCCCCCGACGCGCAGTCCGGCTCGGGGCCCTCGGGGCACTCGGGCGCGGCGCCCCACTGCCCCGTCACGCACGTCCGCGCGACCACGCTGCCGTCCGGGCACTCGATCGGATCGCGCGCGCCGTCGACGCAGGCGTCCTCGTCGACGCACGCGCCGGGCGCCGCCCAGCGCCCGTCGGCGCAGGCCCGCTCCTGCAGGCCGCGCCCATTGAGCCCGCACGTGAGCTGCTCGGTGTCGCCGGCGCTGCAGGTCGCGTCGGGATCGATGCAGGCGCCCCAGGCCGCCCACACACCGTCCACGCAGCGCCGCTCGCGCTCGCCGCCGACCTCGCAGGGCCCCCGCTCGAACGCGCCGTCCTCGCAGCCTTCGGGGGGCGGCGGCTCGACCACGCCCGCGTCGCCGCCGCGCGTCGGCGGACGCCACCCGCCCGGGCCGCCGTCGCCCCGCTCGCCGGCGCCCGCGTCGCCGGTCTCGCCGACGCCCCCGTCGGCCCCCACCCCCTCGCCGCACATGCAGGCGCTGGGGCTGCCGTTGTCCTGACAGATCGCCGTGCCCTGCTGCCCACCGGGGCAGCCGCACACGCCCACCTGGCCGGGGACGCACGCGCCGCCGCCGCCGCCCGTGGGCAGACAGCCGCCCATCATCACCATCACCGTCACCGTGAACGCCGCTCGCATCGTGCTTCGCCTCCTGCCGCGCGTGATCCCGCGGCGCACGCCCGATCACGGGGGTGGCCGCATCCGAAGCGCCCGTCACGCGCCGCCACGCCGAGGGGCGTGCGCCGGACCGGGCGCGCGGTCGCATCGCAATCGCCGTGCCGCCGTCGCGGGGCCGCAATCGACGCGCGACGCGCCCGGGCGGGTGCGACGGCGCGCGTTTCGGGCTACCTTCGCAGCGTGTCCGCGACCACCCTCGTCCACCTGGGCCCGTTCACCCTCACCGGTCGCCTCGCCGCCGGCGGCTTCGGCGTCGTCTGGCGCGGCGAGCACCAGAGCGAGGGCCTGCCCGTCGCCGCCAAGGTGATGACCGGGGCCCGCGTCCGCCGGGCCCGCTACGCCGAGGCCTTCCGCAACGAGGTGCGCGCCGCCGCCGGCCTCGAGCACCCGGGCATCGTCGCGGTGTACGACTACGGCGAGGTGGACGCCGCCGCGGCCGCCGCCTCGGGCAACGCGCTGGCCGCGGGCAGCCCCTACCTGGTGATGGAGCTGGCCGAGCACGGCTCGCTGGCCGATCTGCCCGGCCCCTATCCCTGGCCGGTGGCGAAGGGCGTCCTGCAGTCCCTGTTGGCGTCGCTGGCCTACGCGCACGCGCGCGGCATCGTCCACCGCGATCTGAAGCCGGGCAACGTGCTGGTGTCGGGGCCGGCGCACCGCCCGCTGCTGAAGCTGGCCGACTTCGGCATCGCCTTCCCGATGCACGCCGACGTCGACGACGGCGAGACGAACGCCGCCATCGGCACCCCGCGCTACATGGCGCCCGAGCAGCTGCGGTCGGCCTGGCGCGACTTCGGGCCCTGGACCGATCTGTACGCCCTCGGCTGCGTGGCCTGGCAGCTCCTGACCGGCAGCCCGCCCTTCGTGCGCAACGGGCCGATGGCGCTGATGATGGCGCACCTGCGCGATCCGGTGCCGCCCCTGCCGCCGACCCTGGGGGTGCCCGCGGGCGTCGAGGATTGGCTGCGGGCGCTGCTCGAGAAGGATCCCGCGCGGCGCCCGCGCAGCGCGGCCGACGCCGCGTGGGCCCTCGCGGCGCTGCCCGGCGACGCCGAGCCCCTGCCCTTGGGCGCCGTCGGCGCCACGGCGGTGTCGCTCGAGCCCACGCTGGATCTCGTCCCCGGCGAGGATCCCACCCTGGTGGATCCCACCGGGCCGGCCCTCCCGCGGACGGGGCCGGAGGGCGAGGCCGAGACCACGGTGCCCCTGTCGCCGATGCGCGCGGGCCCGATGCCGACCTGGCGACGCGACACCCCGCTGGTGCCGCCGGCCGCGCTGCGCGACGCCGGGCTGGGCCTGTTCGGGCTGCGCGGGCTGCCGCTGGTGGGGCGCGAGGCGGAGCGCGACGCCCTGTGGGCCGCCCTGCGCGGCGCGTGTGACACCGGGCTGCCGGGCGTCGTCGTGCTCGAGGGCGCGGCGGGCACCGGCAAGACCCGCCTGGGCACCTGGCTGGGCGAGCGCGCGCACGAGGTGGGCGCCGCGCGGCTGCTGCACGCCCACCACGCCGCCCAGCCCGGCCCCGGCGACGGGCTGGCGCCGATGCTCGTGCGCGCGCTGCGCACGGCGGGCCTGGCCGGCGACGCGCTGGTGGCGCGCGTGGCGCGCGCGCTCGAGCTGACCGAGAGCGATCCGCTGGTGGTGGCCGTCGCCGCGCTCATCGCGGGCGAGGTCAGCGACGACACGTCGATCCGCGTCCGCCTGCAGAGCGCCGAGGAGCGCGGCGTCGTCGTGCGGCGGGCGCTGGCGCGCCTGGCGGTCGAGCGCGCGCTGGTCGTGCTGCTCGACGACGCGGTCTGGGCGCCGGACACGCTCGGCTTCGTCGAGCAGGCGATGGCGACCCAGCACCCCGCCCCCTTCCCGGTGCTGTTCGTGCTCACCGCGCGCAGCGAGGCCCTGCCCGAGCGCCCGGCCGCGGCGGCCCGCCTCGAGGCCCTGGGGCGCCCGCCCCGCGGTCGCCGACTGGAGCTGGGTCCCCTGCCGGCGGACCAACAGCTGACGCTGGTGCGGGAGCTGCTGGGGCTCGAGGGCGCCCTGGCCGCGCGGGTCGCCGAGCGCGCGGCCGGCAACCCCCAGTTCGCCGTGCAGGTCGTCGGCGACTGGGTCGAGCGGGGTCTCATCGAGCGCGGCGAGCAGGGCTATCGGCTGGCCGCCGGCGCCGACGCCGAGCTGCCCACCGACCTGCACGCTGCCTGGGACGCCCGCGTGGACCGCCTGCTCGCCGGCCGCCCGGCCGACGACGGGCCGGCGCTCGAGCTGGCCGCCACGCTGGGGCCCGCGCCCGATCCCGTGGAGTGGTCCCAGGTCTGCGGCCGAGCGAACGTGCAGCCGACGCGCGGCCTGGTCGACGCCCTGCTGTCGGTCCGGCTGGCGCGCGCGCCCGACGAGGGGGCGGTCGGCTGGCGCTTCGCGCAGGGCATGTTCCGCGAGGCGCTGCTGCGGCGCGCGCGGCAGGCCGGACGCGCCGCTGCCCACCACATGCGCTGCGCCGAGATGCTGGCCTTCGGGGGCGACGGCGCCACCGCTGATCGGCCCGAGCGGCTGGGGCGGCACCTGCTGGCCGCCGGCGATCCGGCCGCCGCGCTGCGCCCGCTGCTCGAGGCGGCGCGCCGCCACTTCGAGACGGGCGCCTACGCCCGCGCGCAGCTCTGCCTGGCCGAGCGCGAGGGCGCCCTCACGGCGCTGGGGGTGAGCCCCGCGGATCCGCGGCGCGCTTTCGGCGACCTGCTGCGCTGCTGGATCGACCGCTCGGTGGGCGACCGCGCCGCCGCCGAGCGGCGCCTGGCCGCCGTGGACGCCGTCGTCGACCGCCACGCGCAGCCCGCGCTGCGCGCGCAGGTCGACTTCATGCGGGGCGTGCTGGCCTTCGCGGGCGGGCAGGTGGCCGCCGCGCGCGCGCCCCTGCGCGAGGCCGAGCGCGCCTTCGCCCAGCTCGGCGACCGCCCCCGCCTCGCCCACTGCCGCAGCGAGCTGGCCAAGGTGCTGGCGCAGGGCGGCGCGCTCGACGGGGCCACCGAGGCGCTGCAGGCCGCGCTGACCGACTTCGTCGACCTCGGCGACGCGCGCGGCGAGGCGCGCTGCCATCTGGGCCTGGCGGTGCTGGCGCGCGCGCGGGGCGACCTGCCCGGCGTCGAGGCCGCGTTGGCGCGGGCGCGGGACGGGTTCGACCGAGCGGGCGCGCGCCTGGGCGTCGCCGAGAGCCTCAACCAGCTCGGCGACTGCGCGCGCCTGCAGGGCGACTCCGCCCGCGCGGTGGGGCTGTACCGCGAGGCCATCGAGCGGTTCGTCGAGCTCGAGGCGCCCAGCGTGGACATCGCGCGGGCCAACCTCGCGCTGGCGTTGATCGACCAGGGCGCCTTCGACGACGCGCGGGTCCACCTCGACGCCTGCGTCGATCGCTTCGCGCGGCGCGGCAACGGCGGCCTCGTGGGCGCGATGCGGGTGGTGCAGCTCTTGTGCGACGCCGACGCGGCGGATTGGGTCGCCTTCGCGGCCCACCTCGACGAGGGGCGGCGCCTGCTGGCCGACGCGGGCTATCACGATCTCGACGTGGCGCGCGCGGCCCGCACGGCGGCGGAGCGCGCCGCGGCGCAGCCCGACCTGGCGCGCGCCGCCTACACGATCGCCCGCGCCCAGTACGCGGCGCTCGGCCGGCAGGACGAGGTGGCGGCCATCGACGCCGTCAGTTCGCGCTGAACCGCCAGGCGGCCGCGTAGAGGCGGCCGGCGGGCCCCCGCCAGCCCACCAGCGCGACCAGCGGCGCGCCCTCGGCGGCCGCCTCGGCGTTCGCGTCGGCCAGCTGCGCGGCGTCGAGATTCACGCGGGTCAGCACGAAGCCCCCGTCCTCGGGCGCCGGGTGCCACACGCCGGTCAGGCGCGCCCCCTCGGCCCCGTCGCGCGCGGTGAGCGAGGTCAGGCGCAGGCCCGCCTGCTCGTTCTGGCTGTTCTGCGCCTCGAGGCCCTCCGGCGGCACGTCGCTGCGATCCCAGGCGCTGTCGACCTGCTCCCACAGCGTCGTGAAGCGCGTCTCGCCCGCGTGCTCGAGCACGACCTCGGTGACCGGGCGCCAGCCCTGCGCCACGCGCTCCGCGCTCCGCCCGCGGTAAGCGTTCGGGTCGAGGTCGACGTCCAGCACCCAGTCGGGACCTTCGGCCACCTCGAACAGCGCGGCGAAGCGCGACGTGCCGTCCGCCGCGACCCAGCCGGTGAGCGCGTAGGGCCGCTTGCCCGCGCCGCGCAGGTCGTCCGCCTGCGCACCCAGGCCCGCCGCGTCGACGCTCGCGACCGGCGTCCA
>JAUHXL010000308.1 GCA_030426945.1 bacterium
ACGCATACGACGCCGCGGGCCGGATGACGGCCAAGACCGACGCCAAGGGGCAGCGCACCGAGCTGACCTACGACCTGCTCGGGCGCAAGCTGAGCAAGACCAGCCGGGCCGGCACCGACGAGGCGGTCACCGTCACCTGGGCCTACGATCAGGTGCGGGACGGCTATCACAACATCGGCCGGCTGACCCGCATCACGGACCCCGCCGGCGGCGAGACCTTCGACCACGACGTCGCGGGCAACCTCGTCGAGTCGGTGCGCACCACCGATGGCGAAGTCTACGCGTTCACGTACGGCTTCGACGCGCTCGGCCGCAAGCGTTGGACCCTGTACCCCGACGGCTACGCCATCGGCACGCCCGACGCGCCCCTCGAATACGACGCCGCGGGTCGGCAGACCGTGATCCCCGGCTACGTCACCGCGGCGCAGTACACCGCCGAGGGCCAGCTGAGCCGGCTCGAGGCCGCGAACGGCGCGATCACCACCCGGCGCTACGTCCCCGAGCGGGGGTGGCTGGTGGGCATCTCGACCGTCTCCGCCGGCGAGACGATCCAAGACCTCGTCTACACGCGCGATCTCAACGGTTCGATCCTCGACGTGACCAGCCCGCACGAGGACGAGGGCTGGACCTACGATTACGACGAGCTCAATCGGCTGGTGCGCGCGACCCACGCCACCAACCCCGAGCTGGACGAGGCGTTCGAGTACGACGTCATCGGCAACATCACCTGGAGCTCGCGGGTGGGCCACTACGAGTACGGCGCGCGCCCCCACGCGGCCATCGCCGCGGGCGACCACACCTACACCTACGACGCGACGGGCCTGATGACCTCCGGCGCCGGCCGCGTGTTGACTTGGGACGGTGACAACCGGCTGGCGTCGGTCTCGCCGGACGACGGCGACTCGGCGGGTGACCCCTCACCGGACGGGGGGAGCGTCGGACCGGGCGGCACGCGGGGCGACTCGCGGTGGGCGCGGCCGAGCGGCGGCGTCGCCCTGGGGTCGGCCCTCGGGCTGATCCTGCTGCTGGCGGGCTTCGCGTGGTCCCGCGGACGACGCGACGCGAGCGCCACGGTCGAGCCGTGGGTCCGTCGCGCGCGCTGGCTCGCGCTCGGGCCGCTGGCGTTGGCGGTGGCCGTCGCGTGCGGGGACGGCGCGCCGGGGAGAAACGACGGTGTGCCGGGGGCCAGCGACGGCGGCCCGGGCGCCCACGACGGCGGCCCCGGCCCCAACGACGGCGTGCCCGGCGCCAAGGACGGGGGGCCGGGGGCCGACGGCGGCGCCCCAGGGTCGCGCGACGGTGGCCCTGGGTCGGCGGACGGCGGGCCGGGGATGGGCGACGGCGGCCCGGGGCCGAGCGACGGCGGCATGGATCCGAGCGATGGCGGCATGGGTCCGAGCGACCAGGTGCCGGCGCCCCCACCGGACGGTCGCGCGCGACTGGCGTTCGGCTACGACGCCAACGACGTCCGGATCCGCATGGTCGAAGGGGACGTCACGCGCCACTACGTGGGCGACGACTTCGAGGCGGCGGGCGGCGCGTCCATCAAGTACATCACCCTCGCCGGCGCGCCCGTGGCCCGCGTCGAGGGCGACACCCGAACCTGGGTGCACACGAACCACCTCGGCTCGATCCAGGCCGAGACCGACGCGCTCGGGCACGAGGTGCATCGAAAGATCTACCGTCCCTACGGCGAGATCGTGTCGGCCGCCGGCTCACTGGCCTACGAGCCCCGCGGCTTCACCGGCCAGCGCCACGACCCGTCCGGGCTGGTCTACCTGCACGCGCGCTACTACGACCCCGTCCTCGGGCGCTTCGTGTCGCCGGACGAGATCATCGATGGGACGGACACGGTGGGGCTGAACCGGTATGCGTACTGCGCCAACGATCCGGTGAATCACACGGACGTGGATGGGCGGGAAGCGGAGAAAGAGCCGGATGAAGGTGGTGCAGGCGGCGACGGCGGCAATTGGGCAACAAGACTGGTCGACCGAGCCAAAGATGCCGCCAGTGGAGCAGTCGAACTCGCGCGTGACATCGCGAAGGAGTACCGCGACTGCAAGCATGCCGCCTGCAAGGTGGCCGACAAAGCCGAGAGGTTCCTTCTCGGCGCGTCGGCGTTGGTGGATGGGTCCGTCGCGGCAAACCGAGCGTGGAAGGATGCACCCTTTGGGGCTGAGCTTCGCGACGCGGGCCCAGCCTTCGTCTTTCACACAGTTGGCTCCTGGGTCGACGGCAAGACCTTCGGTCTAGCCTCCTTGGCCCTCGCTGAAGTGAGGGGACCAGCCCCGCGTCCCCGTCGCCTCCCTGAACCATCGCCCGCCCAGCGAGCACGTTTCGAAGCCGACAAGCGCGAACAGTTCTTGGAGAACGCTCGCAAGGGGGAACGAATCAAGCACGAGACCGAGGCGGCCCGGGAGGCCGCCATCGACCGTGATCGCAACGAGCGTCGAAGTGCGGAGCAGCGCGCCGTGGACCTCTACATTCACGGACCCCGCTGACGGGCACGAAGGGGTCAGGACGATCACATTTCGCTTTTCCGCCGCGGAACGAAGGGGCCACGGCGATCACGTTTCGCTTTGCGCCGCGGTCGGGCGGCGGCGACGGGGTCGGCGAGTTCACCGGCCCGGCAGGGCCACCCCTGGCGCTTCGTGGCGGGGCGGGGGTCGGCGAGGCGGGCGGCGGGGTCGGGTCGCGCTGGATGAACCGGCCGGCGCGGGCGCTCGGCAGCAGTCACCCCGTACTCGCCTGCGCGGCACCGCGACCTCACCCGGATTGGACGAACGACACCGACTCCAGACAGTCGAAGCACACGAAGACGAAGATCAGACCACAGTCGGCGAGGACGATGTCGTCACCGATGGAGTCGAGCTGCCCGTAGAAGGTCATCGCCTCGGCGCACGACGGGCAGTCGGGCACCTTCGCGGGCTGCCGAAAGTCGGGCTGGCCGCCCAGCTTGTGTCGAGTGCCGATCTTGGGGTCGGCCCATCGAAAGCCGAGCGCTCGGTCTGCCTCGGGTGTGACCGGCTGCGCGGTCAGCCGATACTCGGGCAACCCTCGGCGCGAGTCGGGGGGGCCTTCGCCCACGGTCACCGCACCTGCGTGGGGCGCATCTCGGCGGCGATGCACACCGAGAGCAGGTCGCAGGCGTTGCCCTCGCAGGCGACCGGGCGGCCGGCTTGGAGGCGGGCGTCGAAGCCGCCGAGGAGCTGGACGATGAGCTCGACGCCGGCGTCGGGATCGTCGGGCGGCAGGAGGCCGCCGATCAGGTCGCAGCTCTGCGGGGGCGCCGGGCTGGCGCAGCTGTCGAGCACGTCGGCGACGGCGTCGCGCAGGGCGGCGCGCGTCAGGTAGCCCTCGATGATGCCCAGGTTCAGGGCGAAGCCCGCGGGCAGCACTTCGAGGTTTCCGCGCATCGAGGCCTGCTCGAGGTGCAGGGCGATGCCGAAGTCGCCCAGCAGCGGCGGGCGCAGCGTGAGGGTGGCGCCGCGGGCGTCCAGGTAGCCGCCGCGGACGTCGGCGCGGGGGAAGCTGCCGGCGATCTGGTCGCCGACGAAGCTGGGTCCGTCGGGCTGGGAGCCGCCGTCGGTGAGCGTCAGCGCGGCCTCCACCTGCTGGTTGCCGGTGTTGCCGGCGCGCCAGTTGGTGAACTGGCCCAGCAGCACCCAGGGGATGGTGCCGCCCGTGGGCTCGACCGAGTCGGCCAGGTCGCCGCCGATCAGACCGAACAGGCTCGCGAGGCCGGTGCCGCCGTTGCGGCCGGCGACGGTACAGCCGTAGGTGTCGGCGGCGGCGAGGTCGCGGGGCACGTCGGCCCAGGTGAGGCGCGCGCCGCCGCCCCACGCGGCCGGCGCGGGATCGGTGTCGCCCTCGCGCGGCGGCCCGTCGTCGCGGCACGCGCTGTCGAGGTCGGCGCTCTGGCCGCGGACGAACGCGACGGTCTCCTGGCAGGTGTTCTGGTTGTTCAGGACGACGGCGAGCGCCGGCGTGGCCTCGCAGGTCGCGATGCAGCCCGCCTCGACGCCGGCGCGGTCGGCGGCGCCCACGCCTTCACACCACGCGTCGCAGGCCAGGCAGTCGGCCATCCAGGCGCAGGCCGAGTCGCAGGGCGTCTCGGCGGGCGGGCGCTGGACGCCGCAGACGGGGTCGAGCGGGCCGCCGGGCACGCCGCCCGCGCCGGGGTCGCCGCCCGCGCCGGGGTCGCCGCCGAAGCCGGGCGCGCCACCCGGGCCGGGGTCGCCGCCGAAGCCGGGCGCGCCGCCCGCGCTGGGGTCGCCGCCGAAGCCGGGCTGACCGCCGACGCCGGGCTCACCGCCGACGCCGGGCTCACCGCCGGCGCCGGGCGCGCCGCCGGCGCCGGGCGCGCCGCCCATGCCGGGCACGCCGCCGGCGCCGGGGAAGCCGCCGGCGCCCGGCGCGCCGCCCGCGCCGGGACCGCCGCCCATGCCCGGCAGCCCGCCGGCCCCCACCTGGCCACCGGCCCCGCCCACGCCCGGCGCCGCGTCGGTGCCGTCCACGCAGGTCAGCGCCACGCAGCGCAGGCCGGTCACACAGTCGGCCGTGCGCGTGCACGACTCACCCTCCAGCGACCGCGTACCACCCCCACCGCCGCCCTGAATGCAGCCGCTCAGCGCCAGCGCCGCGCCCCACGTCGTCCACGAACGCATGTCGACCCCTCGATGCCAATCGCCGGGCATTCTGCGGGGCCGGACCGTGCCCACGCAAACGGCACGGGCGTGCAGAGCCGACTCGCGGCAGGGACGCTGGACGGTGGCTCGTCGACCCCGGCGGCCGGCTCGACCGGTGGCGCGACGCCGCGCCCTCAGCCCTCCAGCGCCCCCACCCACGCACCCAACCGGTACCCCGCCGCTTCGAGCGCGACGCTCAGCGCCTCGGCCGCGGCCTCGGCTTCGCTGACCGCCCTGGGCTGCGATAGCGTCGCTTCGGCGACCAGCGCCTGCAGCAGCGCGTCGGCGCTCTCCTTGTGCACGTAGGTGACGCCCTCGTGCGTGTTGGCGCGCAGGGCGTCGCGCGCGGCCTTGGTCTCGAGCACAGCCGCCCAGCCCTCGGCGAGCGCCTCGTCGAGCAGCACCTCGGGGTGGTCGGCCAGCACGCGCGCGGCCGCGGCCTCGACCCGCGCGTCGGCGGGGGCGTTGCCCTGCACGACGAAGGTGTCGGCCAACACGGCCAGGTCGAAGTCCTCGGGCGCGGCGCGCAGCAGCGCGGCGAAGGCGTGCACCTCGGGCAGCTCGAGGGCGCGCGCGACCGCCATGATGACCGCCGCGTCGGCGGCGGCGTCGGCGTCGTCGAGCCACGCGGCGAGCGCCGCCTCGACGCCCTCGCCGGTGAGGAGGGCGTCGGTGACCGGGAACAGCCGGTCGCACTCGGGCCGCCGCTTCTCGACGCCGTAGGCCGCGTCCAGATCGTCGACGCTGGCGCCGCCCAGGTCGTGCGCGATCTTGGCCCACAGCGGGTCGTCGCCGACGTCGCGCCAGTCGACGAACACGTGCCACTGATAGCCGCCCAGCTCGGCGTACAGCCCGTGGTCGGCCACCTGCCCGCCCCAGCGCAGGTACCACTGATCGTCCTGGTGGTCGCGGAAGGCGTACAGGCGGTCGCGCTGCAGGCCCAGCGCCTCGGCCAGCGTCGGGTGCGCCAGCTCGGGCGCGTCGCTGGGGCCCACGTTCAGGCCCACCGAGCGCATCGCGCGGCCGCGGGTGCTGCCGTAGACGTTGTTGTAGAGCACGACCGCGCGCTCGTCGCCGCAGCGGTTGCTGTACGCGAAGACGTTCTCGTCGACGTGCCCGTCGGGCGTCACGAAGTCGAAGAAGGCGAAGTGATCGACCTCGCTGAACAGGTGCCGGGCGCGCATCAGAGGGAAGATGGCGCGCTCGTGCCGCGCCACCAGGTGCGCGTCCGGCGTCTCGTCGCGGTAGGCCCGCGGGTACTCCATGCCGTACTTCTCGGTGAAGCCCTCGATCTGCCCGTGCCCGAACATGGGCAGCCCGGGCATCGTGACCATCAGCAGCGCCACCCCGATGTACTTGTCGCCCGTGCCGAACTGCGCCTCGGCGGTGTCCTCGTCGGGGTTGTTCATGAAGTTCACGAACCGCTTGAGGATCTCCGGGCTGTAGGCCAGCACGTTGCGCACCGTCGACCGGTACTTCGCGTTCTCCTCCATCTTCAGCATGTTCATGAACGCGCTGTTGTAGACGCGGTGCATGCCCAGCGAGCGGACGAAGTAGCCCTCCATCATCCAGAAGGCCTCGGCCAACAGCAGGGTGTCGGGCACCTCGGCCTGCACGCGGTCGACCACCTCGCGCCAGAACTCGTGCGGGATGGCGGCGTCGAAGGCCTCGCGCGTCAGGCTGCCGTGCTCGGCGCGCGAGGGCACCGCGCCGCCGTGGCCGGGGGGCGGGTACCACAGGCGCTGGATGTGCTGGCGCGCCAGCGTCATCGCGGCGTCGAACCGGATGATCGGGAAGTGCCGCGCCACCCACAGGATGGTCTGGATGACCGCCTCGCGCGCCTCGGCGTTGAGGTAGTCGAGCTGGGCGGTGTCGTTCCACGGCATCTGGGTGCCGTCGTTGCCGTGGTAGATGTAGCGCACGTCGCCGGTGTGGTGGTCGACCCGCTTGAACACCACCGCGGCGTCGCTGCGGTTCCAGTAGCCGTCCTCGAGGTACACGCCCACCCGGCCGTCCTCGCACAGGTCGGGCCCGTTGAAGCTGTAGCCGGGGTAGGGCGGGTGGCGCAGCTGCAGGAACCAGTCGGGGTGCTCGACCACCCAGCGCCCGTCGATGCCGACGTGGTTGGGCACCATGTCGGCCGCCAGCTTGATGCCGCGCGCCGCGGCGCGATCACGCAGGTTCTGCCAGGCCGCCTCGCCGCCGAGGTCGTGGGCGATGACGGTGTCGTACAGCGAGTAGGCCGACGCGAGCGCCTCGGGGTTGCCCATGCGCTGCTTGATGGCGCGCGAGGCGTGCGAGCGCTCCCACAGGCCGATCAGCCACAGGCCGGTGAAGCCATAGCGCGCCAGGCGGTCGAGCTCGGCGTCGGGGATGGCGTCCAGCGTGCGGATGGGGCGGCCGTAGGCCTTCGACAGCTGGTCGAGCCAGACGTAGGTCTGCTTGGCGATGAGGACGACGTTGGCCATCCAGTCGCGATCCGGCGTGAAGCGCTCGCCCAGGTCTCCGGGGCCGAGGGCTTGCGCCGGATCGAAGACCGGCACCTCGACCGGGCCGGGCCCGGCGAAGCGGGCGGCGCGGGCCTCGGCCACCAGGTCGACCGCGCGCAGGAGCAGCTGGCGCAGCGCCTCGGGCAGCAAGGTCGCCCACGCCTCGAGGGCGTAGGTCAGCTGGCCGGCGAGGTCGGTGGGGCTGGCGCGCATGGGGGCGCGCAGCAGGTCGGGCAGCGGCAGGCCCTGCACCACGGGGGCCTCGGCCAGGGTCGCCTCGATCACCCCCACGCACTCGGCCGCGGGCGCGGCGGCCCGCAAGGCGGCGTCGTCGAAGAGCGGCCGCATCGGCTCGAGCGCAGGGTTCTCCATGGCCAGGCTCAGCAGCCACAGCTCGATCGCCGCGCGGCCCGCCTGCGGCGTCGACGCGGGCGGATAGTGGGCCGCGAAGGCGTCCAGCGCGGGGAAGGCGGCGTCCGCGGCAGCGACGGCGTCGGCGATGGGCCCAGGGTGGCGCGCCGTGGCGTCGGCCAGCACGTAGCCCAGGACGCCGTGGAGGACCGCCGCGGACACCAGCTCCGAGCCGGGGACCGCCGGCCCACCGGCCCGCTCCACCCGCGCGGCCGCCACGCGCAGCGACCAGGCCCGCCGCGTCGTCGCGGCGACCAGATCGTCGAGCTGCCACCGCGCCGCCGCCTCCGCCGAGACGGGCAGCACCCACGAGAACCACGCGCCGAGCCCCGGCGCCTTCTCCACGAGCTGATCGAGCATTCGAGGCCTCCTGCCACTGCCCGGGTGGATAGCGGCCGCCGCGGCGGGGGTCAACCCCGACAGTAACTCAGGAGTGAGTTACGCCTGTTGGCCGCCGCCCGGGGTGCGCCGCCGGTCACCCGGACGGCCCGCCGGTGATGTGGCGGCGGCATGTTCGCACGTCTGGGGTCCCTTGGGGTGCTCGTTGCGGTGCGACGGCTCGATGGGGCGCCCGCCCGCGCGGGTGCGGTATCCTGCGCCCCCGAAACCGGCAACCAGGAGCGCCCCCGATGCACCGACGGCTCGCGCTGGCTCTCACCGCCCTGGCCTTCGCGGCCTGTGACGACGGCGACGACGCCGCGCCGATCACAGACGCCGCCGCCGACGACGCGGCGCCCGTCGACGCACGCGCCGCGGACGCGGTCGCCGAGGACGCCGGCCGCGACGCCACCGCCGACGCCGCCGCCGGTCCCCAGGGCTTCGCGGTGGCCGGCGGCCTGTGGGTGGGCGTCGAGGATGATCGCCTGGTCCTGCGCCTGCCCGGCGAGCGCGCGCTGCGCTTCGCCGCCGCGCCCGTGGTCGCGCGCACCTACACCGAGGCCGTCATGGGCCCGCTGGGCATCTACAGCTTCACCCGCCGCGACGAGCAGCCCCTGCCCTTCGCGGGCGCGCCCACCCTCGACTTCGCCCGCGACGCCGTCGTCGTGCCGGCCGAGGGCGGCGCGACGGCGACGCTCACCTTCGCCGCGGGCCCCGTGCCCGACAGCACCCGCCTCACCGTCACCGTCGA
>JAUHXL010000309.1 GCA_030426945.1 bacterium
GGCGGGGCCGGCAGAGCCACACCTGCGAGGGCGAGCGCTTTGGCCCCTTCTCACCCTGCGCGGATCCCGACGCCTGCGTGGACGGCGCGGCCATGGCCGAGGCCTGCGGCGCCAACGGGCGCGGGCTTCAGCGGCGCACCTGCGAGGCGGGCGCCTGGACCGAGCTGTCCGCCTGCGAGGATCCCGACGCCTGCGCCGACGACGCGACGCAGTCGCGCCCCTGCGGGCTGAACGCGCGCGGCCAGCAGCGCCGCACCTGCGCGGCCGGGCAGTGGTCCGACTGGGCGGCCTGCCAGGATCCCGACGCCTGCGAGGACGACGTCACCGAGCAGGATCCCGCGCCCTGCGGCGTCGAGGGCAACGGCACGCGCGCCCGCACCTGCGCCGCCGGTCAGTGGGGCGCCTGGAGCGCCTGCGACGATCCCGACCGCGCCTGCGACGAGGGCGTCACCGAGACGCTGCCCTGCGGGCTCAACGGCCGCGGTGAGCTCGAGCGCGTCTGCCAGGGCGGGCGGCTGGTGGACGACGGCGGCTGCGTCGATCCCGACGTCTGCGTCGACGGCGGCGCCCAGGACGAGCCCTGCGGCCGCAACCAGGCCGGCAGCCGGCGGCGCCTGTGCGTCAACGGCAACTGGGGCGCGTGGTCGGCCTGCGACGATCCCGACGCCTGCACCAACGGGGCGACCGAGGGCGACGCCTGCGGGCTGAACGAGCGCGGCGAGCGCACCCGCACCTGCCGCCAGGGGCAGTGGGGCGCCTTCGGATCCTGCACCGACCCCGACGTCTGCCGCGACGGCGACGCGGCCACCGCCGCCTGCGGCGAGGACGGCGAGCGGACCCGGACCTGTGTGGCGGGCGCGTGGGGGCCGTGGGGCGCCTGCGAGCAGGATGGCCAGCGCTGCGATCCGGCGGCCGACGCGCACTGCCGCGCCTGCACCGACGCCCTCGAGCCCAACGACCGCGACGCCGACGGCACCGTCGTCGGCGCCGGTGAGATCGACGGCCTGACCGTCTGCGACGACGTCGATCCGTCGGACATCTTTGCCTTCGAGACCACCGGCCCCACCTACCTGCACGTCAACGTGGTGGTGCCGCGGGGCGACGACTTCGCCCCGCTGACGCTGCACTTCACGCAGCCGGGCGGATCGCTCGGCCTCGGCGGCGGCAACAGCCACGGCGGCGACTCGGCGTCGGTGACGCGCAGCGGCCTGCTCGAGCGCGTCGGCCGCCACACGGTCGAGGTGCGGGCCGACGAGGGCGCCGGGCTCGTACCGTACACGTTCGACCTGACGCTCGAGCCGCTGCCCCTGTGCGACCTCGAGGTGCCCCCGGAGGACTGCATCGACTGCGACGACGCCTTCGGCGACAACCACCGCCTGGCGTCGGCCGCGGTGGTCGAGGCGGGCACCTTCCAAGACCTCACCGTCTGCCCTCGCGAGCGGGACTACTTCCGCGTCGACCTGGAGTCGGCCGCCGAGATCACGATGCGCGTCACGCCCGAGCTGCGGGTCGGCTACGTCTTCACCGACTTCCTCGACGCCGACGGTGAGCGGCTGCCCTTCAGCAACGGGAGCGAGGTCGACGGCGTGATCTCGCGGCGCGTCGAGCGCCTGCGTCCCGGTCCGGTGTACCTGAGCATCGACACGCCCACCGGCGCGGCGCGCTACGATCTGGAGATCGTCGTCGAGCCGATCGACCTGCCCGACTGCAACGACGGCTTCGACAACGACGGCGATGGCGCCACCGACGCCGATGACACCGGCTGCTCCAGCCTGGCCGACACGACCGAGGCCGCCCCTCCCGCGGGCGCGCCGCCCGTCTGCGCCAACGGCGTGGACGACGACGAGGATGGGCAGACCGACTATCCGGCCGACCTGCAGTGCGCGGCCGCCGGCGCCCGCGCCGAGACCCTCAGCTGCGCCGCCCTGGTGCCGTTGATCGCCATCGACGAGCCCGGCCGCTACGCCACCAACACCGGCGGCCGGACCAACCACCTCGAGGCCATGTGCGGTGGCGGCGCGCGCGCCGGGGAGATCGTGTTCGCCATCGAGGTCGACGCGCCCACGACCGTCGTGGCCGAGGTCGTCGAGGGCGACTACGACACCGTGCTGTTCGCGCGCGCCGCGTGTGACGATCCGGCCTCCGAGATCGCGTGCAACGACGACGGCGGCGAGGAGCGCCTGTCGCGCCTCGAGGTCGAGCTGCCCGCCGGCGGGGGCTTCATCGTGCTGGACGGGTACAACGCGGCGACCGGCGCGGCGACGGTCGAGTTCAGCTGGTGAGGCAGCGCCGGCGTCAGTCCCAGTCGGGCGCCCACGGCGGATCGATGAGGCGGCGCCCTTCGCTCAGCTGACCGATGGTGCGCATCTCGGCGGCGTCGAGCTCGAAGTCGAAGATGTCGAGGTTGGCCGCCAGGTGGGCGCGCTTCGACGAGCGCGGGATCGCCACCACGCCGGACTGCTGCAGCAGCCAGCGCAGCGCGACCTGCCCACCGGACTTGCCGTGCGGCGCGCCGATGGCGCGCAGGGTGGCGTCCTCGAACACCCGGCCCTGCGCGATGGGGGAGTAGGCCACCATGGCCATGCCGCGCGCGCGGCACACCGCCGCCACCTCGTCCTGACGCAGGTAGGGGTGATACTCGACCTGATTGACGCTCAGGGGGGCCAGCTCGAGGGCGTTGCGCAGCATCGCGCTCGGGAAGTTGCTGACGCCGATGGAGCGGGTCAGTCCGCGCTCGACGGCCTCGTCGAGCGCGCCCATGGACTCTGCGAGCGGCACCTCGGCGTTGGGCCAGTGCAACAGCAGCAGGTCGACGTGGTCGAGCTTCAGCCGCCGCAGGCTCTCGTCGACGCTGCGCAGCAGATCGTCGCGCCGCGCCCGCTCGTACCACACCTTGGTGGTGACGAAGACCTCGTCGCGGGGCACCCCGGACTCGGCCAGCGCCGCGCCGACGTCGGCCTCGTTCTCGTAGATCTGGGCGGTGTCCAGGTGTCGGTACCCCAGCTCGAGCGCGGCGCTCACCGCGTCCCGGCACTCGGCCCCCTTCAGCTGCCAGGTGCCCATGCCCAGGGCAGGGATGCGGGCGCCTCGTGCCGCTACGTGCTGCATGACGAACCTCCTCGGTCGGTGATCGCCGAACCCCACGCGCATCGCGTGGCTCGGCCTGTGCATGTTCCTCGAAGCATGAGACACGCCATCCCCCCGATCCGACGCATCCTGTTCCTGATGCTGGCCACCGCCAGCGCCGCCCGCGCGCAGGCCCACGACCTGCTGCCGCGCGAGATCCCCGACCCCGACCAGCCGGTCGACGGCCTGCCCACCTGGGCCCTGGTGATCCTGACCGTCGTACTGGTCGCGGGCGGCGTCGCCTGGCTGTACCGCCGCCGCAACGCCCGCCACCGCGCCCCGCGCAGCGAGGACTTCGATGCCGTCGTCGACGAAGCCGAGGCCCTCTACGCTCACGTGCGCCTCGAAGGCGACGACGACCTGCGCGCCCGCGCCGACCGCCTCGAGCGCCGCCTGCGCGCCCTCGACATCGCCCGCCACGAGAACCCGGCCATCGAACGCAGCCCCCGCCTGCTCGGCCGCGCCCGCAACCTGCGCGACCGCCTGCGCCAGCTCGACGACGCGGTCGGCCACGCCTGAAGGGAGAGGCGGGGCGCCCTGCCCCGCCCCGAACGGCATTACCTACGCGTCCACGGGCGCCAAGAGGGCGTAGGAGCCGATCAGTTCCTGGTCGGGATCGAGCACCCTCGACCGTCCGACGACCCGGGCGCCGAGGGTGCGCTTCGCGACCTTGCCGATGCGCCGATTCAGCGCGCTGGCCGCCCTCACTTGTGGGCGATGACAGACATGGACCGGTGGCGGTGACACGCCTCACCTCCGCCACGGCCAGGCCCCGCCCCCCTCACCCCTCGGGCACGTCCCAGCTCGGCCCGGGATCCAGCAGGTCGTGCTGCACCGCGTAGCGCACCATCTCGGCGACCGTCGCGACGCCCAGCTTGGCGCGCACCTTGGCGAGGTGGTTGCTGACGGTGCTCGAGTGGACGTCGAGCTCGGCGGCCACCTCGGCGACGGTGAGGCCGTTCACCATGCGCAGGAAGATCTGGTTCTCGCGGCGGGTGAGCGTTCGGTGGGGCGCCTCGGTGGGCTCGACGGCGGGGCGCGGATCGACCTCGCCGCGGCCGGCGCGGCGGACGGCGTCGATCAGCACGGCGGGCGGGTCGTCCTTGGACACGTAGGCCGCGGCGCCGCCGGCGAGGGCGCGGCGCGCGAACTGTTCTTCGGGGTGCATCGACAGCACCACCACCGCGATGGACGGGTAGGTGGCGCGCACGCGGCGAAGGACCTCGGGGCCGCTGACCAGGGGCAGCGACAGGTCGAGGACGAGCACGTCGGTGCGCTTCAGCGCCTCATCGTCCAGCACCTGGCGGCCGTTCTCGGCCTCGCCGACGATCTCGAAGCCGCCCAGCTCGCGCAGCACCTGCTTGATGCCGACGCGCACCACGGCGTGGTCGTCGGCGACATAGACCCGCATCACTCGCCCTCCGTGCCGGAGCCCGTCGCGCGGACGGGGGCGAACCGCTCGCCCCCTTCGTGCGCAGCCGGCCCCTCTGCGCCCGCGCCGGGCAGCGCGGCGCGGAGGGTGGTGCCGGCGCCCGGCAGCGACCGGATGTCGAGGCGGCCGCCGCGCGCGCGCAGTCGCTCGTCCAGTCCGAGCAGGCCGAAGCCGGGCGTGCCCTGGCTCGGGTCGAAGCCGACGCCGTCGTCGATCACCGCCACCGAGACCAGGCCGTCGTCGGCCTGCAGCCGCACCTCGATCGTCGTCGCCCGCGCGTGCTTCAGCGCGTTGGTCGTGGCCTCCTGCAGCACCCGGAACAACGCCAGCTCGAGGTCGCCGTCGAGGCGCCCCGAGGTCGGCAGGCCGTCAGCGTCGGGGGCGCCGGGGAAGGCGGGATCGACGCTGACCGCGCACGCGATGCCCGCGGCGCGCACCCGCTCGCCGAGCCACTCGGCGGCGGTCGCCAGGCCGTAGTCGTCCAGCACGCGCGGCCGCAGCTCGGTCAGGAAGCCGCGCACCGATCCGCTGGCGCCGTCGAGCAGGGTGCTCAGGTCTTCGAGCATGTCCTCGATGTCGTCGGTGCGGTGGCTGATCTTCCCGTCCAGCCGCGCCAGCGCGTACCGGATCGCCGTCAGCGCCTGGCCCAGATCGTCGTGCAGATCCCGCGCGATGCGCCGCCGCTGCGACTCGAGCGCCTCGTCCAGGTGGGCCGCCAGCGAACGCAGATCCTGCGTCTGCGCGGCGACGCGCGCCGCCAGCGAGTCGCTCAGCTCGGCGAGCTCCGCGTTGGCCGCGTCGAGCTGCCGGGCCTGCATGAACGAGCGGCGGAACACCCGCAGCAGGATCTCGCCGAGCAGGATTGTGAACACGACCGCGAACAGGGCGAACGACACCTGCCCCAGCCCGGCGCGCTCGGCCAGCGTCTCGGGCGCGACCACGAAGAACCCGCCGACCAGGCCGCCGCCGATGAGGGCCGTCGCCGCGATGCGCGGCTTGAGGGACAGCGGGATGAAGGCCGCCGGCACCACCCCCACGAAGGCGTCCGCGAGCCAGATGAGCCCGTCGGCCCCGAGCAGGCCGAGCGACGAGCCGAACGCGGCCATCAGCGCCGCGTAGGCCAGCGGGCCCAACCACAGGATCCGCGCGCGAATCCAACCGGAGCCGAGCAACGCCGCCAAGGCCACGGCCTCCACCACCAGGGCGCGGCTGCGCAACACCCCGAAGGCCTCGCGCTCGGCGCCGGGCTGCATGACCCACGCGTCGAGTGGCCACCACGCGACGGTGAAGAAGGTGATCAGCAAGACCGCGGAGACGGCGAACTCGGCGCTCAGCTCGACCGCGTAGGCGCGGAACGCCGCCTCGAGCGCGGGCCCCTGATCCGGCACCGGCTCGGGGAGTCGTAGACGCATGCGTCCGCGAGCATGCCTCCCTGCACCGCCCCGCGCCACACCGGGCAGCGCGCTCACTCGATGTCGATGCCGTCGTCGCTGATCGCCAGGTGCTGGTACTGATCGCCGCGGAACTCGACCAGCCCGGTCATCGACGCCGACCAGCTGGCGTCGAAGGGCAGGTTGAACTCGAGGGTCGTCGGCTGGAGGACGCGCACCTGATCGATGGGCGAGCTGTCGATCGTGCCGAACAGGTAGACGCCGTTGATGTTGGCCACGAACGACCCGTCGACCGTCACCGGGCGCAGATCGAAGCCCAGGGTGTTCAGCAGGCCGAAGGCGTCGGCGCTGAGGACGAAGGTGCCCCGCACCTGCAGCTCGAGGTCACGCACGCTGGTGCCCGCCGCCACCCGAGCGCGCAGCGCGCTCGCCGGCTGCACCGGGATGCGCTGGGGCAGGATCAGCGCGTTCAGCCCCGCCTCGCCGACCACCGTCAGGCGCCCGCCGCCGTCGCGCACGTCGAGATCCGCCGTCGCCCGGGCGAGCGAGAAGGTGACCTCGAGATCGCGAATCCGCAGGCCGGCGACGAGCTCGCCGTTGGCGCCCACCCGGAAGTCGCGCCCCAGCTCGAGCGCGCTGGCGCCCGTGCGCCGAGGGTCGAGGTCGATGACCGCCTGCCCGACGAGATCGAGCACCCCCACGCCCAAGAGCGACACCGAGCCCCCCAACCCATAGGTGCCCTCGACGTAGAGGTGGCCGTCGAACGGCCGCAGCGGCTCGCCCTGCAAGCCCGACCCATCGTAGGCCGGCACGAAGGGCAGGTTGCCCTGCGCCGACAGGCCCAGGCCGCCGCTCTCGACGTTGTCCAGCCCCGGGACGCCGTCGAGATCGGCGCGGACGAAGACCGCGGGGTCGAGGGGATCGATCAGCAGCAGCCCCTCGGCCTCGTCGCCGAAGGTCAGCATGAGGTCGCCGATGTTCGCGGTCACCCGGGCGCTCACCTCCAACGTCACGTAGATGCGCAGCGGATCGATGGGCGCGACGAGGCCGTTCTGCAGCAGCGCGGCGCCCGACTGCACCCCGATGCGCGCGGTCGCCGGGCTGTTGAGCTGCACGGCGCCGAACAGATCCACGCCCGGGATGGCCACGTCGACCGTGCCCGCGACGCCCAGGAAGGTGTCCGCGCCGCGCTCGAAGGCCACGTCGGCGCGCGGCATCGGCAGGTACTGCCCGTCGGGCAGCTGCATGTACAGCACACCGCTCACGGTGTCGGCGTCGGCCCCCTCGTCGACCACCTGGGCCGAGGCGTGGAAGGTGATCGCCGCGTCCCCCTCGCCGATCACGAAGGGCACGGCGTCGGCGGGCAGCGCCTCCACCGGCCGTCCGAGCGTCAGGCGCTGCGCGTCGGTGCAGCCGCGGTCGTCGACGCCGGGCGCGCCGGGCGGCGTGCCCGGGCAGACGTCGCGGCCGTTGGGCACCGTGTCCTGATCCTCGTCCTGCCGCACCGAACAGCCCACGACGTTGACCGGCGCGCCCGGCCGGGTCTCGTCGCAGCGGTCGGCGTCGTCGGGCACGTCGTCCCGGTCGCCGTCCTCCCAGGCCGAGCACCCCCGCTCGCTGACGTCGAAGTCAGGCCCCAGCAGCGTGAACGGGCAGGCGTCCTCCTCGTTGGGCACGCCGTCGCGATCCGTGTCCTGCCGTGAGTCGCACCCGTTGCGCGTGAGGTTGCCCATGGGATCGGTGCCGGGGCAGCGGTCGGTGTCGTTGGGCTCGCCGTCGAAGTCCTCGTCCTGCGTGCGATCGCAGCCGCGCGACGTCGTCTCGCCGACCGAGTCGGGGCAGGGATCCGTCGCGTCGGGCACGCCGTCGCCGTCGCTGTCCTCGTCGGCGGTGCAGCCCCGCGCGTCGACGGGCACGCCGCTCGGCGACGTCGGGCAGCGATCGAAGGGCTCGAGTACGCCGTCCTGGTCGGGATCCTCGTCGACGGTGCAGCCCACCGGCGACACCGCCCCCTCGGAGCCCGCCGGGCTGTTGGGGCACAGGTCGTCCTCGTTGGGCACGCCGTCCTGGTCGCGATCCTCGAACTCGGTGCAGCCGGCCGCGTTCACCGGGTAGTACAGGTCGGACGCCGGGCAGCGGTCGGCCTCGCCGGTGACGCCGTCGCGGTCGAGGTCGTCGGCCGGCGGCGGTCCGACGTAGATCGGCACGTTGCAGACGCAATCCCACGAGCCCTCGGGCAGCACGCCGAGGGCGTCGATGCCCTCCTCGCAGGTGGGCGTGCCGTCCGCGCTGGCCGCGCGCTGCAGCGCCACGTTGCGGCCCACGCACGCCTCGAACTCGGCGACGGTGCTCGGCTGGCAATAGGGGGCGCGCAGGTCGAAGTCGGTCTGACAGTTGGAGGCCCAGAGGTCGGCGTCGGCCGGGATGGTCTCGCACAGGCCGCGCACGCGATCGCAGGCGGCGGGATCGCTCGAGCCCAGCAACGCCGTCCGCACGCCGAAGTCGACGCAACGCAGGGACTGCAGCTCGGCGCGGAACTGGATCTCGTAGGCGCCCACCTCGGCGCACAGCGTCGCCTGCGCGGCGGCGTCGAGGGCGCCGACGTCGAGC
This sequence comes from bacterium, assembly GCA_030426945.1. Taxonomy (GTDB): domain Bacteria; phylum Myxococcota_A; class Bradymonadia; order UBA7976; family UBA1532; genus JACKDN01. Next base: position 8,560 of record JAUHXL010000309.1, read on the forward strand.
GCGTCGTCGAGGGTCGACTCGAAGGGCGCCTGGTCGTCGGGCAGCCCGCCACCCGGACCGCCGCCGGGGCCGCCGCCGGGGCCGCCGCCGGGGCCGCCGCCGGGGCCGCCGCCCGGTCCGCCCCC
>JAUHXL010000310.1 GCA_030426945.1 bacterium
TCTGAACGCCCTCGACCTGCCGCTCTTGCAGCGCCACCTGGCGGCGCTGGCCGAGGGCGAGACCGTCGAGGTGCCGCGCTTCGACTTCCAGATGCAGCGGCGGGCGCCGTCGGATCCGCGGCGGCGCCTGCGGCTGGGGCCCGAGGACGTGCTGCTCATCGAGGGCATCCACGGGCTGAACCCCCAGCTGACCGACGCCCTGCCCGCGGACATGCTGTTCCGGGTGTTCGTCAGCGCGATGACCCAGCTGGTGCTCGACGAGCGCACGCGCCTGACGACGACCGAGACGCGCCTGCTGCGCCGCCTGGTGCGCGACCGCCGCTATCGCAACACGCGCGCCGCCGACACCATCGCGCGCTGGCCCAGCGTGCGCCGGGGCGAGGAGCGCCACATCTTCCCCTACCAGGGCCTCGCCGACGTCGTGTTCAACTCGGCGCTGGCCTACGAACAGTGCGTGCTGCGCACCTTCGCCTGGCGCTATCTCATCGAGGTGCCGCGCAGCCACCCCAGCCGCCTGGTGGCCCACCAGCTGCTCAAGCTGCTCGAGCTGTTCATCCCGGTCTTCCCCGACGACGTGCCCCGCAACAGCGTGCTGCGCGAGTTCATCGGCGACTCGGGCTTCCGGTACTGACGCTCGGCCTCAGCCGATGCGGCGCAGCAGACGGCGGGTGAGGCTGAAGATGTTGCCGAGCTGCTCGAAGAGCTCGGTCTCGCGCTTGAAGGTGTGCAGGCGGTTGGGGGCGCTCGCCGTCAGCCGGTCGATCTGGTGGCGGGCGGCGACGTCCTCGAGCGCGCGCACGTCGTCCTTCATGCGCCGCACCTGCTTGCGCTGGGCCTTGTCGTCGTCGCGCAGGGCGATGAGCGCGCTCTCGAGCGCCTCGACCACCTTGCCGTGAAAGCTGCGCAGCAGCTCGGCCGTCGCGGCGCTGACCCGCACCTGCTCGTCCACCATGCGCTGGCCGGTGTGCAGCACGTCGTGCTCGACGACGTCGCCGATCTGCTCGAGCTCGTTGGCCTGCCGCATCAGCCGGGTCAGCTTCGCGGTCTCGGCCTTCGACAGCGACTGCGTGCTCACCTGGCCGAGGTACTCGACGATGATCGCGTGCAGGTCATCGACCCGCTGGTCGACCTCGGCGAGGGCCCGCATGCCGTCGGCGTCGCCGGCGAGCAGAGGATCCATCACCTGCCGCACGAGGTCGGTCACCAGGCGGCCGAGGCGCTCGATCTCGAGCTGGGCCCGGTCGAGGGCGAAGCCGGGGGTGAACAGGAAGGTCGGATCGATGAAGCGCGGCTTGATGTGGACCGCGTCGGCGAGGGGGCGGTCCGGCACCAGGCGCTCGACCAGCCGGGCCAGCTGGGCGGTGAAGGGCGCGAAGAGCAGCGTGTTCGCGACGTTGAACAGCGTATGCGCGTTGGCGATCTGGCGCGGGGCCTCGGCGGCGACACGATCGAGGCCGCCGAGATCGGGCGCGGTCGGCGACAGCGCGCGCACCCACTCGGCCAGCAGGGGCAGCAGCCCGACCCACACCAGCACCCCCAGCACGTTGAACAGCGCGTGGGCCGCCGCGGCGCGCACCGCCTCGCGCGACTTGCCGATGGCGGCGAGGCCCGCCGTCGCGCAGGTGCCGACGTTGGCGCCGAAGGCCAGGGCGATGCCGGCCTCCAGCGAGACGAGGCCCTGCCCGGCGAGGACGATCACGATGCCGGTCGTCGCCGCCGACGACTGGACGATCGCGGTGAAGACGGCGCCCACCGCGATGCCCACGAAGCGGTTGTCCATGGCGACCATCAGGTCGAGGAAGGGTGGGTAGCTGCGCAGGGGGCGCATGGCCTCGCTCATCAGCGCCATGCCGTGGAAGACCAGGCCCAGCCCCATCACCATCGCGCCGGTGTGGCGCACGCGCTCGGCGCCGGCCACGAACCAGGCGACGAAGCCGACGGTGATCATCGGCAGCGCCAGCAGGGTGACCTGGAAGGCCAGCAGCTGGGCGGTGGCCGTGCTGCCGATGTTGGCGCCCATGATCACCGGCAGCGCCTGGGCCATGCCCATCAGGCCCGCCGAGATGAAGCCGACCAGGATCACCGTCGTGACCGAGGAGGAGTTGATGATGGCGGTGACGACCGCCCCGGTGAGGATGCCGCGGGCGCGGCTGCCGGTCAGGCGGGCGAGCCAGGCGCGCATGCGGTCGCCGGCCGCGCCCTTCAGCCCGCGCGTCAGGAAGTCCATGCCCAGCAGGAACAGCGCGAGGCCGCCCAGCAGACCGGTCCACAGGGCGAAGGGGTCGAGCGCGGCGGGGGTCACGCGGGATCGACCTTGATCAGCACCACCGGCATCGGGGCGAGGCGCGCCACGCGCTCGGCCTTCGAGCCCAGCAGCAGGCGCCGCAGCCCGGTGCGGCCGTGGCTGCCCACGACGATCAGCGCGGCGGCGACCGCCTCGGCCACCTCGATCAGGCGCGTGGCCGGCAGCCCCTCGACCACTTGCACGTGGACGTCGGGCAGCGCGGCCAGCTCGGCGCAGTGGGCGCGGGCCTCGGTGACGAAGGCGTCGACCTGTCGTCGCGCCGCCTCGATGAGCGTCTCGGCGGGCGCGCTGCTCTGCGCCCGGTAGTAGCCCGGGCGGTCGCCCGGATCGTGGACGACGTGGACGACGTGCAGGGGCTGGCCGGTCAGCGTGGCCAGCCGGGCGGCCCAGCAGACGACGTCCTGCGCGTAGGCGGAGAGATCCACGCCCGCCACGATGGGGCCGGCGGTCGGTGCGGGCGGGGGCCGGGGCGGGCTGCTCATGGACGCAACAGTCGGATGACGGCGCGGTGAACTCAAGGCGACGCGCGCGCTCGCGCCGCCCCACCCCATGGCGCCGGGCGGCGCCGGCGTCGATTCCGATTGCGTTCCGGTGAGTCCGGCTCATGCTGCTGCGCGCACGGTCGTGTCGAGGTGCCCGATGTTCGCGTCGACGCTGCCCCCGGCGGGCTGCCCGCCGCCGGTCCTGCCCCTGTCGGATCTCGAGCTGCGCCGCCTGGCCGACGCCGGCTGGTTCGTGCGCGAGGGCTTCCTGGGGGCGAGCCTGGCGCACGAGGCCCGCGCCGCCTGCGTGCGGCTGGCCGAGGCCGACGGCCTGCGCGCCGCGGGCATCCGGCGGGGCGCCGCTCACACGGTCGATCGCGCCCTGCGCGGCGACGAGGCGGCCTGGCTGGACGATCATCTGGACGATCCCGCCTTGCGCGCGGTGGCCGCCCAGTTCGAGGCCCTGCGCGGCGTCGTCAACGAGGGCGCCTGGCTCGGCCTCACCGAGCTGAACCTGCAGGTGGCCCGCTATCCGGGCGGCGGCGCCCGTTACCGGCGCCACCTCGACGCCTTCCCCGGCTCGGTCAACCGCGTGCTGACCGCGATCGTCTACCTGAACCCCGCGTGGCAGCCGGAGCACGGTGGGCGGCTGGCCCTCTGGACGCCGGGGCGCCCGACGGTCGATCCGGTGCTGGATCGGCTGGTGGTCTTCCTCAGCGAGCGCGTGCCCCACGCGGTCGAGCCGGCGTGGGCCGAGCGCTGGGCGATCACCGGCTGGTTCCGCAAGCCGGATCCCGCCGCGCCGCTGTTGTGACGCGGTCGGGGTGAACGGGGCCCGCCGACCTGCCATGATGGCCGGCGATGCGGGAGGGCGCGATGCGAGGCGCGATCATCCTGGCGGTGCTGCTGGTCGCGGGGGCGGCGCGGGCGCAGGACGCCTGCGAGGCCCTGCGCGTCGCGCCCGACGCCGAGCTCTGCGCGGTCACCCCCGAGGGCTGCGCCGGTGTCTTCACGGCGGGGCAGGGCTGCGCGGCCTACTGTGCGACGGTCGGCATGGTGTGCGTGGCGCGCTTCGGCGGCCAGCCGGGCTGCCAGCGCGAGCCCGAGAACCCACAGCGCTGCGCCGACGACACCGGGCACGCCAGCGACTGGTGTACCTGCGCCCCACCGGCGCCGCCCGATCCGCCGGATCCGCCGGACCCCCCCGCGCCGATCGATCCCGACGTGCGCGTGTTGGCGCGGCAGGGCGACCGCCTCACCTGGTGCGGCGCGCCCATCCGCCTCGTCGGCTATGGCCACTACGGCGTCGTCGCCGAGCGCGCCTTCGATCACGTCGCCTTCTTCGACCGCCTCGCCGGTGAGTACGGGCTGAACTTCGTCCGCGTCTGGGGCCAGTATCACTGGGCCAACGATCTGATGCCCTTCCCGGGCGGCCGCGGCGACTACGACCTGCTGGCCGCCGATCTCGACTTCTTCCGGCGCCTGCGGGCGGTGGCGCTCGACGCCGCGCGGCGCGGCATCGTCGTGCAGGTGACGCTCTTCGACTCGGTGCAGCTCGAGGGGCCCTCGGACAGCGGCAACCGCTGGATCGACAGCCCGTACCGCCGCGCCAACAACCGGCAGGCGTACCTCGACGATCCGACCGCCTTCGACGCGCTCGGCGACGCGCCGGTGTGGGTCGAGGTCAACCGCCCCTACGTCGAGCGCGTGGTGGACACGCTCTGCGATCTGCCCAACGTGATCTACGAGGTGATGAACGAGCCGATGGGGTCGGGCGCCGACGCGGGGCGGGGCTCGCCGGCCTTCGTCGACGCGGTGATCGCCGAGCTCGACCGCCTGCTCGCGCGGCCGGTCTGCGTGGGCTCGAAGGTCGTGTCGACCAACGACAATCCGCTGCGCACCGTGGCCAACCCCCGCGTCGATCTCGTCGCCGTCCACGTGCCGCCGGAGCGGGCGGGGGATTACGCGGCGGTGGGGAAGCCGATCCTGGTCAGCAACGACGGCGACCTCAGTCAGGTGTCCGACGCCCACGGCTTCGGTGAGCTGACCCAGGGCGCTCGCGCCGCGCGGGTGCGGGCCTACGCGGCCGGCGCCTTCGCCGCGGACGTGGTGGGGCGCGCGCACCTCGAGGTGCTCGACAAGGATCTCCACGGGGCGTCCTGGCTGTCGCGCGACTACCAGCCGCGGGCCGAGAACGTGACGCCCGCGCTGCTGGGGGCGGCGGCCGAGGCGGTCGTCACGCGGGCGACGCCGTGCCCCGGCCTTCTGCCCGTCGAGCCCGACGCGGGGTCGCCGGACGCGGGGAGCCCGCCGGACGCGGGCGCGCCCGACGCGGGGCGGCGCGACGCGGGCCCGGCCGACGCCGCGGGCGCCGTGGTGGACGCGGGGGCGCCGGATCGGGGGGTCGCCCGCGCCGACGCCGCGCCCGTCGCCGCGGCCGACGCCGCGACGAGGGCGCGCGACGCGGTGGCGACCGCCCAGGACGAGACCGATCCCTTCGGCTGCGCGCAGCAGGGCCGAGGCGGCGCGCCGCCCTGGGGGGTGATCGGGTTGCTGGGGCTGGGGGCGGTGAGGCGGCGCTACAGGTGCGCGCGCTGAAGGCGCAGGGTGTACTGCGTCAGGGCCTCGGCGGCGTCGTCGGGCAGCTGCTCGAAGGCGACCGCGACGTGGTGCGTCGCGCCGCCGTCGGAGGGCTCGTTGGTGGGGATGGGATCGAGGCGCACGACGCGGGCCAGCGCGCGCCAGCGGCGCGCGTCACCGGGCACGCCCAGCTCGCACAGCAGGCGGTCGCCGGCCGCGCAGGCCTGGACGTCGTCGAAGCGCAGGCCGGTGACGCTGAAGTTCATGAACGGATCGGGCGACCGCCAGGCGTCCGCCGGGCCGCCCTCACCGCCCTCGCCGTCCTCGCCGAGCAGCCAGGGGTGCGCCGCGCCGAGGTCCTCGCTGGGCGCCAGCACGCGATAGCGCAGCGGGATGCCGCCCGCGAGGCGGGGATAGATGCGCTTGTCGGGGGTGCTGGCGCTGCGCTCGAGGACGCGCAGCGCGCGGCCCTCGTGGGACTCGACGGTGGCGGTCACGCGGCGCCGCCCGCCGTCGCGCATGCTCAGGACGACGCGGGTGCCGACCTCCAGATCGGGCGCGTCGTCGCTCAGCTCGATCTCGTAGATGGCGTCCGCGAAGCGCCGCACGCGACCCTCCCGGGTGCGCAGGGCAGGCGAGCTGACGTTGATGATGTCGACCGGCACCGACACCTCCCTTCCGACCGTCAACAACATCGCTCATACCTCGAATGGATGTCCGCTCACAAACTTCGGTCGGCGACGCGGGCGCCTTGAGGGGCATCCTTCGCCCCCGACCCCCCGACCGATCGACACGGAGGATCCGATGCAGCAGCCCATGGACGACGCGACCCGCACCGCGGTGGAGGCCGCGGCCTTCCGCCGCCTGGTCGAGCACCTGCGCGCGCGCACCGACGTGCAGAACATCGACCTGATGAACCTGGCCGGGTTCTGCCGCAACTGCCTGTCGAAGTGGTACCGGGCCGAGGCCGCCGAGCGGGGGGTCGAGATGGAGGATCTCGAGGCCCGCGAGATCGTCTACGGCATGCCCTACGCCGAGTGGAAGGCGAAGCACCAGGCGCCGGCGACGGCCGAGCAGCTGGCGGCCTTCGAGGCCAGCCACCGGCACGAGTGAGCCTGGGCATCCAGGCGCGGCTCGCGCGCTGGCTGGGGCCGTGGGCCGCCCAGGACCGGCACCCGCCGGTGCGACGCGCCGAGGCTCGCGGGGCGGTGCGGGCGCGCGTCTACACGCCCGTCGGCCGGTCCGCGCGGGGCAGCCTGCTCTTGCTGCCCGGCCTTCACCCGCAGGGCCCCGACGATGCGCGCCTCGACCGGTTCGCGGCCGTGCTGGCGGGCGCCGGCCTGCACGTGCACGCGCCCTTCCTGAGCGCCTTCCAGGCGCTGCGCCTGGCGCCCGGCCTCGTCGACGAGGCGCACGGCGCCCTCGATGATCTGCTGGCCGCGCCCGACCGGCCGCCGGGCCGCCCGGGCGTCTTCAGCATCAGCTTCGGCTCGTTGCCCGCCCTGCGCCTCGCCGCCGAGCGCGCCGACGACCTGCGCGCCGCGCTGCTCTTCGGCGGCTACGCCGATTGGCGCCGCGCGATGATCTTTTGCCTCACCGGCGGCGAAGGGGTCGCGCACGACCCGCTGAACCGTCCGGTGGTCTACCTGAACCTGCTCGACGCGCTGCCCGGCGTGCCCCCCGATCCGGCGCCCCTCGTCGCCGCCTGGCGCCGCTACATCGACGCCACCTGGGGCCGCATCGAGATGAAGGCCGCGGACGCCTGGCCCCCCGTCGCCCGCGCGCTCGCCGCGGACCTGCCCGAGTCGCTGCGCCCGCTCTTCCTCGAAGGCTGCGGCGTCGACTGCGCCGGCGTCACCCCGCGCTTGACCGAGGCCCTCGCCGCCGCGGGTGATCGTTCCTACCTCGATCCTGCCCCCGCGCTCGCCGCCGACGGCGCCCCCGTGTACGTCGTGCACGGCGCCGACGACGACGTCATCCCCCACACCGAGGCCGACGCCCTCTGGACCGCGCTGCCCCCCGCCCGCCGCGCCGGCCGCCACATCACCGGCCTCTACGGCCACACCGGCGCCGCGGGTGGCCACGGCCCCCTCACCCTCGCCCGCGAACTGGCCGCCATGACCGGCATCCTGCGCGCCATCACCCGCACGGCGGGGGTGTAGCCCCCCCGCGACGATCCGCCGCAGGCGATCCGTGGTCGTCGTCGACGGGGCTCCCCCGCGCGCGCTCGACCACGCCGACCGCGTCACCCACGACCTCACCCCGTGACGAGCGCCAGCCGCTGCCGCGCGGGCGTGATCGTGGCGGTGGCGCCCCAGGCGAAGGCGAGGCGGTCGGCTTCGATGCCGTCGCCGAAGACGACGCCGTCGTCGTCGAGCTCGCTGATCACCTTCAGCGGGGCGTCGGGCGTCACCTGGCCCGCGTCGAGGGTGGTGCCGGTGGCCTGGCTGGGGAAGGGCTCGCGCACCAGGTAGGTCAGCCAGGGATCCTCGGGGGCGGGCACGGGCGGGGGCGCGCGGCGCTGGCCGACGATGCTGCGGGCCCAGCCGGTGGCGCCGGTGCCGGTGGCGACGATGAGGCCCGAGGACGACTGGCGCTCCTCGGCGTCGCCGACGCGCAGGCGGTAGCGGGCCGACTGGTGGGTGCGGTGGCCGACGAAGAGCTCGTTGAGGGCGACGAGGCGCTGCCCGTCGTCGAGCTCGACCTGCACCATCGTGCGCTGCTGCACGGTGGCCTCGCGGTGCATCGCGGCGGGCAGCAGGCGGCGGGCGTCGTGGGGGGCGTGGGGCACGAGCACGCCGTCGAAGAAGCCGGGCATCGGGTTGATGCCGACGACGGGCTGGCCCTCGAGGTACTTGGCGACGTTGGCGACCAGGCCGTCCTGCCCGACGACGACCACCGTGTCGTCGGGCTCGAACAGGAAGCGGTCGAGATCGCTGCGGTCGACGCGCGAGCGGCGCCACTCCAGCGGCAGCGCGCCCATCACCTGGCGCAGCGCGTCGTCGAAGCGGCGGTGCCAGGCCAGCACCTCGTCCATCGAGCGCCCGCGCGACTCGAGCACGAAGCGCGCCTGCTGCGTGGTGCCGTGCGTGCGCAGCAGGTGCTCGTAGACGGTGGGTCGGGTGACGACGACCACCCGCGGGATGGCGGCGCTCATCGGCTCACTGGGCCTCGAGCCGGCGCGTGCCCGCGCTCAGCAGGCTCTGCAGCATCGGGCCCAGCGCGTCCGGCGACAGGTTCAGGTGCTCGATGCTGGGCAGGTTGCCGGCCAGCTCGCGCGCGGCCAGCCCCAGCATGACGTTGGGCGGCA
>JAUHXL010000311.1 GCA_030426945.1 bacterium
GGGCGGTGCGCATCACCGTCTCCTGCTCGTCGAAGGTGGCGTCGTCCACGCGCTGGCCCAACTCGGCCGTCTCGAACATGTTCATCTCCCTCGGTCATCGCAGGGTCCGCCCCGGTTTGTAGCAGCCTGGGCGCGGCGATGCTCCATCGCGGTTGCACCCGCCTGCCACCATGCGCAGCATGGCCGCGAAACGCAGACTCGGGGAGGCAAGGCCATGCGCATCGCGGTGGTGGGATTGGTCGCGCTCGGCCTGGCGCTGGGTGGCTGCGACGACGGCGCGGTCGGCAACGGCGGCGCGGACGCCGCGCCCGGCATGGGCGGGAGCCCAGGCGCGGGTGGTGACGGCGGGGCCCCCGGCATGGGCGGCATCCCCGGCGTCGGCGGGGACGGCGGGACGCCGGGCATGGGGGGCAGCCCCGGCGCCGGCGGGGACGGCGGGACGCCGGGCATGGGCGGCATCCCCGGCGCCGGCGGGGACGGCGGGACGCCGGGCATGGGCGGCGCTCCCGGCGCCGGCGGGGACGGCGGGACGCCGGGCATGGGCGGCGACCCCGGCGCCGGCGGGGACCCCGGCGCGGGCGGCGCCGGCGGGGACCCCGGCGCGGGCGGCGCCGGCGGCGATCCCGGCGCGGGCGGCGCCGGCGGCGATCCCGGCGCGGGCGGCGCCGGCGGCGACCCCGGCATGGGCGGCGCCGGCGGCGATCCCGGCATGGGCGGTCAGCCCGGCCCCCAGCTCGAGGCCATCGCCATCACCCCCGATCGCGTCACCTTCGTCGTCGGCCAGACCGCCGCCTTCCGCGCGACCGGCACCTACAGCGACGGCAGCGAGGCGGATCTCACCGCCGAGGTGCAGTGGCGCTCGGCCAACCCCGCCGTCGCCGCCGTCGGCCCGCGCGATCCCGACGAGGGCCAGCTGATCGTCGCCCTCGGCGCCGGCCAGACCTCCCTGGCGTGCTCGCTGGACGCCGTCGTCTGCACCCCGGCGCTGCTCGAGGTCGAGCCCATCGCGGTCGTCGCCGTCGAGCTCGAGCCCGACAGCGTCACCCTGCCCCTCGGCGCCTTCCGCGACTTCCGCGCCTTCGCCCGCTTCAACGACGACAACCGCGTCGAGGTCACCGACGACGCCGCCTGGGCCGTCGTGAACCCGCAGATCGCCACCGTCGCGCAGGAGGGCCCCGACCGCGGCCGCGTCACCGGCGTCCTCGAGGGCCAGACCTTCGTCACGGCGAGCTACCAGGACATCGTCTCGCTGCCCGCGCGCGTCTCGATCACCGACAGCCGCCTCGAGTCGCTCACCATCGCGCCCCTCGACGCCGACCTGCCCCTGGGCCGCACGCTGGCCTTCACCGCCACCGGCCGCCTGTCGGACGGCAGCGACCTCGATCTCACCGACGAGGTCGTGTGGGCGTCGAGCAACGAGGCCGTGGCCGCCTTCGACGGCGCCCCCGGCGTCGCCCGCGGCCTCGCCGAGGGCCAGACCCAGATCACCGCCACGCTGGCCGACCAGACCAGCGCGCCCACCCCGTTGACCGTCGGCCCCTCGGTGCTCGACCGCCTCGCCGTCACCGGCCCGAACAGCCTCGTGGTGGGCCTCACGGGCGTCTTCACCGCGACCGCCACGTGGTCGGACGGCGCCGAGACCGACGTCAGCGAGCAGGTCGAGTGGCGCTCGTCGGCGCCCGCCGTCGCGACGATCCAGTCGGGCGGCGACACGCCCGGCACCGCGCTGGCCGTGGCCGCCGGCGAGGCCGACGTCACCGCGACCCTGGCCGGCGTCACCAGCCCCGCGCGCCGCCTCACCGTCGAGGCCGTCGCCCCCACCCGCATCACCCTGCAGCCCGCCGAGCTCGACCTGCTGGTGGGCGAGGTGCGCCGCTTCACCGCCACCGCCACCTTCAACGACGCCAGCAGCCGCGACGTCACCGCCGAGGCCACCTGGTCGAGCGCCAACCCGGCCGTCGTCGCCGCGGCGCCCGACGATCCGGGCCGCGTCGAGGCGCTGGCCGTGGGCAGCACCCGCGTCACCGCCACGCTGGACGGCCTGGCCGGCGTCGCCGACGTGCGCGTCGCGGCCCCCGACGTCGAGCGCGTCGAGGTGCGCCCATCGACGGCCACGATCCCCGTCGGCCTGACCCAGCCCTTCACCGCGGTCGCGTTCTTCGGGGACGGCAGCGAGCGCGACGTCACGGACGAGGCCACCTGGGCCGTCGACGACGACGGCGTGGCCCGCATCTCGAATGCGCCGGGCACCCGCGGCGAGGCCACCGCGCTGGCCGTCGGCGAGGCCGGCGTCACCGCCACCTTCGGCGCCGTCGAGAGCGCGCCCGCGACCCTCACCGTCGAGGCGGCCGAGCTCACCGGCCTGCGCGTGACCCCCGCCGAGCCGCGCGTGGTGGTGGGCGACACCCTGCAGCTGACCGCCACCGGCACCTACTCCGACGGGCGCGAGGAGGATCTCACCGCGCTGGCCCAGTGGGAGTCGCTGGACACGCAGGTGGCCACGGTCTCGAACGTGGCCGGTACGCGCGGGCTGGTCGAGGGCGTGCGCGTCGGCGAGGCCGAGCTGCGCGCGGTCGTCGGCGACGTGCTGTCGCCCGCGATCACCGTCACCGTGCTGCCGCCGCCCAACCAGGCGCCCGTGGTCGAGCTGACCTGCGATCGGACCGGCCGCGTGGGCCAGGTGATGGACTTCTCGGCCACCGCCGAGGACGCCGACGGCCAGGTCACCCGCTTCGTGTGGGACTTCGGCGACGGCAACGACGCCGTCGACACCGGCGCCCAGGGCGCCGTCGCCTACACCTACGCGCAGAGCGGCAGCTTCCTCGTCGAGCTGTCGGTCTACGACGACGACGGCGATCGCGCCATCGCGCGCTGCAACGTGGTCGTGCAGAGCCAGAGCGCGCCCACCGTGCGCATCGTGCGGCCCCAGGGCACGCGCGACACCACCCAGGGCGAGGTCATCTCGGTGCTGGTCGACGTGCGCCCGGGCGCCGGCCGCGACGTGGGTCGCGTGGCGCTCCTGCTCGACGACGACGAGGTCGCGAGCGACGTCGAGCTGCCCTACGAGATGGACGTGACCGTGCCGCTCGAGGCCGCGTCGGGCGCGACGCTGCGCCTCGTCGCCATCGCCGAGGACGACGTCGGCGAGACCGGCCTCAGCGAGCCCGTGCTGCTCAACGTGATCAACGCGCTGCCCGAGGCGCGCTTCGTCGCCATCCCGGTGGCGCCCCGCCGCATCACCGTCGACGCCAGCGCCGCCACCGACGACACCACGGCGCCCGAGGATCTCGAGGTGCGCTGGGACTTCGAGGACGACGGCACCTGGGACACCGCCTTCGACACGGCCAAGCAGGCGGCGCACGAGTACCCCGACATCGGCGACTACACCGTGCGCATGGAGGTGCGCGACAACATCGGCCAGACCAGCCAGACGACGCGCCCGGTCAGCTTCACCGACCAGCAGTTCGTCGCCGGCGACATCGAGACGACGGTGTGGTTCGGCACGGTCGTGCTGACCGGCAACGTGCGCGTGCCCGCCGGGCAGACGCTGACCATCGCCGAGGGCACCCAGGTGCTGTTCAGCCGCTTCGACCAGAACGGCGACGACGTGGGCGACTTCTCGCTGACCATCCAGGGCCAGCTGCTGGTGCAGGGCACCGCCGACAACCCGGTGCTGTTCAGCGTGTTCGAGGAGAACCGCGGACCCGACGGCTGGACGCGCGTGGACGTCAGCGGCGCCCAGCCCAGCACGATCGAGCACGCCGTGTTCGAGTACGGCCACGACGGCCTGCGCATCGGCAACGCCAGCGCCGTGCGCGACGTGACCGTGCGCTCGATGGGCGGCACCTGCCTGACGCTGACCGGCGCCGACGACGCCACGGTCGAGGACACCGAGATCCGCGACTGCGACATCGGCGTCGTCGTCGGCAACAGCGATCGCGTGACCCTCAGCCGGCTGACCACCGCCGACCACCAGCGCGACGGCCTGCAGGTCAGCGGCAGCAGCGCGCTCGACACCGCCGACCTCGTCAGCGTCGACAACGGCGGCCTCGGCGGCCTGCTCACCGACTCGGCCGGCGCGCTGCTGCGCCCCACCATCGACCGAAACGGCGGCGCCGGCCTGTGGTTCCGCAACAGCAGCTTCGCCACCACCGACGCCTCGGTGCAGCGCAACGGCGGCGCCGGCGTGCGCTTCACCGGCAGCAGCAACGGCGAGCTGCGGCGCAGCCAGATCGTCGAGAACGCGCGCGAGGGCGTGGCCGTCGAGCCGGTGGGCGCGACGAACCCCGGCGTCGTCGTCCAACGGAACAACATCTTCGCCAACGGCACCACCGGCGCCGACCTCGTCGAGACGGTCAGCACGGCGGCCATCCTGACCGCCAGCGCCACCAGCAACAGCAACGACAACCAGTCGGGCGTCTACACCGCGCCGGCCGGCGCGACCATCCTCGCGGCGCTGCTCGACTTCAACGAGCCGGGCGGCGGCAGCGGCTACCTCTACAACGCCGACAACAACGGCCTGCTGCGCTCGTACAGCAGCGACGCGAACGAGTGGTACACCCTGCCCGCCGGCGTCACCCGCCTGCGCGTGCGCGCCACCTACAGCTGCTGCGGCGGCACCCAGCGCATGCGGGTGGTCAGCGTCGTGCTGCGCCGCGGCGACGAGGCGCCCAAGCAGGTGGTCGTCGCGCGGACGAGCGGTACGCTCGACCTGCGCGCCAACTTCTTCGGCCGCTACCCCGACGTGCTCGGCGAGCTGGCGCTGTCGCCGGCCACCGGCGCCAACCTGCAGGGCTACGTCGGCGTGGCCTTCGACGACGCCTGGGACACCGGGCCGTACTACGGCAGCGAGCCCATCGCGCCCGGCACCGTCTGGTCGGGCACGGTCTACGTCAGCGGCGACGTCACGGTGCCGGCGAACGCCGATCTCACCGTCGAGGCGGGCACCCAGGTGCTCGTGGCGCCCACCGACCAGGACGGCAACGGCGTGGGCGACTACCTCGTCGACGCGGTCGGCCCGCTGACGGTGGCCGGCGAGGCCGAGGCGCCCGTCGTGTTCACGGTGGACGATCCCGCGCCCGACGGCCCCCTGCGGGTGAGCGACTGGGAGCGCCTGCGCGTCGGCGCCGGCTCGACCCTGGCCCACGTCACGATCGAGCGCGCGCAGGTCGGCCTGCACGTCAACGGCGCCAGCACGTTCAGCGACGTGACCGTGCGCCGCAGCCGCGCCGGCGTGCTCGTGACCGGGCCCGGCGCGACCCTGGAGCGCCTCACGCTGCTGGACACCAAGCACACCGCCCTCGACCTCGACGCGCCCGCCGCCATCACCGACGCCTACGTCCAGTTCGCCGGCGGCGTGCGCTGCAACGACGACGACGGCTGCGCGCGCGGCGAGCAGTGCGCGCAGAACCGCTGCGTCGACCCCACCCAGCCCAACGGCACGGCGCGCGGCGTGGACGTGGCCAGCCAGGGCGCGGCGCTGCAGTACGTCGACATCAGCGACAGCCGCGACGACGGCGTCTTCCTCGCGCCCGGCGCGCAGGCCGCCATCACCGACTGCGTGATCTCGTTCAACGACCGCGCCGGCGTCTACCTCGACAGCCGCGCCAGCACGCAGCCCGCCCTGACCCTCAACGGCTGCAACCTGTTCGGCAACGCGGCCGAGGGCGGACCCGGCGCCGCCTACGCCGAGCAGATCAGCACCGCGGCCATCCTGACGGCCAGCGCCACCAGCAACAGCAACGACAACCAGTCCGGGGTGTGGACGCCGCCCGCGGGCACCACGCTGCTCGAGGCGCTGATTGACTTCACCGAGCCCGGCGGCGGCAGCGGCTACCTGTACAACGCGGGCAACAACGGCCTGCTGGCGTCCTACAGCAACGACGCCAGCGAGTGGGTCGGCCTGTCCGCCGGCGTGCCCAGCCTGCGCGTGCGCGCCACCTACAGCTGCTGCGGCGGCACCCAGCGCATGCGCGTCACCAACGTGCGCGTCCAGGGCGGCGGCCTCACCGACGTCCAGCTGTCGGCCGGCGTCTTCGCCGTCGGCCGCGTCGACGCCCGCCGCAACTGGTGGGGCGGCCCCACGCCCCAGGGCGCCTTCTACGAGGCCACCGTGGGCGCGGTCGACGTCCAGGAGTGGGCCCCCGTCGCCCGCCCCGCCAACGCGGTCGGCCCCCGCTTCTGACCGCAGCCCTTGCGGGCGGGCGACGCAGACGCCAGAGTGCGCGCGTCATCGCCCGCTCGCCCCGCGGCGAGCGGCCAGCCCCGCGAGGTGCCCCATGAGCCTGCTGCCCCAAGCCCGCTTCGGCCGTGTGCTGACCGCCATGGTCACCCCCTTCGACGATCAGGGCCGCCTCGACCTGAAGGCGGCGCAGCAGCTCGCCAAGTGGCTGCTGGACCAGGGCAACGACGGCCTGGTGCTCAACGGCACCACCGGGGAGTCGCCCACGCTGACCGCCGAAGAGAGCCTCGATCTGTTCCGCGCCGTGCGCGAGGCCACCGACGCCCCGCTCATCGCGGGCACCGGCTCGAACGACACCGCCCACGCGATCAAGATGACCAAGGCGGCGACCGCCATCGGCGTCGACGGCGTGATGCTGGTGGCGCCCTACTACAACAAGCCCTCGCAGGCCGGCTTGGAGCGCCACTTCCGCATGGTCGCCGAGGCCACCGACCTGCCGGTCATCCTCTACGACATCCCCGGCCGCACGGGCCGCAAGGTCGAGACCTCCACGATCCTGACGCTGGCCCACGAGGTGCCCAACCTCATCGGCCTGAAGGACGCCGCGGGCAACCCGGGCGAGACGGGCCGCGTGGCCGCCGGCGCGCCCGAAGGCTTCCAGATCTACAGCGGCGACGACGCCCAGACGCTGCCCCTGCTGGCGATCGGCGCGGTCGGCGTCATCAGCGTCGCCGGTCACTGGTGCGCGCGCGCCTTCGGCAAGATGATCGCCGCCTTCGACGGGGGCGATCTCGCGCGGGCGCGCCGCCTGAACGCCGCGCTGCTGCCCTCGTTCCGCTTCGAGACCAGCGACGACGCCCCCAACCCGGTGCCCAGCAAGGCCATGCTGCGCACGCTGGGTCAGCCGGTGGGCCACTGCCGGCCGCCGATGGGCCCGACGCCCGACGGCCTCGAGGACGAGGCGCGCCGCGTCTACGCCGCCCTGCAGGACGCGACCGCCGCGGGGCTCTGACCGGCGTTCGCCCTTTCACGACGCCGCGGCCGGGACTACCCTACGGCCTCCTCGCAAGGAGGCCGCGATGACCTACCCCCGGACCGACATCGAGATCGCCCGCTCCGTGAAGCTGCGCCCCATCGCCGAGGTGGCGGCGCGCCTCGATCTCGAGCCCGACGACCTGCACCTCTACGGCCCCTACAAGGCCAAGCTCGATCCCGCGCTCGACCGCGGGCGCCAGGGCAAGCTGGTGCTGGTCACCGCCATCAACCCGACCCGCGCGGGCGAGGGGAAGACGACCTGCACCGTCGGGCTGGGGCAGGCGCTGTGGCACCTGGGCCACCGCTCGGTCATCGCGCTGCGCGAGCCGTCGCTGGGGCCCTGCATGGGCGTCAAGGGCGGGGCCACGGGCGGGGGCTGGTCGCAGGTGCTGCCCATGGAGGACATCAACCTCCACTTCACCGGCGACCTGCACGCCATCACCGCCGCCCACAACCTGCTGGCCGCGATGGTCGACAACGCGCTGCACCACGGCACCACGGATCTCGATCCCCGGCGGGTGACCTGGAAGCGCGTGCAGGACGTGAACGACCGCGCCCTGCGCCACCTGATCGCGGGCCTCGGCGACCGCACGGACGGCGTGCCGCGCCAGACCGGCTTCGACATCACCGCCGCCAGCGAGGTCATGGCCGCCCTGTGTCTGGCCACCGACCTCGACGATCTGCGGGCGCGCATGGGCCGCTTCGTCGTGGGCTTCACCGCCGACCGCGAGCCGGTCACCGCCGCCGACCTGGGCGCCGCGGGCGCGATGACCGCCCTCTTGCGCGACGCCTTCCGCCCCAACCTGGTGCAGACCATCGAGGGCACGCCCGCGATCATCCACGGCGGCCCCTTCGCCAACATCGCCCACGGCACCAACAGCGTCGTCGCCACGCACATGGCCCTGCGACTGGCCGACTACGTGCTGACCGAGGCCGGCTTCGGCGCCGACCTGGGCGCCGAGAAGTTCTTCGACATCGTCAGCCGCCAGTCCGGCTTCGCGCCGCGCGCGGTCGTGCTGGTGGCCACGGTGCGCGCGCTGAAGCTGAACGGCGGCGCCGGCGCCGACGACCTGGCCACGCCCGACGTCGCGGCGCTCGAGCGCGGCCTGTGCAACCTGGACCACCACATCGAGCTGCTGCAGCGCTTCGGGGTGCCCACCCTGGTGATGCTGAACCGCTTCAGCACCGACGGCGACGACGAGGTCGCCGTGCTGCGGGCCCACTGCGAGGCGCAGGGCGCGCGCTTCGCCGAGGCCGACGTGTGGGCCGGCGGCGGCGAGGGCGCGGTCGAGGCCGCGCGCGCGCTGGTCGAGCTCGCGGACAGCGGCGACGGCACCTTCACCCCGCTCTACGACCTGGACGACAGCCCCGAAGAGAAGATCCGCAAGGTGGCCCAGGCCGCCTACGGCGCCGCCGACGTGGCGTTCACCGCCC
>JAUHXL010000312.1 GCA_030426945.1 bacterium
TGGGCTACCTCTGGGGCAGCGCCGGCGACGCGCCGCCCGCCGCGCCCGCGGCCCACGAACACGCCGCCGCCGACGGCGCCCCCCAGATGTACACCTGCTCGATGCACCCCCAGGTGCGGCTGCCCGATCCCGACGCCAAGTGCCCGCTGTGCGGCATGGATCTCATCCCGGTCGGCGGCGGCGCCGACGACGACGCGCCGCCGCGCCAGCTGAGCATGTCGGCCGAGGCGAAGCGCCTGGCGCAGGTGCGCACGGCCCCGGTCGAGCGCCGCTTCGTCACCAACACCGTGCGGCTGGTGGGCGACGTCACCTACGACCAGACGCGCCTGACCGACATCACCGCCTGGTTCCCCGGGCGCATCGACCGCATGTTCGTCGACTTCGAGGGCATGCGCATCCGGCGGGGCGACCACCTGTTCCAGATCTACTCGCCGGAGCTGCTGACCGCGCGCGAGGAGCTGGTGCAGGCGCGGCGCAGCCTCGAGCGGCTGTCCGGCGCCAGCGAGGCGGTGCAGGCCAGCGCCCGGGCCACGCTCGACGCGGTCGAGGCCAAGCTGCGGCGGTGGGGCCTGTCGAAGCGCCAGATCAGCGACCTGGTGAAGCGGCGCACGGACCACCTGACCCTGTTCTCGCCCGCCGACGGCGTCGTGGTCGACCGCGCCAAGGTCGAGGGCGCCTACGTCGAGACGGGCACGCGCGTGTACCGGCTGGCCAACCTGGACTGGGTGTGGGTGGAGGCCGCCGCCTACGAACAGCACCTGCCCTGGCTGCGCTTCGGCCAGAAGGCGACGTTCGAGGTCGACGCCCTGCCCGGCCGCACCTTCGAGGGGCGCGTGGCCTACATCGACCCCTACTTCGATCCCAAGACGCGCGCGGTGACGGTTCGGCTCAGCGTGCCCAACCCGGACGAGGCGCTGAAGCCCGGCATGTTCGCGCGCATCCGCGTCGAGGGCGAGCTGTCGGCCGAGGGGCGCACGCTGGATCCCGCGCTGGTGGGCCACTGGGTGTGCCCGATGCACCCGCACGTGATGCCCGACGAGGCCGGGCGCTGCGACGTGTGCGGTATGCGGCTGGTCGAGGCCGAGAACCTCGGCTACGTGACGCCCGACCCCGACGCCGAGCCGCCGCTGATCATCCCCGGGTCGGCGCCGCTGTGGACCGGCACGCGCTCGGTGGTCTACGTCGAGGTGCCCAACCGCGAGCGGCCCACCTACGAGGGCCGCGAGGTGGTGCTGGGCCCGCGCGCCGACGCCTGGTGGGTGGTGCGCTCGGGCCTCGCCGAGGGCGAGCGCGTGGTGATCGAGGGCAACTTCAAGATCGACGCGGCGCTGCAGATCCAGGCGAAGCCGTCGATGATGAACCCGCCCGCCAGCCAGCCCGCGTCCCCGCCGGCCAGCCAGCCCGCGTCCCAGCCGGCCAGCCAGCCCGCGACCCAGCCGGCCAGCCAGCCCGCGAAGGCGAAGGCCGCCGCGGCGAAGCCGAAGCCCGCCCCGAAGCCCGCGGCGAGGGGCGCCGGCCTCGAGCCCGCGCTGGCCGCCTACCTCGATCTCACCGCCGCCCTGGCCCGCGACGATCTCGTGGCCAGCCAGTCGGCCTGGACGCGCCTGCGCGGCGCCGCCGCGCGCCTCGACGCCGCCGCGGCCGGCGACGCCGCCGGCCCCCTGAAGGCCGCCGCGCGCGGGGGCGCCGCCGACTTCGACGGCCTGCGCTCGGGCCTGCACCGCGTGTCGCGCGTGCTGGTGCCCCTGCTGCGCGCGCAGCCCGCCCTGGTCGACCGCCCGGTCTGGGTCTTCCACTGCCCGATGGCGCTCAACAACACCGGCGGTGACTGGCTGCAATCCCACGGCGACCTGCTGAACCCCTACTTCGGCGCGTCGATGCTGAAGTGCGGCAGCCAGGTGGAGCGCATCGCGCCATGAGCCGCTTCTTCGGCTTCCTGATCGACACGCCGCTGGTCAGCGGCCTGATCGGGCTGCTGCTCATCGCCGCCAGCTTGTACGTGTCGCCCTTCGACTTCGACCTGGGCGACGTGCCGCGCGATCCCGTCCCGGTCGACGCCATCCCCGACATCGGCGAGAACCAGCAGATCATCTTCACCCGCTGGCCGGGGCGCTCGCCGCGCGACGTCGAAGACCAGGTCACCTATCCGCTGACCGTCGCGCTGCTGGGCCTGCCCGGCGTGAAGACCATCCGGTCGTACAGCTACTTCGGCTACAGCAGCGTGTACGTCGTCTTCGACGACGACACCGACTTCTACTGGTCGCGCTCGCGCGCGCTCGAGAAGCTCGCGTCGCTGCCCACCGGCACGCTGCCGCCCAACGTGAAGCCGGAGCTGGGCCCCGACGCCACCGCGCTGGGGCAGGTGTTCTGGTACACGCTCGAGGGCGAGGGCTTCGACCTGCAGGCGCTGCGGGCGCTGCAGGACTTCCAGGTGCGCTACGCCCTGCAGAGCGTCGAGGGCGTCTCCGAGGTCGCCAGCATCGGCGGCTTCGAGAAGGAGTACCAGATCGACGTCGACCCCGACGCCATGCGGGCGCGCGGGGTGACGCTGACGCAGGTGGCCGACGCCGTGCGGCGGTCGAACATCGACGTCGGCGCGCGCACGCTCGAGATCAACCGGGTCGAGTACGTGGTGCGCGGCGTGGGCTTCCTCACCGGGCTCGAGGATCTGCGCCAGGTGGTCGTGGCCGAGCGCGAGGGCGTGCCGGTGCGCCTCGACCACATCGCGCGGGTGACCACCGGCCCGGCCGAGCGCCGCGGCGTGCTCGACAAAGCGGGCGCCGAGGCCGTCGGCGGCGTCGTGGTGGTGCGCTACGGCGAGAACCCGTTGCAGGTCATCGAGCGGGTGCACGCGAAGATCGCCGAGATCTCACCGGGGTTGCCCAAGCGCACGCTCGAGGACGGCCGGGTCAGCCAGGTGAAGGTGGTGCCCTTCTACGACCGCACCACGCTCATCCACGAGACGCTCGACACGCTGCGCACCGCCCTGACCGACGAGGTGCTGATCACCATCGTCGTGGTCGTGGTGATGCTGTTCGAGCTGCGCACCTCGCTGCTCATCTCGGCCCTGCTGCCCGTCGCCGTGCTGATGTGCTTCCTGGCGATGAAGATCACCGGCGTCGACGCCAACGTGATGAGCCTGGCCGGCATCGCCATCGCCATCGGCACCATGGTCGACATGGGCATCATCGTCTCCGAGAACATCGTGAGACGCCTGGGGTTGGAACCCGACGCCCCCGTGCGGCGGGTGGTGCGCGAGGCCACCGTCGAGGTCGCCGGCGCGGTGACCACGGCGGTCGCGACGACCGTGGTCAGCTTCCTGCCCGTGTTCACGATGTCGGGCGCCGAGGCGCGGCTGTTCGGCCCGCTCGCCTTCACCAAGACCTACGCCCTGTTGGCCGCCATCTTCGTCGCGCTGCTGCTGCTGCCGCCGCTGGCCGCGATGGTGTTCCGCGGGCAGGGGCCCTCGCGCGTCGTGCGGCGCCTGATCACCGGCTTCGTCGCGGCGCTGGGCATCCCGGCGCTGATGGCTGGCTGGGGTGTCGTCGCGACGCTGCTGTTCGTCTGGGCCGGGTGGCGCCTGGCGCGCGCCCGCCTGACCGAGGCGCAGCGCCGCGCGGTGATCCTCGTCGCCAACGTGCTGGTGGTGGCGGTGGTGCTGTGGATCCTCGCCGGCCACTGGGCGCCGCTCGGCCCGGCCGCCGGCACGCTGAAGAACCTGCTGTTCGTCGCCGGGATCACGCTCGGCGTGCTGCTCGCCTTCCACCTTTTCATCCGGTCCTTCGGTCCCCTGCTGCGCTGGTGCCTCGACCACAAGCTGCTCTTCGCCACGCTGCCGACGGCGCTGGTGCTGTGGGGGCTGATGGTGTGGCAGGGCGTGGGCGGCGTCACCGCGCTGCTGCCCGACGGCCTGCGCCTGTCGCGCCCCGTCGTCTGGCTCACCCACGCCTTCCCCGGCCTGGGCGAGGAGTTCATGCCGCCCCTCGACGAGGGCAGCTTCCTGCTGATGCCGACGACGATGCCCCACGCCAGCGTCGGCGAGGCCACCGAGGTGCTGCAGCTGCAGGATCTCGCCATCCGCAACATCCCCGAGGTGCAGGCGGTGGTCGGCAAGATCGGGCGCGTGGACAGCGCGCTCGATCCCGCGCCGGTGTCGATGGTCGAGACGGTCATCACCTACGTCCCCGAGTACGGGCCGCCCGATCCCGAGACGGGCGAGCGGGTGCGTCAGTGGCGCGACCACATCCGGTCGCCCGACGACATCTGGGCCGAGATCGTGGCCGCCGCCGAGGTGCCCGGCACGACGTCCGCGCCCAAGCTGCAGCCCATCGCGGCGCGCATCGTGATGCTGCAGAGCGGCATGCGCGCGCCGATGGGCGTGAAGGTGCGCGGGCGCAGCCTCGAGGAGATCGACGCGCTGGGGCAGCGCATCGAGGCGCTGCTGAAGGAGGTGCCCGGCGTCGAGCCGGCCGCCGTGCTGGCCGACCGCGTGGTGGGCAAGCCCTACCTCGAGCTGCACGTCGACCGCGCGCGCATCGCCCGCTACGGCATCAACGTCACCGACGTGCAGGACGTGATCGAGGTGGCCATCGGGGGGAAGCCGCTGACCACCAGCGTCGAGGGCCGCGAGCGCTACACCGTCCGGGTGCGCTACCCGCGCGAGCTGCGCGACAGCGTCGAGGCGCTGCGCGAGATCCGCGTGCCGGCGGGGCCCGGCCGCGAGGTGCCGCTGGGGCAGCTGGTCGACATCGAGTTCACGCGCGGGCCGATGGTGATCAAGAGCGAGGACACCGCGCTCGTGGGCTACGTGCTGTTCGACAAGAAGGCCGGCGAGGCCGAGGTCGACGTGGTCGAGCGGGCGCGCGCCCACCTGGACGCCAAGGTGGCCGACGGGACGCTCGAGCTGCCGGTCGGGGCGTCGTACACGTTCGCCGGCAACTACGAGAACCAGGAGCGCGCGCGCAAGACGCTGCGGGTGGTGCTGCCGATCAGCCTGATGCTGATCTTCCTGTTGCTGTACCTGCAGTTCCGCCAGGTCGGCACCAGCCTGCTGGTGTTCACCGGCGTGGCGGTTGCCTGGTCGGGCGGCTTCGCGATGCTGTGGCTGTGCGGGCTCGACGGCTTCCCGCCGGCGGGCCTGGGCGAGGTCTTCCCGCTCGGCCCCACCAACCTGAGCGTCGCGGTGTGGGTGGGCTTCATCGCGCTCTTCGGCATCGCCACCGACGACGGCGTCGTGATGTCGACCTACCTGACCCAGACCTTCGCGCGACAGAGCCCCACCGACGTGGCCGGCATCCGCGACGCCACCGTGCAGGCCGCGATGCGGCGCATCCGCCCCTGCCTGATGACCACCGCGACGACGCTGCTGGCGCTGCTGCCGGTGGTGTCGAGCACCGGCCGCGGCGCCGACGTGATGATCCCGATGGCCCTGCCCGCCCTCGGCGGCATGACCTTCGAGCTGCTGACGCTGTTCGTGGTGCCGGTCGGCTACTGCGCGCTGCAGGAGGCGAAGATGAAGGCGCGCGCGGCGCTGAACCTGCCGCCCGCGGAGGAGGCGGTCAGTTCTTGATGCTGCCGCAGGCCAGCATCGAGACGCCGAAGTAGGGGTTCTTCAGCGACTTGTCCTGCTGCACCCAGTCGGCGCCGGCGTTGTCGAAGGCCATCGGGCAGTGGGCCACGGTGTACTTCGCCTTGGCGGCGGCGTCGCGCATCACCGCGTCGACCACGATGTCACTGACCGCCTTGAAGGCCTTGCGGTCAGCGGCGAGGTCCTTCCCGGTGATGGCCCCGGCCGCCTTCTCGAGGCCGGCGTGACCGTGCTCCTTGGCCTTGGCCACCAGCGTCTTCGCGGCGTCCGCGACGCCCTCGAGGGTGTCGCCGGCCAGGGCGGTCTGCAGGGTGAAGTAGGCGGGCAGGACGCTGGCCAGCGCGTCGCCGACCTTCGCGGGGGCGTCGGCGGCGGGCTTGGCGGGGGCGTCGGCGGCGTGGGCCGCGGCGGCGAGGCTCAGGGCCGAGAGAAGAACGAGCGAACGCATGGAGAACCTCCTCGGGGGTCGCCGCTCGGCTCAGCAAGGGGCGCGCCAGCGGCCGGCGCGCGCAGCGCCGTGGTCGAGCGTCGCGAACCGTGACCCGGTCAGTCACAGTGACCGGCCCGTCCCGCTGTGCCAAGCTGCGCGGCCGAAAGCGAGGATCCCATGAGCGAAGCGAAGACGCCCGAGA
This sequence comes from bacterium, assembly GCA_030426945.1. Taxonomy (GTDB): domain Bacteria; phylum Myxococcota_A; class Bradymonadia; order UBA7976; family UBA1532; genus JACKDN01. The sequence goes on from JAUHXL010000312.1 coordinate 6,220, forward strand.
AGACGACGGACACCAAGGACGCGCCCAAGCACGCGCCGCGCCCCGAGAAGACCGTCAACACGCCGCACCAGACGGTCATCGACGGCAAGACGCTGACCTACGTGGCCACGGCCGGCACGCTGAACCTGCGCGACCCGAAGGATGCCGACACCGCCAGCATCTTCTACGTCGCCTACACGCTGGCCGACGTGGACGACGCCAGCGCGCGCCCGGTCACGTTCTGCTTCAACGGTGGCCCCGGCTCGTCGTCGGTGTGGCTGCAGTTCGGCGCCCTGGGCCCGCGCCGCGTCGATCTCGAGGACGGCGCCACCGCCGTCGCCCCGCCCTACCGCCTGGTCGACAACGCCGAGGGCATCCTCGATCGCACCGATCTGGTGTTCATCGACCCCGTCGGCACCGGCTTCAGCCGTCCGCAGGGCGAGAAGGAGCACGCGCAGTTCCAGACCATCGACGAGGACGCCGACTCGATCGTGGCCTTCGTCGAGCGCTACCTCAGCCGCCACCACCGCTGGAACGCCCCGCGCTTCCTCGCCGGCGAGAGCTACGGCACCACGCGCGCCGCCGCCATCGCCTGGAAGCTGCACCAGCGCGGCGTCGCCCTCAACGGCCTGGTGCTGGTCAGCCTGGCGCTCGACTTCCAGACCTTCGTCTTCGAGCCGAACAACGACCTCGCCCACATCCTGTACCTGCCCGCCTACGCCGCCGTCGCGCGCTACCACGGCATGGCCGGCGCCGACGCCCCCGACCTCGACGCCTGGATGGACGAGGCCCGCGCCTTCGCCTACGACGTCTACGCCCCCGCCCTGCTGCGCGGCCGCGCCCTGCCCGCCGAGCGCCGCGCCGCCGTCGCCGAGGGTCTGGCGCGCTTCACCGGCCTCGACGCCGGCGAGATCGCCCGCCGCGACCTGCGCATCGAGTACCTGTGGTTCTGCAAGTCACTCCTCGGCCCCGGCCGCCAGACCATCGGCCGCCTCGACGCCCGCTACGTCGGCCCCGACGACGACTTCGGCCACCGCATGGCTCGCGACCCCAGCTTCGACGCCCCCTACGGCGCCTACGCCGCCGCCGCCAACGACCACCTGCGCCGCGCGCTGAAGTGGGAGGGCGACGACGCCTACGTCGTCTTCAGCATGGAGGTCAACGAGGGCTGGAAGTGGACCCAGAAGGACAACCTGGGCTACCCCGACACCGCCCAGATGCTGGCGAAGTGCCTGCTGGCCGCCCCGCACCTGAAGATCATCGTCGCCAACGGCCTCTACGACCTGGCGACCCCCTTCTCGGCCGCCGAGTACACCGTCGACCACCTGGACGTGCCCGCCGAGCTGCGCAGCAACGTGCAGCTCACGTACTACCCGGCGGGGCACATGATGTACTTCCACCCCCCGTCCCGCGCCCAACTGCGCGCCGACCTCACGGCCTTCTACGACGGGGCGGTGAAGAAGGGGGGGTGATCAAGAAAACCTTGCCCTTGCCCTTGCCCTTGCCCTTGCCCTTGCCCTCAGCCGCGTCGCGACCGGCTCACAGCCACCAGGCCCGAAGGCCGCGCATGCCTTGCCCTTGCCCTTCCCCTTGCCCCAGAGCCGCGCCGCGACGCCCGCACCGGCACCACCCCCGCAGGCCGCGCATGCCCTCGCCCTTGCCCTTGCCCTTCCCCTTGCCCCAAGCCGCGCCACGACGCACGCACCGGCACCACGCCCGCAGGCCGCTCGACCCCTTGCCCTTCCCCAATGCCGTGCCGCGCTCCAGGCCACCCCCCGCCCCCTCACCCGCCCTGCCCGTCCTCCTTGCCTCCCGCCTTCCTGGCCCGCCGATTGAGCGCCATTCGAGTCAGCATCGCGATGACCTCGACCGCCGCGGCCCGCGCCCCACTGGTACGCTGCGCTTCGACGAGCGCCAAACGTTCCGCAACGTCGAAGACCGCCGTGCACTCCACGGCTGACCGTTTGGCCATCCGGTAGAACCGCGCCTTGTCAGCTGGCGCGAACTCACCCGCGCCTTCGGCGATATTCAGGACGACGGACGTTGCCGCCCGCCGCAGCTGGTCGGCGAGGTAGGCGCGGCCCCGCGGGAAGGCTTTGACGACGCCGTCGGCGAGAGCGACGAGTTCGAGCGCGCGCTGGTAGACTTGGAGCTTCTGGTGGTCGAGTTGCATGGATCCTCCGTGTGGGATCCATCGGACAGGGGAAGGGCGTGTTGCAGGAAAGGTGGGTGGGGTGGAGTTTGTGAGGGCGAACGGGGCGCGGCCTGCGGGCGTGGTGCCGGTGCGCGCTTCGCGGCGCGGCTGAGGGCGAGGGGGCGCGGCCTGCGGGCGTGGATTGGCTGTGAGCAGGTCGCGGCGCGGCTGAGGGCAAGGGCAAGGGCAAGGGCAAGGGCAAGGGCAAGGGCAAGGGCAAGGGACCGTGACCGACCCTCCCCGCGGACCGCCCC
>JAUHXL010000313.1 GCA_030426945.1 bacterium
TCGCCGTCGTGGCTTCGAACCACCTCCACTGCTTGCTGCGCTCGGACCGCCCCGGCGCCATCAGCGCGTTCATGCAGTACGTGAAGGCCGGCTTCGCCCGCCTGACGCACAAGACCTACGAGACGTCCGGCCCCGTCTGGGACGGCCCGTTCCGCGCGAGCACCCTCCTCGACGTCGAGGCCGAAGAGTTCTGGTTCGCCTACATCCTCGCACACCTCACAAAAGACGGCGTGACGCCGCGGCCGAACCAGTGGCCCGGCCTGCAGTGCGTCGACCACCTGCTGAACGGCACCCACCCCCGCGGCCTCTGGTTCGACTACCAGGCCTGGGACGACAAGGGCCGCCCCGACGACCGCACGCCCTTCTACCGCGAGGTCATCGTCAAGCTGACCCCGCTGACCGGTTGGGAGCGCTACCCCGCCGAGCGGTACCGCGCCTTCTGCAAGAAGGTGTTCGACAACGTCGTCGCCGACCACGCCGACAAGCACTTCGTCGGCCTCCCCGCCGCCCTCGCCATCTCGCCCATGTACGAGCCCGCCGAGGTGAAGCGCAGCCGCTGCCCCGCCTTCTCGGCGATGGGCCCCCTGGCCGACGAACTGCTGAAGGCCGCCTATGAAGCCCGCCGCGAGGGCACCGGCGCCGTGATGGCCGCCGTGGCCAAGGTCGTCGAGCAGGGCCGCGCCGCGGTCACCCACGAAGACGCCGACCCCGAGCACCCCTGGTCCGACCTGCCCGACGGCTTCGACTACCCGCCCCTGATCAACGACGCCTTCGACGACGCCCCCATCGTCGGCCCCTTCCTCCCGCCCGACGCCCCCCTGCCGAAGTGGCCGGCCAAGTGGGGCGACCCCCCGAGGGTGATCGGCGACGGCTGACGCCGCCGCCGGCCCTCCCGAATCCGCCATCCCCCCGCGCGCCCCATCGCGCCAGCGCCGAGGTGCGCGCCGAACCCGGCGCGCCGGCGCCCATCGACCCCGATCAGCACCGGAACGCAGCCCCACGGCGGCCGAACACGGCCGTCTGGACCCCCACCGGCTGCCGCTGCACGGCCTCGACCCGAAAACTGAGTGTTTTCGGAGGACTTAGAGTCCCCGGGGTGCGCGACCCGAAAACTGAGTGTTTTCGGAGGACTTAGAGTCCCCGGGGTGCGCGAGGCGCTGCGGGAGGCGGAAGGCCGGCTGGGAGGCGGGCAGCGGACGCAGGTCGGCCTTGGCGCTCGGCTGGCGCGGCTGGTGGCGAGTTCAGCAGCGCTGCGGGCCGCTATGTCGCGGGGGCGGGCGCGTCGCAGGCGAGGGTGAGCGGGACGATGCAGCCCTCGGGGAACTCGCAGTCGTCGCGATGGTTGCGCAGGGCGTCGACGGCGCGGCGGTAGGCCTCGACGAAGGCGATGTAGGCGGCGCGCCAGGCCTTGCGGACGGCGCGCGTGCTGGCGTGGACGAGGGGCATCGGGCTCTTGGCGGCCTTCTGGGGCCGGTAGGTCGGGTCCATGGCGAGGATGCGCTGCACGCCGAGCACGGACTTGCCGTCCCGGCGCCGCGCCTCTTCGGCGTCGTGCTCGACCTCCTTCACGAGGCGGCGCATCACCGAGGCGCGCTCGCCGAACGGGCGGTGGGCGAGGCAGGGCATCGGGTGCAGGTCGAGGTTCATCGGCACCGTGAAGTCGTCCTCGTCGAGCACGACGCCGGGGTTCCTGCGCTTGGCGGCGTCCAGGGCGACGCCGTCGACGAACTCGCCCGGGAGCGACGTGCCGTCGCAGAGGTTCGTGGCGCGGTGGACACCCGGCCACTGGTCGATCATGGCAACGAGGTTCTCTTTCACGCTGTTGGAGAAGGCGTAACGCAACCTCTCGATTTGACTGACTTCGTCGGCGATCGGGATGGCGTGGTAGCGGCCCTCCCACATCGGGCCGGTCCAACCGTACAGGTGGCCCACCTCGACGGACACCTTGCGGTTCAGCAGCCGGTGGAAGTCGGCCATGGCCTGGGCGCTGGGGTAGCAGGCGATCGCGCTGAGGTGGTTGCTCATCGCGTCGATCGAGTGGACCTTCACGTTGTACTTCGCGGCCGCGTAGGCGGCGGCGCCGTTGATCCGGCGGCTGAGCTTGGGTGACGGGCGCAGCAGGTAGCGCTGCTGAATGCAGCGGATGGTCGTCTCGACCGGCGTCTTCTCGTCGACGTAGCGGATGGGGCCGCCCATGGGTTCCTCCGGCGGCTGATGGCGGAGGCCCCTATCGGACAGCCGAAGCGCGTGTTGCGCGTGGACGGGCATTCTGTGCAGCTTTCTCGGCGTGGGGCTCACCGACCGTGCGCGCCTGCGCAGCTCGGGCGGGCTGCCCGGGGCGTCCGAGGTGTCGGTGGCACCGTTCTCGGGTTCTCGGCGCGAAGAATGCGAAATCCGATCGTCCTGACCCCGCAGCGGCGCTTGTACGGTCCGCGGCGACCTGCTACCGTGCGCGGCCTTTCTGTTCAGGGTCCGAGACGATCGTGTCCAACGCTCCTCACCGCTGCGGCTTCGTCACGCTGGTCGGCCGACCCAACGTCGGCAAGTCGACGCTGCTCAACCGCGTGCTGGGGCAGAAGATCGCGATCACCTCGCATCGCCCCCAGACCACGCGCAACCGCATCCCCGGCGTGCTGACCCGGCCCGACGCGCAGATCGTGTTCGTGGACACGCCCGGGCTGCACAAGGCCGAGCGCGCGCTCAACCAGCACATGGTCGACGTCGCCACCGAGGCCCTGTGGGACACCGACGCGGTGGCGCTGCTGATCGAGGCCGGCGTGGGGCCCGAGCTCGAGGTGGGCATCAGCGAGACGGTGACCGAGCTGCTCGAGCAGCTGCGCGGCACCGGCAAGCCCGTCTTCCTCGTCATCAACAAGATCGACCGGCTGCCGCGGCCGCAGGTGCTGCCGATCATCGCCGCCTACCAGGACGCCTTCGACTTCGCGGCCATCCTGCCGGTGAGCGCGACGAAGGGCATCGGCGTCGACGCGCTGCTCGACGCCCTGGCCGCGGCGATGCCCGAGGGGCCTGCGCTGTACCCCGAGGACGCGCTGACCGATCTGCCGGAGCGCTTCATCGCCGCCGAGATGGTGCGCGAGAAGCTGTTTCGCCAGCTCGGGCAGGAGGTGCCCTACAGCACCGCGGTCACCATCGAGGCCTGGCGCGACCTGAGCGACAGCGGCCGGGTGGAGATCGAGGCGGTCATCCACGTCGAGCGCGACTCGCAGAAGGGCATCGTCATCGGCAAGGGCGGTCAGATGCTCAAGCGCATCGGCATCGACGCCCGGCGCGATCTCGAGCGCATGCTGGCCGCCAGGGTGCACCTGCGCCTGTTCGTGCGGGTGGAGAAGGGCTGGACCCGCTCGGTGGGCAGCCTCAAGAAGCTGGGGTACGGCGAGTCTTGAGACCTCTCGTGGCCATCGTCGGCCGGCCCAACGTGGGCAAGTCCACCCTGTTCAACCGCCTCATCGGGGAGCGCCGCGCCATCGTGCTCGACACGCCGGGCGTGACGCGCGACCGCAACTACGGCGAGGCCCGCTGGGGCGGGGCCGAGTTCAGCGTCGTCGACACGGGCGGCTTCGAGCCCGCGTCGGAGGATGGCATCGTCTCCCAGATGCGGGCCCAGGCGATGCTGGCCATCGAGGAGGCCGAGGTGGTCGTCTTCGTGGCCGACGGTCGCGAGGGCCTGCAGCGCGCCGACGAAGAGGTCGTCACGCTGCTGCGGCGCTCGCACCCCAACGTGATCTACGCCGTGAACAAGATCGACGGCACGAAGCAGGAGGCGCTGGCCGCCGACTTCTACGCGCTGGGCGTGCCGCACATCCACACCATCTCGGCCGAGCACGGGCGCGGGGTGGGGCGCATGCTGGACGCGGTGGTCGATCTGCTGCCCGACGCCGACGAGGACGACGAGGACGAGGACGCCATCACCCGCTTCGCGCTGGTGGGGCGGCCCAACGTCGGCAAGTCCACGATGTGCAACCGCCTGCTGGGCGAAGACCGCATGATCGTGCACGACGTGCCGGGCACGACGCGGGACGCCATCGACGCGCGGCTGACCTTCGAAGGGCGCACCTACACGCTCATCGACACCGCGGGGCTGCGGCGCAAGCGGGGCATCGACCGCAAGTCGAGCGAGGGCTACAGCGTCGTGCGCACGATGCGGGCGATGGATCGCTGCCACGTGGCGGTGGCGTTGCTCGACGCGACCGAGGGCGTGACCGACCAGGACGCGCGCATCGTCGGGCTGGCCGCCGAGAAGGGGCGCGGGCTGATCCTGCTCGTCAACAAGTGGGACGCCGTCGACAAGGATCCCAAGTCGGCGCAGCGCTTCGAGGAGCAGGTGCGGCTGAAGCTGCCCTTCGCGGCCTGGGCGCCGGTGCTGTTCGTCTCGGGCCTGAGCGGTCAGCGGGTGCATCGGCTGATGCCGCTGATCGACAAGGTGCGGGCGGCGCACCAGTTCCGCGAAGGCACGGGGCCGCTCAACCGCTGGCTCGAGCAGTGCACCCAGCGCCACCACCCGCCGGTGGTGAAGAACCGGCGCGTGAAGTTCTACTACGCGACGCAGGCGCGCACGGCGCCCCCGACCATCGTGGTCTCGTGCAACGACCCCGAGGCCGTGCACTTCAGCTACCAGCGCTTCCTCGTCAACCAGTTCCGCGAGGCCTTCCCGGTCGAGGGCACCCCGGTGCGCCTCGTCTTCCGGGGCAAGAAGGACCGCCACGACGAGGACTGATCGGTCGCGCGGCCGATCGCCCCGCCCGCCTGCCATCCCGAAGGCCGCCGGTTGACACCGCACCGCGAACGGGCGAAGTTCGCGCCACGCCGCGCGCCGCGCGCGCCGGCGGAGTGCGGCGTATCGATCCAGGGGGACGCATGAGGCGGACGCGCAGTGTCGCGTGGTGGGCCGGGCTGGGGGTGCTGCTGGCGCCGCTGGTTGCGGCGGCGCAGGACGAAAAGACCTTCGTGCAGCAGGTCGACGACGTCTTCGGGGCGATCGTCGGCAAGATCGCGCCGGTCCTCTTCTGGGAGCCCGGCGTCCCGCTGCCGCTGATCGTGCTGGTGTTGCTCTTCGGCGCGGTGTTCTACACCGTCTATCACGGCTTCCTGAACATCCGCGGCTTCAAGCACGCGCTCGAGATCACCTGGGGCAAGTACGACAACCCCGACGATCCCGGTGAGATCTCCCACTTCCAGGCGCTGACCTCGGCCCTCAGCGCGACCGTCGGCCTGGGCAACATCGCCGGCGTCGCGGTCGCGGTGTGGCTGGGCGGCCCGGGCGCGGTGCTGTGGATGATCGTCCTCGGCGTCTTCGGCATGTCGGCCAAGCTGCACGAGTGCACGCTGGCCCAGCTCTATCGCCTGGTCGACCGCGACGGCACCGTCCACGGCGGGCCGATGTACTACCTGCAGGAGGGGTTGAAGGAGAAGGGGCTGGGCGCCCTGGGCAAGGTGATGGCCGTCGTCTTCGCCGTCTTCTGTATCCTCGGCTCCTTCGGCGGCGGCAACATGTTCCAGGCCAACCAGGCCTTCGCCGCGGCCAAGGGTCAGGTCGGGTTCCTCGCGGGCGACAACGCCAGCCTGTTCTTCGGGCTGTTCCTCGCGGTGATGGTGGGCCTGGTCATCGTGGGCGGCATCAAGAAGATCGGGCAGGTCACCGAGAAGATCATCCCGCTGATGTGCGGCATCTACCTGGTGGCCGGCGTCGTGGTCATCCTCACCCACTTCGATCAGGTGCCGGGCGCGGTCGCGGTCATCTTCGGCGAGGCCTTCAACCCCGACGCCCTCTACGGCGGCATCGTCGGCGTGCTGGTGCAGGGCATCAAGCGCGCGGTGTTCTCGAACGAGGCCGGCGTCGGCTCGGCGGCCATCGCGCACTCGGCGGCCAAGACCGACGAGCCCGCGCGCGAGGGCATGGTCGCCATGCTCGGGCCCTTCATCGACACCGTCGTCATCTGCGCGATGACCGGCATCATCCTCGTCGTCAGCGGGGCCTACGACGTGCGCGCCGATCTCGAGACCGTCGCCGGCCCCTATGACCTCGAGGCCGGGCAGACCGTGGTGGTCGCCACGCGGGACAAGCACGGCAACGACGTCGAGCAGACGGTCACCTTCGAGGCGGCGGCCTTCGCGGACATCGACGCGGCGACCGCGGCCGAGGTGCAGGCCGCCTTCGCCGCGCAGCTGAAGGACGTGCGGACGACGGTCACCAAGGCCGGCACCGTGTACGTGCTGAGCGAGCAGAACAAGCGCATCGAGGTGAAGGACGGCACCGCGCTGGCCGGGCTGGGCCTGGCCGCGACCGTGGCGACCGGCAACGGCACGGGCGTCGAGATGACGCGCTGGGCCTTCGCGGACACGATGAGCTGGTTCCCGTGGGTCCTGGCGATCAGCATCATGCTGTTCGCCTACTCCACGATGATCAGCTGGTCGTACTACGGGGAGCGCGCCTGGAACTACCTGTTCGGGCGCGGGCGCGCGTCGACGATGGTGTACCGGTTCATCTTCCTCATCTTCGTGGTGCTGGGCTCGGTGGCCAGCCTGGGCAACGTCATCGACTTCTCGGATCTGATGATCCTGTCGATGGCTTTCCCCAACATCCTCGGCGGCCTGCTGCTGGCGCCCAAGGTCAAGGAGAAGCTGGCCGATTACTGGGCCCGCTATCAGCGCGACGAGTTCAAGGTCTACAAGTAGAGCGGACGTGCCCGAGCTGCCCGAGGTCGAGTTCGCGGCGCGGCACCTGCGGCGCTGGCTGGTGGGGCGTCGCGTCGTCGGTGTGGTGGCGCAGCCGGGGACGCCCCTGCGCGATCTGACGCCGGAGGCCCTGGCGGCGGGCCTGCGCGGGCGCGTCGCGACCGGCGTGCGGCGGCACGGCAAGCAGCTGTTCGTCGATCTCGACGACGGCGCCGTGTGGGCGGTGCACCTGGGCATGACCGGCAAGTTCGTGCGGCGCGCGCCCGACGAGGAGCCGCGCGCGGGCACCCGCGTGCAGCTGCGGCTCGCGGACGCGGACGACGCGCTCGACTTCGTCGATCCGCGACGCTTCGGGCGGCTGCGGCTGTTCCCGACGGGCGCCGAGGCCGCCGCCGAGATCGCCCGGCTGGGCCCCGACGCCCTCGATCTGTGCGCGGATCCGCCCGCCTTCGCGGCGCGCCTGGGCGCGGCGAAGACGCCGATCAAGGTGGCGCTGATGGATCAGGCGCGGCTGGCCGGCGTGGGCAACATCTACGCCTGCGAGGGGCTGCACGACGCGGGCGTGGATCCCTGGGCGCGCGGCGGCGATCTGCCGCCGGACGCGCTCGCCGCGCTCGCGGTGGGCGTGCGCGCCGCCATGGTCGCCAGCCTCGAGCGCGAGACGGACGACGAGATCACCTACCTGCAGGCGGCCAAGGCCCACAACCCCTTCCGGGTGTACGGGCGGCTGGGGCTGGGGTGCACCTGCTGCGGCGCGCCGGTGGAGCGCGCCGTCCAGCAGGGGCGGGCCACGTTCTGGACGCCGGATCGGCAGACGATCGGCCGCCCGAAGCGCCGCTCACGCTGAGGCGAGGGCGTCGTCGATCGCGTCGAGCAGCCGGGGCACCTCGCCCTGCGCGTTCGGCCAGTGCGGGGCGAAGCGCAGCACGCCGTCCGGGGTGGTGCAGGCGACCCCCCGCGCGCCGAGCGCCGCCGCCAGCCCGGCCACCGTGTGGGGGGCGGGCGGCTGCACGCCGAGCACGCCGCTGCGCCGGGCCAGGTCGGGCGCGCGCAGGCTGCGGAAGCCGCGCTCGATCAGGCCCGCCTCGAGCCCGTCGTGCCACCGCTGCACGTGCGCGAAGACGCGCTCCACCCCGAGCTGCGCGATGAGAGCGACCCCGGCCTCGAGCCCCGCATAGCCGGCGGTGTTGGGGGCGCCCGCCTCGAGGAAGTCGACGCGCCGGCGGATGGGCTTGTCGTAGCGCAGGCGGCCCGGCTCGAAGAGGAAGTCGGCGGGCTGCTCGTGGCTCAGCCAGCCGGCGAGGCGCGGGCGCAGCGCCGCCGCGCGATCCGGTCGGGCGTAGAGGAAGCCCGCGCCCTCGAGCCCCATCAGCCACTTGTGGCCGCCGCAGGCCAGGTAGTCGACGTCGCCGACGCGCAGGGGCACCACGCCGCACGCTTGGATGCCGTCGACGCAGACCTGCGCGCCGTGGGCGTGGCAGAGCGCGGTGATGGCCTCGACGGGCGCGCGCAGGCCCGTCTGGAACTGCACCTCGCTGATGGCGACCAGTCGCGCGCCGCGGCGGAGCGTGGCCTCGAGGGGGCCGAGATCGGCGCCGCCGGGCCGGGCCAGATCGGCGAGGGGCAGTGTGACGATCTCGAGGTCGAACGCCGCCGCGGCCTGCTGCCAGGGGGTGACGTTGGTGGGGAACTCGCCCGCGAAGACCACCACGCGATCACCGGCCGCCCAGGGGAAGCACTGCGCCACCGCGATCAGCCCCGCGGTGGTGTTGGGCACCAGCCCGATGTCCTCGGGCGCGGCGCCGATCAGGTCGGCGAGCAGGCGCTTCAGCCGACCGCGCTGCGCGTGCCACGAACCGAAGGCGCCGACGCCCTCGCGCGCGTAGGCG
>JAUHXL010000314.1 GCA_030426945.1 bacterium
GGCCGCAGCCCGGCCGACCCGGTCAGGGCTTGGTGAAGCTGAAGGGGTAGAAGCCCGACTTGCCGATGGACGTGCCGGCGTCGAAGGCCTCGCACTGCACCTTCAGGTTCGAGGTGCCCGACGACATGTGCAGCTCGTCGTAGGGCAGGAAGACGACGAAGTCGGCCCACTTGGCGTCCGGGAACTTCACCTGCACGCGATCGCTGGTCGACACCTGGCCGTCCGCCGCGCGGTAGCGCTGGTTGAAGTCCTTCAGCTTGCGGCCATCGCTGAACCAGAAGAAGCAGGTGACCTCGAGCTCGCGATCCTTCATCGCCTGCACGGTCAGGTTGTGGTGGACCTCGATGCCCTTCACGCCGTCGCGGACGACGTCGTGCTTGAGGAAGCCCGCGCCGAACTCGGCCTTCTTGGGCACGGCCTCGCCCACGCGCAGGGTGAACGAGAGGTAGCCGCTCTTGCCCAGCGACTTGCCGCTGTCGAAGGCCTCGCAGTTGGCCGTCAGATCGTGCTTGCCCGGCCCGGCGTGCAGCTCGGTGTGGGGGATGAACAGCGTGAAGTCGCGGAACAGCGCGGGCTCGAACTTGACCATCTCCCGGTCGCCGACCGAGACGTTGCCGGTGGTCGTCTTGAAGGCGCCGTTGGCGTCCTTCAAGGGCGTGCCGTCCTTGCGCTTGAAGTAGCAGGCGACCTCGAGCTCCCGGCCCTTCATGCCGGTGACCTCGACCTTCCAGTGGACCTCCATGCCCTTCTTGCCGTCGCGGAAGACGTCGTGCGCCAGGCGGCCCTCGGAGAAGGTCGCGGCGCGCGGCTGCGCGGCGTTGAACTGGGCGTTGGAGTTGTTCTGGGCGAAGGCCGGGGTGCCCGCCACGAGTGCGGCGGTCAGCAGCCCCAGGCGCGAGAGGGGATTGTGCATTTGAGCGCTCCAGCGAGTCGTCTGCGCGCACACTATCAGACGGTCGGCGTGCGCGGCAGCGGGTCGATGACACAGGGGCGTGAAACGGCTGGACGGAGGTGCCGATTTGAGCGGGGGGTGCGCGTCGGCTACCCTCGAGGGGTTCATGTTCAGCACAGACCGCACCCCCAAGGGCGCCCTCGCCCTGGCCCTGCTGCTGCTCGGCGGCTGCGGGTGGACCAGCGAAGAGGCGCCCCCCGAGGATCCCCGGTCGGTCGAGGTGGCCGTCGACGAGGACGTCGATCCCGAGCCCACCGAGGACGAGACCCGGGACGACGACGAGGCCCTCGATGAGGTCGTCGCCGACGAGGACGGGGTGGGCGAGGGCGCCGATGACGAGGGGGCGGAGGCCGACGACGGCGAGCTGGACGTGCCTCTCGGGCCGCTCGAGCCGCCCGGCAGGCCACCCGCCGACTCGTCGGCGGAGCAGCTGCGCTGGACCACCGAGCTCGACCCTTGCGCCTTCGGCATCGACGACGCGTTCTCGCGCGCCGGCATCGCGCCGCCCGACCGCGACGGCGGCTTCGAGGCGCCCGACGAGGTGCAGCGCGCGGCGTTGGCCGCCAGCCTCGAGGCGGCCAGCGACGGCGACGCCGAGCTGGTGGTCGGGTTCGCCGAGGACGCCGGCTACGCCGTCTGCCGCCTGGGCGCGCTGGACATCGCCGTCTGGCGCCCGCCCCCCGGCAGCGGGCGCCCGGTCATCGGCTGGCGCTTCGACGCCGCGCGCCCGGTGCTCGTCGGCGTCCCGCACCCCTTCAACGAGCGCGGCACCCTGACCCAGGGCCGGCACGCCTTCGCGCAGCGCCACGTCCGTCTGCTGGTGGTCAGCGGCACGCACCGCTGCGCCTCCGAGGCCACGAGCGGCTGCGACGGCACCACCGGCGTGTGTGACGACGATCACGCCGCCTACCGCCTGAGCGATCCCGCCCACAGCGACGGCACCTTGTTCCACGTGGCCCACGCGACGCTGGCGCGTCTGCACCCCGACGACGTCGTGCTCAGCCTGCACGGCATGGCCGACGACGGCTTCAGCGTCTCGAACGGCACGCCCTTCCCGGCGGCCAACGACGCCCCGGTCGTGCGGGTCACGCGCGCGCTCACCGCGGCCTTCCCCGAGAACGCGGTCACCACCTGCAACCCGCACCCCGGCCTGGTGCTGCTGCCCCGCCTGTGCGGCACCACCAACCTGCAGGGCCGCCTGCTGAACGAGGCCGGCGACACCGAGGCGGTGTGCGGCGCCGCCGCCGAGTCCGCCAGCGAGCGCTTCCTGCACATCGAGCAGGGCCGCGGCGTCCGCCGCACCCCCAAGAAGGCCATGGACGTGGTGCTGCGCGCGCTCTGACCCGCGCCGTGGGTGCGATTTCGGACCCGTTCGCGGTCCACGGCACGTCCCGCCGGGGCGGACGGGCTATCAGCTTTCAGCGGTCAGCTTTCAGCTCCGTCGCGACGAGTGTACCTTCTGCCCAATCACCCAGGGCCCCGAGCTTGCCGAGCGGTCTCGCACTCGGCACGGCGTGCGGGGCCCGGCTGACAGCTGACCGCTGATAGCTGACAGCCGGTCGGAGCAACCACCGACGGCTCGTGAGCAGACCCCCCGTGCCGCCCCCCTGGACGCCGCGGCGTCCGCCGGGCCATGATCCCGCGCGTCCTCGACCGCGGAGTCCAACGTGCGCGCGCTCGTCCTGGCGCTCGGCCTCGTGGCCGGGCTCACCGGCTGCAAGGATCGCTTCGAGTGCGGCGTGGTGGGGCCCGAGGGGGTGGCCACGCGCTGCGACCGGGTGGGCGAGCGCTGCGTTTGCGGCGTGAACCGCTGCGCCCGCGCGGCGGCCGACTGCGCGTCGGGCCTGCGCTTCAGCTTCGGCGACGAGGGCTGTGTGTCGGCCGCCCTGCGGCCCACCGCCATCGACGGCGCCAACCAGGCCTACTGCCCCGGTGAGGGTGAGCCCGCGCCCAGCTGTGGCCAGCCCGGCGACCCCGCCTGCGGTCCCGGTCAGACCTGTCACTGCGCCGAGAACCGCTGCGTCGTGCGCGACAACCAATGCGCCGCCGACTGGCGCTACGCCAACGGCGAGGGCTGCCTGGTCACCTCGCCCGACGAGCTGCTGCCCAGCGAGGCCGAGCCCGCGCCCCTGTGCGCGCGCTATCGGGAGCCCACCTGCGGCGCGGCCACGGACGCGCCCTGCGCCGACGACGGCCTGTGCCTGTGCGCCTTGCGCCGCTGCGTCACCCGCGACGCGGCCTGCGCCGGCGCGGGCCTGCGTTACGCCGCCGACGACACCTGCGCCGAGCCCACGGAGTCCGTCTCGGCCGACGACCTGCTGCGCGACCTGGCGCCCGCCGGCGAGCTGTGCGCGCGCTTCCTGCCCACCGCCTGCGGCCGCCCGGGCGGGCCGACCTGCGGCGCCGGTGAGTTCTGCCTGTGCAGCACGCAGCGCTGCCTGCTGCCCGACCGCGCCTGCGCCGCCGACTGGGCGCTGGCCGCGCGCCCGGACGTCTGCCTCGAGGCCGCCGAGGTGGCGGGCGCCGAGATCGTCGGCGCCGACGCGGTGTGCTCGCGCTTCGAGGCGCCGGTCGATCCGGCCTGCGGCGCGCCCGGCGACGCGACCTGCGGCGACGGCCAGGTGTGCCTCTGCGGGCCCGCCACCTGCGGCCTGGTCGACAACGCCTGCGCCAGCGGCTTCGCCGGCCCCAACACCGGCTGCGTCGAGGGGCCGGGCGAGGTGCTGGGGCCCGACGATCCCGCGCTGTGCGCCCGCTTCCGCGACGACGGGGCAAGGCCGTGAGGGTGCTGCTCGCGCCGCCGGAGGCGTGGTCGTGGTCGTGGTCGTCGTCGTCGTCGGCGTCGTCGTCGACGGCGACGGCGCGCTCGGCGGCTGGGCGATTCGGCGACGGCTCGGCGCTCGCGGGCCGCGGGCGTGCACGGCCGTCGCTCGGGCCGGGCCGCGTGCGGATGCGCGTGACGACGGCGGGGGCGCGCTCGGCGGCTGGGCGATTCGCCGATCCGGTCGACCACGACGACGACGACGACGACCACGAAGTCGGGGGCGCGGCCGAATGAGGGGCCTCTTTCTGGCGCTGCTTCTGCTGCCCACCGTGGCCGCGGCCGAGACCGAGCCGGTGTTGCCGGTGCGCGTGGACGCGAGCACCCTGCGCGTCGACGGCGACCGCCTGGTGCTGCACGTCGACCACCCGGACGCGGCGCGGCTGAACCTGGGCGCGTGCCGCATCCTGGGCGAGGACCGGCGGGTGCGCGACTGCGTCGTGCGGCGGGGCGACCGCACCGAGATCGTGCTGCCGCGCGAGGCGCTGGCGCTGTTCGCCGACCGCACGCGCCGGGCGGTCACGCTGCGGGTGGGGCTCGACGGCGTCGAGGGCCCCGCGCGGCTGCTGCTGCGGGCGCCGCGCGTCGAGGTGCGCCGTGTGCTGGCGCGCCCGGACGCCACCGGGGGCTCGCCGCAGATCGTGCTCGGCGCCGATCGCGTGGCCTGCGCGCCGCTCATCGGCGCCGCGACCACCGCCAACCAGCTCGCGGTCACCGACAGCTTCACCCGCGCCAACGCCGAGCCCGCCGACGGCTATCAGCGCACGGCCGCGGTGTGGGCGGCGGACAGCGCCGAGGGCTGCCAGCCGCCGCGGCTGGACTGGACGCTGCTGTTCGTCGATGTCTACGCGCCGGTGGCGCTGAACACGCTGGCGCTGATGCCGCCCGGCGACGTGGTGGGCCCGCGGGTGGCGCTCGGGTGGCGACCCGGGCGGCCCGAGCGGCTGGACGTTCACCTGTTCGCGCCGCTGCTGGCGGCCCACCCCAGCCTGCGCCAGTCGGCCTGCCTCACCGTGCCCGGCGCCGACGTGAAGCCCGAGACGACCTGCGCGCCCCGCTGCACTGATCGCGTCTGCACCTGGCGGCTCGAGGTGCCCCAGGACTGGCGCACCGACCAGGGCGTGCCGCGACCGCTCTTGCGGCGCGTGCGGCTGACCTTTTCGACGCCGGCCGGGCCGCTCGAGCCGGCCGAGCCCTGGTACCTGGCCGAGACCGGGGAGCGGCTGGGCCCGCGGCACCTGAGCCTGGGCGAGGTCAGCGACTGGATCGTCGAGCCGGGGCCCGACGACGTGATCGACGCGCAGGGCTTCCTGCGCACGCGGGTGGTGGTGGCGCAGCCGGATCCCGAGCGCAGCAGCCCGACGCTGCAGGGCGTGCTGCCGCACCCGGTCGCGCGCCTGCTGGACACGGTGGCGGGCACCTGCGAGGCCCAAGACGGCACGACGTCGCGGCCGGCCTGCGGGCGCATCCTGCAGCCGGCCGAGGTGGCGGGCGGCACGCGGCTCGAGCTGGATCTCGAGGCGCGCTTCGGGGCCGAGCCGCTGCGCAGCTATCTGCGGCGCGACGCCAGCCTGGTGCAGAGGGCGCCGCTGGCGGCCGACCTGCGGCTGTGGCGGCTGGACGGCGACCGGCCGCTGGCGCTCGACCGGCACGTGCACCTGGCCGTGACGGCGCGGCAGTGCGCCTACGCGGTGGAGCAGCTGACGCGGGCGCACGCCGGCATGCGCGACGGGCTGGTGCTGTACCGCGTGGTGGCGGCGCCGCGGCAGGCCGACGGGGCGCCCGGCGACTGGCGGTGCCCGCCGCCTCACTGGCGGGTGGCGCTGGATCCGCCGCGCGACGGGGTGTCGGTGGAGGATCGGCTGACCGTGCTGGCGCCGGGCGACGGCGACCACCACCTGGTGGGCCTGCACGTGCGGCGGGTGGCCGCCGACGTGGGCGGCGAGGCGCCCCTACGGCTGCAGTCGCTGGACGGCGTCGAGGTGCTGCTGCGCACGGACGCGCCGCTGCCCAGCCTCACTTTCGACGCGCCGCCCGCGTTCAGCGCGCTGGGTGTGGACGCGTGGCTGCCCGCGCCCAGCGGCGACGCGACGGCGGGCGAGTGGGCCGCGTTGGCCGACGTGCCGGACCTGGCGGCCGGGCGGGTGAACCGGCTGCACTTCGACGTGGACGCGCCCGAGCTGTGGCGGCTGCGCCCGCGCGGCCAGCAGTACGCGCTGTGCGCGCCGAGCGCGACGCCGGCCACCTGCGATCGCTGCCGCGACTGCGGGCTGGACGAGGCGGGGCGGCTGGCCGTCGAGCCCGCGGGGGTGGCGCGCGAGCCGCTGGTGTTCGAGGCGCGGCTGTGCGGCGCGGCGGCGCGGCTGAAGCGAGCAGAGGTGCGGCTGGAGGCGCACGAGCGCGACCTGAACCTGTGCGCCGGCACGCTGGACGTGGCCACCGGACGGCGCGCGGCGCCCTACCGGCTGGCGATGAACCTGCCCGACCGGGTGTGCCTGCGCTGCGGCGGGGCCGCGTTGTACAGCGACCGGGGGCCGAAGGCGGTCACCGACGCCGAGCTGCGCGACTGCGAACTGCGGGTGCGCCTGTGGTCCAGCGAGGCCGACGCCTGCGACGACGCGCTGGGCGACGAGGCGTTCGGCGACCCCGAGGCCGAGGACGCCTGGCGGCGGTTCATGCGCTACCACGGCGATCAGACCTTCGCGATCGAGCTGCAGACCGAGGCCAAGGACGGCTACCGGCCGCTGCCCGATCCGCCCGGCACGCGGCCGTCGACGCTGGCGCTGTTCGCCGACCGGCTACCGGCGCGCCAGAACATCCGCTGGCGCGTGACGCGCGACGGGCGGCTGGTGGTGCCGGTCGACCTGGCGCAGGGCGGCCGCATCGACGTGCCGCAGTTCGGCACGGTGCGGCTGGTGGTGCGGCACGCCGATCCCGGCGCCTACGCGCGCGGGGCGCGGTCCTTCCCGCGGGCGGCCTTCGGCGCCGTCGCGCGCAAGGTGCCGGTGCCGCGCGGCTGGATCGGGGCGTCGGGCGTGGGGCCGCGCCTGTACCTGACCTTCGTGGCGCAGCCGACGGTGCAGCGGGTGCCCAACTCGGGGCTGCAGGCGTCGATCTCGAGCGCCTACGCGCGGGTGGAGCAGCCGGCGTTCGGGCTGGGGGCGGTGCTGGTGTTGGAGGGGTACGACTTCGACGCGGGGGAGCCGTGGCTGCCGGTGAACCCGCAGCTGAACGTGGGGTTCCTGACGCCGCTGCGCTACGACGAGGTCGAGGTGGACGATCTGCGGGTGTCGGGCGTGGTGGGGCTGGGGCTGCGGTTGCCGCCGGCGACGGACGCGGGGCCGCAGAGCCTGGCGGAGAGTTATCTGAGCGGGGCGGTGTGGGCGGAGGTTACGTGGGATCGGCAGGGGGAGCTGCTGGTGTCGTTGTTGTTCGGGTTCGGGGTGAACATTACGACGTTGTTCGAGGCGATGGGGTTGGAGTGAGGGGGGGCGGCCTGCGGGCGTTGGGGTGGTGCGTGAGGGGGGCGGCGCGGCAGGGGGAGGGCACGGTCAAGGTCAAGGTCAAGGTCAAGGGGTCCACGACCGTGGGTCGTGCGTGGTCGGGGCCGGGGTGCTCGGGTGGGAGGGGAAGGGCAAGGGCAAGGGGAAGGGCAAGGGCAAGGGGAAGGGCAAGGGCAAGGGCAAGGGCAAGGGTGGGGGGGCTCAGCGGATGGAGGCGATGTTGGCTTCCCAGTTGGCGCCGTCGAAGGGGACGACCTCGAAGCGGGGGGCGGCGGCGGGGTCGAGGCAGTTCAGGTTGACGCTGACGCCGTCGGGGTGGCTGCGGGGGACGTAGAAGGACTGCACGCCGCAGACCTTGCAGAAGGTGTGGCGGGCGGTGTGGGTGTTGAAGGTGTAGGTGGTGAGCGCCGCCTCGCCGGCCAGCAGCTCGAAGCGGTCGCGCGGCACGATGACGTGGACGAAGCCCTTCATGCGGCAGACGGAGCAATTGCAGGCGAGGGCGGTGTGATCGGTGACGGTGACCGCGAAGCGCACCGCGCCGCAGTGGCAGCCGCCGGTGTACCGCGCGGGCGCGCTCACTTGCCCGGCTCTTTCCACATCTCGGGCTGCGTCGGCGCCGGGGCGTCCTTGGGGCGCCGCTCGGGATCCCAGCGGTCGAGGAAGGCGTCGTACTGCCCGCGCGTCTTGCGCGTCTGCCGGCGCAGGTTCAGCAGGGTCTTGTAGGGCAGCTCCTTGCTGGCCTGCTTCACCAGCCAGTCGGGCAGGATGCCGCCGGGATCGGCGTCCACCAGGTACTCGACGTGGGTCTTGTTGGGGCTCAGCGAGGTCAGCAGCCAGTGGCCGTGCAGGCGCTTCATGCGCACCGCGTCGGGTCGCGGCGGCATGCGCGGATCGGGGATGCCGTGGAACTCGGCGCGGTACTTCACGCCCGGCTCGACCGTGAAGAGCTGCCCGATCATGACCGCGTCGCGATCTTCCACCGGCCACGGCGCGTCGGTGCGGCTGTAGTTCACCGTCGCGAACTCGCCCAGCTTCTCGATCACCTTCGCCTCGACGCAGCGGTGCAGCCACTCGGGCCGGCGCGGCGCGTCGATGAGCACGGCCATCACCTGGTAGATGGACGCGTTGACGGCGCCGCGCCCGCGGAAGACGGGCAGGTCGCGGCCGGCCACGTCCTTCCGATGCACGACGATGCCGTTCTCCTCGTGCACCAGCTCCCACTCGCGGGCCTGGGCGGACGTGGCGATGGCGGTGATCGCCAGCAGCAGCAGCAACCTCAAGGCGGTCCTCCGAAGGGCTGAGC
>JAUHXL010000315.1 GCA_030426945.1 bacterium
TCTTCGGCGTCATGATGACGAGCGGCTTGCGGATCGGCCGGCGGATCTGCCGGCGCAGACAGTGGAACAGCTGCGCGGGCGTGGTCAGGTTGCAGACCTGGATGTTGTCCTCGGCGGCCATGCCCAAGAACCGCTCGAGGCGCGCGCTCGAGTGCTCCGGGCCCTGGCCCTCGAAGCCGTGGGGCAGCAGCATCACCAAGCCGCTCAGGCGGCTCCACTTGTCCTCGCTGCTGACGATGAACTGGTCGATGATCACCTGCGCGCCGTTGACGAAGTCGCCGAACTGCGCCTCCCACAGCACCAGCCCGTCGGGGTAGTCGAGGCTGTAGCCATACTCGAAGCCCAGGACGCCGGCCTCGGAGAGCGGGCTGTCGAGGGGCTCGAAGGGGGCCTGCGTGACGCCCAGGTTGTTCAGGGGCAGGTAGCGGTGGCCATCCTGGTAGTCGTGCAGCACCGCGTGACGGTGGCTGAACGTGCCGCGGCCGCTGTCCTGACCGCTGAGGCGCACGCGCGCGCCCTCGGCGAGCAGGCTCGCGAAGGCGAGGGCCTCGCCCGCGCCCCAGTCGAGGGGCTTCTCGCCCCGCGCCATCTCGGCGCGGCTGTTCAGCAGGCGCTCGATCTTCGGGTGAGGCGCCAGGTGCTCGGGCACCTTCGTCTGGGCCAGCAGCAGCGCTTCGGCCCGCGCCCGGTCGATCGCCGTCTCCGCGTCCGGCACCGCGTCGTCGGCGCCGCCGAGGTAGTCCTTCCAGAGCCCGCGGCCGAAGTCGCGCTGGTAGGTGTAGGTGCGCGACTTCGCCTCCGACAGGGCGTCGTCGAGCCGCTGCCGCCGCGCCACCGCGATCTCGTCGGCCTCGTCCTTCGCGATGCCGCCGCGCCGGGCCAGGCTGTCGAGGTAGCCCTGCCGCACCGACTTGCGCTTGCGGATGGCCTGGTACATGCGCGGCTGGGTGTAGGCCGGATCGTCACTCTCGTTGTGGCCGTAGCGGCGGTAGCACCACATGTCGATGACGACGTCCTTCCGAAACTCGGCCCGGAAGTCCATGCCCAGCTTGACCGCCTGCGCCACCGCCTCGGGATCCTCGCCGTTCACGTGCAGGATGGGGATCTGCAGCATCCGGGCGACGTCGGAGGCGTAGTAGCAGGAGCGCGCCGACTCGGGCGGCGTGGTGAACCCGATCTGGTTGTTGACGATGACGTGCACCGTGCCGCCGACCTGATAGCCGGGCAGCTCGCTCATGTTGAGCGTCTCCTGCACGATCCCCTGACCGGCGAAGGCCGCGTCCCCGTGGATGAGGATGGGCAGCACCTTCCGGCGCTCGACGTCACCGCGGCGGTCCTGCTTGGCGCGCACCCGGCCGAGCAGCACCGGGTTGACGAACTCGAGGTGGCTCGGGTTGAAGCACAGGGACAGGTGCAGCGCGGCCCCATCCTCGGTGACGTGATCCGAGCTGTACCCCATGTGGTACTTCACGTCGCCGCCGCCGAAGTGCAGATCGGGATCGCTGTCGGCGAACTCGCGGAAGATCTGCGCGGCCGGCTTGCCCAGCGTGTTGGCGAGCACGTTCAGCCGGCCGCGGTGCGCCATCGCGATGACGACCTCCTCCACGCCGTGCTCGGCGGCCGTCTCGAGGGCCAGGTCCAGCAGCGGGATGAGGCTCTCGCCGCCCTCGAGGGAGAAGCGCTTGGCGCCGAGGAACTTCTTGTGGATGAACTGCTCGAAGATCTCGGCATCGATCAGCTTGGTCAGGACCCGCCGCTGCATCGCGCGCGGCAGCTCGAGCTGGTTCTGCGTCGCCTCCATGCGGCTCTGCAGCCACATCTTCACGTCGATGTCGTCGATGTGCATGAACTGCACGCCGATCGAGCCGCAGTAGGTGCGCTTGAGCCGATCGAGGATGTCCCGCAGCGGCAGCACCGGCGGACCGCTCAGCGTGCGCGCGGAGAAGCGCTCGTCGAGATCGGCCTCGCCGAGCTGGTAGTGGTCGAGCTCGAGCTCCGGGTGCAGCTCCCGATGAAGGCCCAGGGGATCGAGGGTGGCGATCATGTGCCCACGCACGCGATAGGCGCGCACGAGCTGGTCGACGCGATCCTGCCGGGCCGCGAAGTCCAGGCCGCGGCGGGGGCGCTGCGGCGCGCCGCGGGCCGCGAAGATGCTGCGGGGCGGAAAGCTCGGGCCGCGCACGTCGGCGGCCTGCAGCCCGTTGCCCGACAGGCCCGCGAAGAAGCTGCGCCAAGCGGGCTCGACGGCGTCCGGATCCTCGAGATACTGCGCGTACAGCGCCTCGATGAAGGGCAGGTTCTGTCCGCTGATCACGTCTTCGGGTCCGGTCATCTACCTCGCACTCCCTCTGTCGACGCGCCCGCCCCCGGGCGCGCGCGGGGCGGATTCTGGCGCAGGCGGCTCGGCATGTCGAGGCCTTCCGCCCGGCCGGCGGTGGCCCGCCGCGCGTGTTTCGCGTGCCTCGCCGGGCCGACGCTGCTAGCTTCGCGCTCGTGATCCGCTTCGATCCTCGGGGGCTCGGCGGCCCGCACATCTTCCAGTTCGTCCGCGAGAAGGGCAGCCGCCTGCTGACGCTCCTCGGCGAGCGCCCGGCCGCGGACGCGCCTTGGCAGATTCACAGCCACGGCGCGTGGATTCGGGTCGAGCCCGAGGCGGAGGCCGCGCCCTTCTTCGAGCGGCGCGTGGTGCTGTTGGTGCGGCCCGAGGATCAAGCCGCCGACGCCTTCCGCGCGTGGGCCGAGGGGCGCCTCGAGCACCTCGGCCGGTACCTCGAGGCCTGCAACACCGGGCGACTGGTGCGCAGCGTCGTGCAGGAGCGGTCGGTGACGGCCATCGTGATGGGCCGGCTGGGGGTCGATCCCAACGCGCCGGGTGTCGAGCTCCCGCCGACCGAGCGGGTGCCCGGCCTGCTGGCCGAGTTCACCGCCAATGTGGAGCGCTACCTGCGGCTCCTCGGCGATCCCGACCTGCGCTACGTGATGGCCCTGCGCCTCTACCGCGTGCCGCGGGGCGAGCGGCCGGCCGACTTCGTCCTCGGCCTCGACGCGCTGCCGACCGTGGTGGGGTTGACCGCCGAGGCCGTGCCCATCCCGCCCGCCTCGCTGGTGCGCGGCGTGATCGGCGAGTTCGCGCGGCAGCTCGCGGATCGGGGCGACGAGCTGGCGGCCACGCGCTCGCCCCTGCGCCCGCTCGAGTGGATGCGCGCCACGCATGGGCTGCGCCGCGTCGAGGCCCTGGTGCTGGCCCTGGACGACGTCGTGGCGCGCATCGACGAGGTGGGCATGCCCGACATGCCCACCCTGCGCGGCTGGCTGAACGCCATCGAGCTGCCGCGCTGGCCGCTCGCGCGGCCCGTGGCGGCCGTCGGGCTGGGCATGCTGCTGGTGTCGGTGGCGGCCGCGGTCGCCTTCTGAGCCGGGCGCGAGCCTCGAACCGGCGCGCTGCGGCGCGTCAGAGGCCCTCTTCGATCCACCGCCTGAGCAGGCCATAGCGCGGATCCGCCGTCCCGGCGAACACCTCGCGGCCGCCGTGCTGGGGGGTCACCGGCTGGGTCAGGATGGGCGAAGCGACCGGCGTGATCGGGTCGATGAACCACTGCACCGTGAGGTAGTTCCAGCGAGGGCCGCACTCATCCTCGTCGGTCTGCAGCCACAGGCTGCCGCCGACGCCGGGGGTGCCGTGGCACTCGGACTCGGCGCAGCTCTCGACGAGCATGGGGTGCACCTCGTCGGCGAAGCGCATCATCCAGCCGGCTGGCCGTCCGGGCGCGTCCGTCGAGGGCAGCGCCTCGCAAGGCACCCCGCCGCCGGAGCCGCCCATGCCGCCGTCGCTGCTGGGCACGCCCATGTCGACGCCCGCGTCGGGCTCGGGCGGCGTGGTCGCGGCGACGATCCAATCACGCAGCGTGAGGTAGTCGGCGCTGGCCGAGGTGAACACCGGGCCGCTGTTGGTCGGGTGCGGCGGATCGCCGTCGGGGCCCGCGAGCGGGAAGCGCAGGATGTCGCTCTGATCGGGGTTCCAGAAGTCGACGAACGCGAGGAACTCGCCGTAGTTGGCGTCGATCTGCTCGGCGGTGAGGCGGAAGACCGGGTTGTCCGGGCTGCCGTAGATCTGGAACGCGCTGTCGTCGCGGGGGGGCGGCCCGGCGTGGCAGGCGAGGGACGAGCAGCGGCGGTCGAGGATCGCGAGGATCTCGGTCTCGAAGGCCTCGCGATCCGGCATCGGCTCGACGGGCACCCCCGCCTCGTCGACGCGGGCGTCGCGGATGGGCGCGGGGCCACCGCCGCCGCCGCCGCCCGACGGCCCGGCGTCGAGATCGCCGCCGCCGCCGCCGCCGCCCGCGCCGCTGCTGCCGCCCCCGTCACGCCGGGGGTTGAGGTCGAGGGGTTCCTCGCCGCAGCCAGCCGCGCCGACCACCAGCGCGGTCGTCAGGGCCAGCGTCCATGCGGCATGCGGGGAGAAAAGGGTCGGCGTCAACGGTCTTCCCGGTCCCTTCGGATCGCGATCTACTGCAGGAAGTTCGCGGCCCCACCCTGGGGCGCGCCGTTGGCGTCCAGCCAGCTGTCGAGCACGAGGCCCACGTTGGGATCCGTCATCATCTGCAGCCGCTGGGCGTCCATCGGACCGGCCATCTCGGGGTTCGAGGCGCCGATGCGCTGCGGACCCTCGCCGGTGAGCCGCGGGTGCGCGCTCGAGGCGTTGGGCACGCCGGTGATCTCGGCCACCCGGTCGAGGTCGTAGGCCACGTTGTTCACGTTGAACTGCTGGGACGGCGCCACATCGTTGCAGTTCTCGCGGTTGGGGTTGTCGTCCAGCGGGTTCTGGGGGCAGCCGTTGGCGTCGAACAGGAACAGGCCCGTGCCCAGACCGGCGGTCATGTGCACGAAGAAGGGCGAGTTCAGCTGGTTGCCCGTGTTCTCGCCGATGTGCTGCTGCAACAGGTTGAAGTCCAGGTTGGCGTAGTTGCGGTTGTAGTAGTTGTTCCGGAAGTCGGCGTACTGCGCCCCGAACTGATCGATCTGCGCCGTGTTCAGGTGACAGGTCACGCAGTACCGCGGCCCCTCCATGTTCTGCGTCACCTTGCCGCGGATCGAGTGCGGCATCATCTGGTTCATCGCCAGGCTGGGGTGCGCGTTGCGCGGCGCGACCGGGTTGTTGCCCTCGCCGAGCCGGTCGCTGAACGCCAGCACCTCGGACTCGACGCCGTTGAGGTCCTGGTAGCGGTAGAAGAACTTCTCGGCGGGCGAGATCTGCGTGATCTTCCCGCGGCTGTTGATGCCCAGGTACATCATGACCGGCGACTGATAGACGAAGTCGGCGTTCGCCTGGAACAGCAGGATGCGCTCACCGGTGATGTTGCTGAAGAAGTAGTTGTTCGGGTCGACATCGTACTGCGTCTTCAGGTGACAGCCGATGCAGTTGTTCGTCCACGACGCGTGGCACGACGCGCAGTCCATGTTGTCGGTGTGGCTGAAGTTCCGGTTGCGCATCAGGTTCGGATCGGCCTGATTCGGGCCGATGCCGGTGCGGTCGTTGCCGTCGGCGCGACCCATCGCGTACGAGGCGCGCGGGTTGTAGATCAGCCGCGAGTTCAGCGGGTTGCGCTTGTTGTTGTCGACCACCACGTCGTGCGTCTGCGGGATGTAGTGGCGCTGCCCCGACACCCGGCTGACCAACCAGTAGTCGCCGGCCGCGTCCTTGGTGACGTGGCGCAGGGCGTTGCCCTCCCGATCCTGGACGCACTCGGCCGCGCGGCCGTCGTACGTCGTGCACGGGCCCGTCGCCGCGCGGTTCGCGATGCCGCCGTGGCACGACTCGCAGCTGATCGTCGTCACCTGATTCTGCCGGCTGCGGATCTGGCCGCTGCTCGGATCACCCTCGGTGCCGCCGTGCAGGTCGCGGCTGCCGTGGCAGTCGATGCAGCCCATGCCCGCCTCGTAGTGCACGTCGGGCGGGGTGTCGTCGCGCTGATCGTTGTCGTAGTCCTCGAACAGGATGTGCTGGTTGGCGTTGCGCCCGTTGAACGTGGCGTTGTTCACGCCCGGATCGTACAGCCGGTCGTCCTGCGCCGTGTTCTGGAAGTTCGCCGGGTTCTGCGGGTACTGGAAGTTGTTCGTCAGATCCTGGTTCTGGTCGAGCCGGATGCCCCAGAACTGCAGGACGGTGCGGTTGCTGCCCTGGTGGCAGCCGACGCAGGCGCGATCGCTGATGCCGCGGACGAAGGCGCCGTTGGGCAGGATCTTCGCCACGTTGCGGATCTGGTGGGCCTCCACGTGGGCCCGCTCCCCCGGCGCGATGGCGTCGGGGTTGGCCGGCTCGTTGCGCGGCACGTTGGGATCGCCCGATCGGCTGCGGCCGTCGTAGCTGTACTCCATGTGGCAGGCCGTACAGCCCGAGCCGCGGAAGTCGGCGTACCGGTCGTTCTGGCCGGCGCTGTGCAGATGGCAGTCACCGCAGGTGATCGACACCTGCTCGTCGATCAGCGTCTCGAGCGGGCTGCCGTAGCGCACGCGGTTGGGGCGCGCCGGATCGGTGTTGTCGAGGTGGTTGGCCAGGGTGGCCGCGTCGTAGATGCCGTTCTGGTACATCTCGCCGCGGAAGCCGGCCTTCTCGGGCTGCTCGACGAGCCGACCGACCTCACCCACCTCGCGGGTGGCCTCGTTGTAGGCCGGGTTGCTCACCGCGCGCGGCGCCGAGTCGGCGAGGCTGTCGCCGTCCATGTCGCGGCCCCGATACTCGGCGATGCGGTTCTCGATGCCGGACAAGAAGCGGGTGGCCGAGAAGAAGCCCGTCGTGGTCGCGATGGGCGAGCGCGGCACCCACTGGGCGTGCTTGTTGAAGTGGCAGCCCTCGGCGCCGCAGCCCCGGCCCTGGCCGGTCACGCGCAGATCACCGGGGTTGATGAACTGCAGCCAGTCGCTGTTGGTGTAGGTCGGCCCCTGGTGGTCGGGGGGGCAGGCCTCGCCCACGCCGTCGCCGTTGACGTCGCAGAAGGTGGCGGGCTCGAGCTTGTCGATGCCGGCCAAGGTGCGGCGGTTGAAGAAGGCCTTCTCGTTGTTGGCCTGGAACGCGCGGTCGCCGATCTCCGGCGGGGCCGGGACGTGGCTGCCGAGGCGGCCGTTGCCCGCGGGGTTGCCGCCGTGGCAGCCCGAGCACGAGATGTTCTCGGCGCCGGGGAAGGGGTGCGGGTTCGACAGGCCCGGGCCGCTGTAGTCGTTGCGCTGCGAGCCGTTGTGGCAGTTCATGCAGCTCTCGAGCGGCGGGGGCTGGTTCGGCGGCGGGGCGACCCCACCGTCGCCGGGCGGGGGCTGGTTCGGCGGGGGCGCGGCGTCGGGCGGCGGACCGCACTCGCCCGGCTGCGCGTTGCAGAACCGCGGGTCGCACTCGCAGCAGGCGAGGCGGAACTCGAAGTTCTGCTCGGTGCACTTGTCGAGGGTCGAGCAGTCGTAGACCGTCTCGCGGTACGCGTACGCGTTGCAGTTCGCCGGCGGGACGAACATGTCCGGCGTCGGCGCGGGTGGCCCGCCACCCCCGCCGCCGTCCGGCTGGGGGGCCGTGGCGTCCGCTTCGCCCCCCTGCTCGCCGAAGTCCACGTCGTCGTCGGCGCAGCCCACGACCAGCAAGGCGCCCAGCGCCCAAGCCAGCGTCGGGCCGTCGAAACGTCGTACCATGCCGTCTCCCCCTCGAAAGCACCCTGTTGCGCGCAGCATACACCGCGCCGGTCGGATCTGGACAAGCGCCAAAGTGTGCACCATCCGTGCCACGGCGTCACCGCCGGGTCACGCCGAGAAAGCGCCGGGCGGGGCGCGCGTGACCCCAGGGAGGCGCGCTCATCGGTGGGGTCTGCCGACCTGGGACTCGCGCGCCACAGCACCTTGGACGTCCGGGGTTTCCCGTCTCCGCACGCTGTGCCATTCTCCCCGCCGCTCGACCTCAGCCCCGGGAGGCGCCGTGTTCGTCTGGAACGTCGACCCCAACCTCTTCCATCTGCCCGACTGGCTCTTGGGTGGCCGCGGTATCCGCTACTACGGCGTGCTCTACGCGATGGCGCTGATGGGGGGGTACTACTTCTGGCAGTGGCAGATGCTGCGCGGGGGGCGCAAGCGCGAGGTCGCCGAGCAGTTCCTGACGGTGGGCGTCATCGCGGTCATCGCGGGCGCGCGCCTCGGCCACTGTCTCTTCTACGAGCCCGAGCGGTACCTGAAGAACCCGATCGACATCCTGAAGTTCTGGGAGGGCGGCCTCGCCAGCCACGGCACGACGATCGCCCTGATCGCCACGCTCATCTGGTTCGCGCGCAAGCACACGATGCCGGTGCGCGAGGTCCTCGACCGCATCGCGATGTCCATCGCGTGGGGCGCGACCCTGATCCGCCTGGGCAACTTCATGAACTCCGAGATCGTCGGGCGGGTGACCGACGGGCCGCTGAAGGTGAAGTTCCCCCGCCACGACCGCGGCGAGCTCGTGCCCTGCGACACCTGCGGGACGGTGGCGAAGGACGTCTGCGACTACGTGACCACGCAGGCCGGTGACGTCTGCTACAGCTTCGCCCACGTGCCCTGGCGCCACCC
>JAUHXL010000003.1 GCA_030426945.1 bacterium
TGCTCGACGGGCTGCTCTACCTCGAGGGGCTGTCGCGCCTGCGGCTGCGCGAGGACGAGCGGGCGCTGGCGCTCTTCCGCCGGGTGAGCAGCGAGGACTTCCCGCAGCCCGACGGCTCGGCGGCCCCGGCGGGCAGCCGCGACGACGCGCGCTATGCGCTGGCCCGCTTGTACGAAGCCAAGGGTGATCTGGACGCCGCGCGCGCCGCCTACGAGGCCGCCGCGTCGACCCACGAGGAGGCCGCCGCGGCGGCCGCCGCCCTGAAGGCCGTGACGCTGAAGGCCGAGCCCTTCGTGCAGGTGGCCGACGACGCGCCGCTGAAGCTGCCGGTGACCCTGGCCAACGTCGACACCGTGCACCTGCGCGCCTATCGGCTGGACCTGCGCACGGTCTTCCTGCGCGACGGGGGCCTCGAGCGGGTGCTGGCGGTGAACGTCTCCGGCGTCAGCCCCACCTGGTCGGGCGCGGTACGGGTGGACGCCGATCCCTTCCCGCGGGCGCGCCCCCTCGCGCTGCCCCTCGAGCAGCGCGGGGCGTACCTGGTGCAGCTCGACGCGGGCGGCGTCACGGCGGTCGCTCTGGCGGTGCGCAGCGATCTGGCCCTCAACGTGGCCGACGACGGCGCCGCGCTGCGCGTGACCGTGCGCGTCGACGGGCGGCGCGCCGCCGGCGTCGCGCTGCGCGGCGTCGGCTCGGGCGAGGTCGAGGTGGCGACCACCGACGTGCGCGGCGTCGCCCGCCTCGCCGGCCCGAAGGTGCTGGCCTACACCGAGGCGGGCGACGTGGCCTTCAGCCCGCCCCTGCGGGTCGAAGTCGAGCCGGCCCGGCCGTCGCGCCGCCGCCCGGCGCGCCCACGCAAGCAGAAGAGCAACGTCGAGCAGCGCCTCGAGGAGCAGATGCAGCGCAACCAGAACCTGTACGAGCAGCGGTTCCAGTTCGGCAACGACGCGGGCATCGAGGCCGAGCTGCTGTGACGCCCACTCCCGGGCGCGTCACACGCGAGGCAGGCGGCTCTGCCGGGCGCGCATGCGCATGTTCAGCACCTCGACCGCCAGCGAGAAGCCCATCGCGCTGTAGATGTAGCCCTTGTTCACGTGCCCGCCGGTGCCCTCGATGATCAGCATCACGCCGATCAGCACCAGGAAGGCCAGCGCCAGCACCCGGATGCTCGCGTTCTGCTGCACGAAGTCGCCGATGGGCCCGGCGAACACCATCATCACGCCCACCGCGATCAGCACCGCGACCACCATCACGGGGACGTGATCGGCCATGCCCACCGCGGTGATCACCGAGTCGAGCGAGAAGACGATGTCCAGCAACATGATCTGGGTGATGATCGCGCCGAAGCCGCGCACCTTCGCGCCCTCCGGCGTGACGGTGACCTCGTCGGGTTGGACGCCGGGGTGGTTGACGTTCTCGTGGATCTCGGTGGTGGCCTTGTAGATCAGGAACAGTCCGCCGATGGCGAGGATGAGATCCTTGCCGCTCCACGGCTTCACCAGCTCGAAGAGGGGCTCGGTGAGGCGCATCACCCAGCTGATCGACAGCAGCAGCAGGATGCGCGTGCCCAGGGCGGCCGCGAGGCCCAGCCGGCGCGCGTTCAGCTGCTGCTCGGCGGGCAGCTTGCCGCACAGGATCGTGATGAACACGATGTTGTCGATGCCGAGCACGATCTCCATCGCGGTCAGCACCAGAAGCGAGATCCACGCCTGGGGGTCGGTCAGCAGTTCCATCATCTCGGGGGTCCTCGGCGGAGCGGCTCAGGGGGCGAAGGCGTCCACGATGCGCGGGCGCAGGTCGGCGTCGATGGCGGCGTCGGGCGGCGCGGCGTCGTCGGCGCGCAGCGCCTCGGCGAGGGCCGCCTCGAGCAGCGCGGGCGCGGGCTCGGCGTCGACGCTGCACAGCAGGAAGCCGCGCACGGACTGGCGGAAGGGGAGGGCCTCGGGGCAGTCCTCGGGCCGCTGATCCGGGTACACGCAGAAGGCCGCGTTCTGCACCAGCGCGCGCACGCCGGGCGCGCAGTCGATGGCGGCGGTGTCGGACAGGTCCGAGCGGGTGCAGCCCCCGGCGGCGCACGCGGCGGCGATGGCGATGGCGATCCGCGTCGTGGCCACGGTCCCTCCCGGTCGGTGCCGCATCATCGCCGCGCCCCGCCGCGCGCGCAACCGCCCATCAGGGACGCTCGGCGGCCGGCGGCGCCACCTCGATCGGCGTCAGATCCACGCCCGCCTGCCGCAGCGAAGCGGCCAGCGGCAGGGCCCGGGCGGCGCCGCCCACCTCGAGCGCGTCGTCGATGGCCGCGCCGATCGCCGCCTTGGCCGCCTCGACCGCGATCAGCACCGCGTCGCCCGCCGCGCGCCGCGCCGTCAGGTGCCCCGCGAAGGCGGCGCCGGCCCCGACCAGCCCGATCCGCCGGCGGCGGTCGGCCCCGAACTCGGTGAAGTCGCGCCCGTCGTAGGCCAGGTCGACCGCGTGCCCCTCCAGCGCGCCGCCGGTGAGCACCACCCAGGTGACGCCCGCGTCGAACAGGCGCTTGCCGGCCTCGCGCATGCCCGCGAGATCCTCGACCGGGCGCCCGACGAAGCGCCCCGCCTCGTGGGCGTCGACCACCAGCACCTCGGCGTGGGGCAGCCAGGCGTCGCGCACCGCGTCGAACACCGCGCGGTCGTGCCGCGGCTCGCCGTGGGCGTCGCACAGATCGGGATCGACGATCCACGGGCCGCGCGCGCTCAGCGGCTCGGCCACCGCCCAGGCGAGGCGCGCGGCGCCCGGATCGCCCAAGAGCACCGCGTCCACCGGCGCGTCGGCCAGGGCCCGGCGCAGGGCGTCGAGCACCAGGCGCTCGGGCAGCGCGGTGAGATCCCGCACCGCGGACGCGACGGGGGCGCCCTGCGCGCCGCCCGCCGTCAGGCCGGCCAGCGCGGCGGTCAGGCCCTCGTGGCCGCGGGGGTCGAGGGCGCCCAGCACGGGGACGCAGGCAGCTCGGCGCGTGGTGGTCGGCAGCACGGGACACCTCGGTGAAGCGGCGACGGGGCTTACTACCGGACCACGCCCGGAGCCGTCCACGGATCACGGTCGCGGTCGGCGTCGTCGTCCCGGCCCCGCAGCGTGAAGTCGAAGACGACGCGCAGGGCGCCGATGACCGTCCACTCGGTCACGCCCTCGAGGTGCACCGCCTCGACGCCGAGGCGCGCGACGACCTCGGCGAAGAGGAAGGGATCGAGGTGGTACAGCAGGCCGGGGCCGGTCTCGAGGCCCGCCGCCCAGCGCAGTCCGCTCGCGTCGTCGGCCACCACGCCGCCCTCGGGATCGACCGGGCGGTCCTGCAGCACCACCGGGCCGATCTCGGTGAACAGGCCCAGGGTCAGGTGGAAGAAGTCGTGGCTGATGAAGCGGCGGCGCGCGGCCAGCCCGAAGTCGACGCGGGTGAGGCGCTGGCCGTCGCCCTCGGCGCCGGGCAGGCTGAAGGCCGCGACGACGTAGCCGCCGAGACCCAGGCGGCCGTGCCCGTCCACGTAGTGCAGATAGCCGACGCCGCCCTTCAGCAGCTCGGTCGGCAGGACCAGGCCTTCGCCCCCGAGCACCCCGGGGAAGCGCCCCTCGACGCCCAGCTCGATGGTGACCGCGCCCCACAGCGCGGGCACCCACAGCAGCGTCGCTGCGCGATCCACACGGGCCGCGTCCACCTGGCACCGGGCCGACCAGGGCAGGGCGAGGCAGACGATCATGAGGAGGAGGGCGCGCAGCATGGCCGATTTCGAGCGACCCTCCCGCACTCCCCGGGTGAAATCAAGCCGCCGCGTCCCAGGCGTTGACCTGTGCCCCGCGATGGCCTAGCGTGCCGCGCGATGTGGCCGCAGTGGTCTCTCGGGACCGAGATTGGGTCGCGCCGACAGGGGGTCGGCCGGCGCTTCGCGGCACGTTCATGGCTCGAGGAGAGTGTTCATGCGTCGGATTCTGATGCTGATGGCGGTGCTTCTGTCGAGTGGCGCGCTCGTGGCGTGCGGCGGATCGCAGAAGAAGGGGGGCGGGGCGGGCAGCGATGATCGGTCGGCCTACGACAAGCTGCAGATGCTGCCCGAGGAGCTCGACGCCGAGCTCGCGTCGGTCACCAAGCCCATCGACGACGTCGACACGATGATCGAGCAGATGGCGGCGATGCCCGAGAAGGCGAAGATGTCGAAGGAGGACTTCGGCAAGCTGATCGCGGACACCCTGCAGGGCAAGCCCTTCCAGGCGCCGGCCAACGTGGACGCCAAGGCGGCCGCCGAGCTCGAGACCTTCCTGACCAACCTCAAGGGCTTCAAGGAGTCGCTGTTCTCGGCCCCCGAGAACGCCGGCGCTCTCGCCACCAAGGCCGGTGAGACCCTGGTCAAGCTGCCCGCGCTGACCACGCAGGTGGCCGCCGAGTCGGCCGCGGTGAAGGCCAACCCCTTCGCCTCGAAGGACGACAAGGCCAAGGCCGCGCAGCAGGAGGCCAAGGCCAAGGACGCCGAGCAGAAGGCGCAGGCCAAGGTGCAGGAGGTCCAGCAGAAGGTCGGCGGCCTGCCCGCCCGCGCCACCACCGCCATCGGCAAGTTCACCGCCGCCCTCGGCGACCTGGGCGTGACCGAGGCGGCCCTCGGCGCCGTCAGCGACAAGGCCAACGAGACCACGCAGGCCGTCGAGGACGTCAAGAAGACGGCCGAGGACTCGGTCAAGGGCGCCGCGGACACCGCGACCCAGCAGTAACACGCCTCACCGCACCGCGGGCCAGCCGCCGCGCCGCACCAGGGTCACCTCCGCGGTTCTCTCGGCGGCCCGGCCACTGTACAGTGCCGCGCTGATGCGCGCCCCGCTCTCCCTCCTGGCTCTGCTGTTGTCGTCGGCCCTGGCCTCACCGACCCGGGCCGCCGACGAACCCCCCGATCCCTTCGTGCTGACCCTCAGCGGGGGCGTCAGCCTGGGCACGTACCAGGCGGGCCAGACCTGGGCCGTGCTGGCCTATCTGCGCGCCGCCCGCGCGGGGGGGCTGCCCGGCGGGGCGCCCCTGGCCGATCTGCGGCCGGCCCTCAGCGGCGTGACCGGCGCCTCCGCGGGCGGCATCAACGCCCTCGCCGCCGCGGTGACCTGGTGCCTCGAGGATGTCGAGGCCGTGGACGACAACCTGCTGCGCTCGTTGTGGATCGACGTCGGCCTCGACCTGATGCTGCCCGCGGACGCCGACGGCTACCTGGCCGAAGACGGCCTGCTGTCGCGCACCGCGCTGCAGCTGCCGGTCGAGCGCCTGCGCGCGGCCGTCGAGGGGCGGCGCTTTCGCCCCGGCTGCGCGCTGCCCGTCGCCCTCACCGTCACGCGGGCGACGCCGGCGCGGGTGCGCGCCGCCGGGCTCAACGTGCCCGGCCAGCGCGCCGTGGTGCCCTTGCGGCTGACCGTCGATCCGGCGGGGCGGCCGCGGGTCGGCGCGCAGCACCTGCCCTCGTCGGCCCCGCGCGTGGGGGAGCTGCTGTACCTCACCGAGCAGGCCGGCGAGGTCCCGATGGATCGCGTGGTGCGCGCGCTGCAAGCGTCGAGCGCCGTGCCGGTGGTGTTCTCGCCGATGCCCCTCGAGTACTGCGCGGCGACGTGCCCGGTGCGCGTCGAGCCGCCGGCCACCGGCGCCTGCGACCACCTGCCCGATCGCCCGGTCGCCTGCCGGGGCAACTTCGTCGACGGGGGCATCTTCGACAACGTGCCGCTCGGCCTCGCCCGCGTCCTGGCCGAGGCCGGGCTCGAGCCGGTGGCGACGCACGAGCGCCCGATCACCTACATCTACGTCGAGCCCGCCAACCGGCGCCGCCGCCCGCGGGCCGAGCGCCCCCTCGCCGATCCGCCCGGCACCCAGCGCGCCGTCCCCGATCACGTGCGGCTCGGCCGCGATCTCGTCCTCTCGGCGGGGCGCTCGGTCCTGCTCGAGACGGTGCGCGGCAACCGCTGGAACCGCGACGTCGCCGATCTGGCCTGGGCCACCGCCGACGTGCTCGATCCCGAGCCGCCGGTCCACGGCGCCACCCGGCGGGTCCGCGCCACGGCCCTGCCCCAGTGCCTCGGGGTGGCGGTGGCGCGCCCCCGCGCCCAGCCCTGCGCCGAGGCGCTGGGCGTCGGCGCGGCCAGCCCGCCGCCGCCGCCCGATCCCGCCGCCCTCGCGGATCTGGCCGCCGCCCTGCGCGCGATGGCGCAGGCCCCGCCCCCCGACGCCGTCCTGCGCGCGCGCCTGCGGGCCGAGGGGTCGGATCCCGCGCTCGCGATGGGCGGCTTCCGGCGCCTCACCGCGCGCGGCCTGCGTCTGCTGGCGGTCGATCTCACGCGCGCCCGGGCCGGCGCGGGGGCCGACGACGCGCGCGTCGCCCGGGCCCTGTCCGACACCCTCATCGCCGTGCAGGACGCCCTCGTCTGGCCCGGCATGTTGGCCACCGACCCGGCCGTGGCGCGCCGCGTCGCGCAGCTGGCCGCCGACGCGGCCGCCCTCGAGGTCGAGCGGACCCGCGACGGCGAGGGCCGCGCCGGTCGCCGGGTCCGACTCACCACGCGGCTCGCGCCGGTGGTCGGGGACGCCCTGTTCAACTTCGCCGCCTTCCTCGATCGCCCCCTGCGCCGCTTCGACTACGCCGCGGGGGTGTACGACGGCGCCCAGTTCGTGGCCGAGTACGCCTGCCTGCACGCGGATCCCTACGCGGCGGCGCCGCCCGCGCGGGACGGCGAGGCGCCGCTGGACGCGCTCGATCCCGGCGACGCGCGCACCGCCCGCTGCGTCGGCGCGCGC
This sequence comes from bacterium, assembly GCA_030426945.1. GTDB lineage: Bacteria > Myxococcota_A > Bradymonadia > UBA7976 > UBA1532 > JACKDN01. The sequence continues at coordinate 6,782 of JAUHXL010000003.1, forward strand.
ACCGGCGAGGTGCTGCGGCGCCTCGGCGCGCTGGACGATCCCTACGTCGGCCGCGTCGTGCGGGCCCTGGGGCGGTGGGAGGGCGGGGACGCCGACGGCTGGGCCTGGACGGCCGGCGCGCCCGCCCGCGAGCCGCCCCCGACCGACGCCGAGGCCCTTAAGGTGCTGGCCGCGATGGTGCCCGGCCTCGATCCCTGCACGCCGGTCGACGCGATGGCCGAGGGCGAGCTCGACTTCGAGCAGCTGGTCCGCCGCCTGCGCTGCCTCGGCTATGACCCGCAGAGCCGCGCGATGGCGCGGGCCTACGCCGATCCCGCCGGGTGGTGGAATCAGCCGATCATCCGCCTGCTCGAGCGGGCCCTGCGGCTCGAGCGGATCGAGCGCGACGCCGCGGCGCCCGACACCGGGCGTCGGGCCGCGCTCGAGGACTCGGTCACCGGCATCGAGGCCGCCAACTACGCGGTGCGCCGCTACATCGACGCCCCGGCCACCTGGGGCTTCGGCACCACCAGCGCGCCCACGGCCACCGTCCTGACGGCCCTGGTGCCCTACGGCCTCGACTTCGACATCAGCCGCGGCGGCGTGGGCGCCCGCTACGAGGCGTGGTGGCGCCCGGTGCGCCCCTTCTCGCTGCGCCTGCTCGCGACGCCCTACCGCTTCCGCCGGGAGGACTCGTGGACCGGGCTCACCCTGGCCGGCGCGGGCCACCTGCGCTCGCCGGCCCTGCGCACGTTCGGCGTCGGCCCCGCCGTCTTCCGCAACTGGGATCGCGGCGACGACGCCGCCTGGAGCTGGGGCGTCGAGGGCTACCTCGGCGTCATCGTGGGCATCCTGCGGGTGGGCGGCGGCTACCGACACCTGCCCGAGGACAGCGGGGGCGACACCTTCTTCCTCAACCTGGGCGTCTCGGACTTCAACGCGCTCACCCGCCTGGTGCTGCTGCTGTGACCGGCGCGGGCGGCTTTACATCGCGCCCGGATTCACGCAGTTTCGGTTGGCTCATGCGAGACACCTGCCCCACATTCGCGCTGCTGACCTTGGCGCTGCTGTCCTCGCCCGCCGCCGCCGTCACGGTGCCCCCCGCCGGGGCGCGGCCGGTGCTGACCGACGCGGCCTTCGAGGGGCCGGACGCGACGCGCAAGCGCGTGCCCATCCAGCTCGAGCTCGTCGCCGGCGACGTGCCGCAGCCCACCGACATCCAGCCCTGGCCCGGCCGCCCCGGCACCCTCATCGTGCTGGGCAAGCAGGGCACCGCGTGGTGGATCGAGCCGGCGACCGGCGAGGGCGGCGTCTGGCTGACCGTCGAGGTGCTCACCCGCTCGGAGCAGGGTCTGCTGGGCCTCGCGTTCCACCCCGACTTCGCGCGCAACGGCCGCTTCTTCCTGCACACCAGCGTCGAGTCGAAGGGCGAGAAGGTGGGGCGCGTGGCCGAGTGGTCGTCGAAGCCCGGCGCCGCCCCCGGCGACAGCGCGCCCAAGGCCGGGCGCACGGTGATCGAGGTCGAGCAGCCCTATGTCAACCACGACGGCGGGCAGATCGCCTTCGGCGCCGACGGCAAGCTGTACGTGGCCTTCGGTGACGGCGGCGCGGCCAACGATCCGCACGGCCACGGGCAGGATCGCGGCACGCTGCTCGGCAGCATCCTGCGCCTCGAGGTCGACGGCGACGCCCGCGTGCCCAAGGACAACCCCTTCGTCGGCCAGCCGGGCGTCCGCCCGGAGATCTGGGCCTACGGCCTGCGCAACCCGTGGCGCTTCCACCTGCTGCCCGACGGCCGCGCGATCATCGGCGACGTCGGGCAGAACCGCTGGGAGGAGATCACGGTCGCGCGCGCCGGCGAGAACCACGGGTGGAACCGGCGCGAGGGCGATCACTGCTTCCCGCCGGGCAGCGCCTGCGAGACGAAGGGGCTGGTCGATCCGATCCACGTGTACGGCCACGACGTGGGCAACTCGGTGACCGGCGGCTACCGCGTCTCGGGGGCGCAAGTGCCCGATCTCGAAGGGCTCTATGTCTTCGGCGACTATGGCAGCGGGCGCCTGTGGGCCTTCCCGCTGCCCGCGCCGGGCGCCGCGGTGAAGCCGGGCGACGTCCGGGCGCTGGGCCGCTGGCCCGTCGCGCCGAGCACCTTCGGCCTGGGCCACGACGGCGCCCTCTACGTCGGCGACTTCGGCGGGCGCGTCTTCCGCGTCCGCGCGGGGCGATGAGGTGAACGACGCGGCCGAGGCCGACCTGCGCGCCGCGCTGGCGCAGGATCCCGACGACCGGGCCGCCGAGCGCGCGCTCAGCCGCCTCCTCGAGGATGCCGGCCGGCACGAGGATCTGGCGCTGCACCTGCTCGAGCGCCTCGAGGTCGTCGTCGGGCCGGACCGCCTGCCGCTCTTCGAGCGCGTGGCCGACGTCCTCGAGGAGCACCTCGACGCCCCGGAGCGCGCGCTGCGGGTGCTGGTGCAGGCCTTCAGCGAGACCGGGGACGATGATCGGCTGGGCCGCACCCTGGCGCGGCTGGCGCAGCGCACCGGCCAGTGGGACGCGGTGTTCGAGGTGTACGAGCAGCGCTTGCTGCAGCCCGGCCTGCGCGAGCCCATCGATCTGCACCGGCGGCTGGCCGGCTGGTATCAGGTGCAGGGCCGCGGCGCCGACGCCGCGCGGCACCTGTGGCGCGTGCTGAAGAGCGATCCCGACGACGCGGGCGCGGCGCACGATCTCGAGGCGCACTACGAGGCCGTCGAGGACTGGCGCGCGCTGGTCGACCTCCTGCGATCACGCCTGGCGCGCGTCACCGACGACGAGGCGCACAAGCGGGCCACGCAGCGCATCGCGCGCCTGCTCGAGGTGCGGCTGGGGGCGGCGGCCGAGGCCATCGCGGTCGTCGGCGAGCTGTACCAGCGGGCCCCGGACGAGGGGCTCGAGGAGGCCCTCGAGCGGCTGGCCGAGGCCAGCGGGGAGTGGGCCGCGCTGGCGCGGGTGTACGAGGCGGCGTTGCAGGCCACGGTGGCGGTGCCCCGCGATTTGGCGCAGGTCCATCGGCGGCTCGGGCGGCTGTACAGCCGGCGCCTGGGCGACGTCGAGCGCGCCGTGCGCCACTACGACCGCGCGCTCGAGGCGGATCCCGACGACGTGCGCACGCTGGGTGAGCTGCGCGGGCTGCTCGAGGCGGAGCAGCGCTGGGGCGAGCTGGCGATGGTGCTGGCGCAGGAGGCCCGGCTGGTGGGGGATCGCGCCGAGCGCTACCGCCGCTATCTGGCGCTGGGCGAGCTGTACCACGATCGCATCGGCTCGGCCGCCGACGCCGCCGAGGCGTGGTTCCAAGCGCTGGAGGCGCGGCCCGACGACAAGGCCGTGCTGGTGCGCCTGCTCGAGGTCTACGGCGAGAGCGGTCAGTGGGACGCGGCGGTCAAGGTGCTGCGGCGGTTGGTGAAGGTCGAGGCCGACATCGCGCGCCGGGCGCAGTTCGAGCTGACGATGGGCGTCGTGCTGCGCGACGAGCTGGGTGATCGCTACCAGGCGGTGCGGGCCTTCGACCGCGCGCTCGAGCTGAGGCCCACCTTCGCGGAGGCCTTCGAGGCGATGGAGGCGACCCTGGCCGAGGAGGGCGATCCGGCCCGGCGGGATCGCTACTACCGCAAGATGCTGCAGCGGGCGCGGGAGCACCGGCTCGACGCGCGCCTGATCGAGAAGCTCGCGCGGGCGCTGGTGGCGCTCAACCGCGACGAGCTGGGTCAGCCGGCGGCGGCGCTGCAGGCGATGAAGGTGGTGCTGAAGTACGCCCCGGACGACACGACGGCGCGCCTGCAGATGGCGCAGCTGGCCGAAGAGGCCGGGCGCTCGGACGACGCCGCCGAGATCCTGCGTGGCCTGCTCGAGCGCGATCCGTCGAACGTCGAGGCGTGGCACGCGCTGTACCGGGTGTACCGCAGCGTGCGCCGCTACGACGCGGCCTGGTGCGTCAGCCAGGCGCTGATGCTGGTGGGGCAGGCCCGCGACGACGAGTCGCGCTTCTACCGCAAGGGGCGGGCGGCGCAGGACGAGCGCACGGTGGGCGCGCTGCGGCCGCCCGACTGGCTGGCCGTGCGGGCGCCGGGCAAGAGCGAGGCGCTCGACGCGCTGTACCTGAACCTGAACGCGACCGCGTGGCCGCTGATGACCGGGGATCCCCGCGATCTGAAGCTGAGCCCCAAGCGGGATCGCGTCACGCTCGACCTCGGCACCCGCTTCGGCCAGGTGGCCGCCTACGTCGGCCGCATCGTCGGCCTGCAGCTCGACGCCGTCTGGGCCACCGAGCGCGCCTCCGGGATCAGCATCCCCAACCTGGATCCGCCCGCGCTGCTGGTGGGGCCGGACGTGGAGCAGCTGCCCCTCGAGGCCCTGGCTTTCATGCTCAGCCGCTGGCTGTACCTGATGGCGCGCCAGCACGTGGCGGCCGCCGTGGACGAGGAGCCGGGTCGGCGGCGCGCGCGGCTGGTGGCGCTGGCCGCCACGGGCCTCGCGCGGGTCTTCCCGCAGTCGGCGCCGCCGGGCTACGACGCGGGGCTGCTGCAGGCGCTGGGTGGCCTGCCGGGGGGGGCGGTGGGTGCCATCGAGCGCGCCGGCGCGCCCCTGCTCGACCCCGGCCTCGAGGCCTTCGGGGTGGACGCCTGGCTCGAGGCGCTCGAGCACAGCGCCAACCGCGTCGGCTTCGTCGTCTGCAACGATCTCGCCGCCGCGGTGGGCCGAATCCAGGCCGAGGCGCGGCCCGTGGCGCCGGCGTCGGTCAACGATCGCGTCCGCGCCCTGCTGCTGTTCTCGGTCTCGCCCGCTTATCTCGAGGTGCGTCAACGGCTGGGGCTGTCCCTCGACACGTGAGACGGCGTGAGCCGCGCGGTGTCGAATTCTGCACCTGCTGCGGACCGCCGAGCATCGTTAACCTCTCCGCGCCCACCGCCCCTGGAGATGTCCATGCGCACCCTCGTCATCGTCGCCGCGCTGGCCCTGCCGGCCGGCGCCGCCCTGGCCGAGACGCCCGTCGCGCGCCGCGCGGCCGAGGCCAGCGTCGCGGCCCTGCAGCAGCGCAGCGCCGCCGTCCGCGCGGCCTGGCAGCCCGGCGCCGTCACGCCGGCGCGCCTGACCGGCCTGCGCGTGCCGACGGCCGGCGCCACGCCCGAGGCCCGCGCCCGCGGCTTCCTGCGGGCCCACCCGGATCTGCTCGCGCTGCGCGAGGCCGTGCTGGTCAGCACCCGCAAGAGCCGCGAGCGCACGGTCGTGCGCCTGCAGCAGACCCACGCCGGCCGCCCGGTGGTCGACCGCGTGGTCGCCATCACGCTCGACGGCGAGGGCGCGGTGCGCAGCGTGATCAACGCCACCGTGCCCCTGCAGCAGGTGAAGCCCAGCGCCCTCGACGCCGCCGCCGCGCGCGCGCTGGCCGTGCGCCACGTGCTCGGCCGCGACGATGCCGATCTGCCGACCAAGGTGAGCCCGGTGGTCTTCGCGCTCGGCACCCAGGGCGTCGAGGGCTTCGAGGTCGAGCTGAGCCGCGTGCCCTTCCACGAACACCTGGTCGTCCGCGTCGACGGCCACGCCGGCGAGATCATCGGCGTCCGCGACGAGGTCATGCACTGATGAAGCGCGCACTGCTGATCGGCGCCGCCCTCGTGGCCAGCGCTTGCGACGACGGGGGCAGCCCCGCCCTCGAGCTCGAGGTCGACGCGGCGCCGGCGCCGGTCGACGCCGCCCCGCCCGCGCCCGACGCGGCCGCGCCCGACGCGGCCCCCGAGGACGCGGGGCCGCCGCCGCACCTCGACGCCCCGCTGGCCTGGATCTACGTCGACGACCCGGTGACCGACGAGGGCGAGCTGACCCAGGTGGCGCTCGCCCGCACGGATCACGCCGACGGCCGCCTCACCAACCACGCCGTCGAGGTCTTCAACTGCCTCAACGAGGAGGGGGGCGTCGTCGCCACGCCCGATCTCGGCGGGCTGATGCTGACCGTCAGCCTGTGCCACGAGGTGCAGGTGGCGCGCCCGGACGCCGACGGCAACTACCTGAGCATCGTGCCGCCCGCGGACGAGTCGGATCCCAACGACTCGTTCGCCGAGGTGATGATGTATCACCAGGTCACGCGCGCGCGGGACTACTTCTTCGAACGCTTCGGCTTCACCGATCTCGACATCTCGCTGCCCGCGCTGGTGAACGTGCAGCTGAAGGTGGAGCCGCCCCTCAGCCTGGGGCCCTTCCGCCCCAACGCCGACGGCTGGTACCCGCTGGCCAACGCCGCCTTCTTCCCGAAGGAGCAGTGGGATCTGTTCGCGTCCCAGTTCGGCCTGCCGCCGCGGGACAGCGACAGCATCATCTTCTTCCAGGATCAGAAGGACTTCGCCTACGACGCGCGGGTCATCTTCCACGAGTACACCCACGCGGTGATCGGCTTCGACCGCCTGAGCGCGCAGCGCGTGGTCGACCGGTACGGGTTGAACCCGTCCACCTTCTCCATGCACGAGGGGCTGGCCGACTACTTCGCCGCCACCCTGGCCGACGACGCGGTCATCGGCCGCTACGTCGGGCAGGGCGGCTCCGGCATCCGCGACATCAGCGACCGCAAGAAGTGCCCCGACGACGTCGTCGCCGAGTCCCACGCGAACGGGCAGATCATCGGCTCGACGCTGTGGGCCGTGCGCCAGCGCCTCGGCGCCGAGGTCACCGATCAGATCGTCTACCGCGCGCTCGAGCAGTTCACGCAGACGACCACCTTCGAGGAAGCGGCGGCGCTGATGATCGCCGAGGCCGAGGCCATGGATCCGGGCCTCGTCGAGCCGCTGCGGGCCGTCTTCGCCGAGTCCAACTTCGAGATCTGCGAGCGCTCGGCGCCGTGGGTCGACTTCGACGTCGACCGCGTCTGGCATCGGCTGCCCTACACCGTCGAGGGCAGCCAGTCGGTGGGCATCGCCGGCTTCCGCGAGGGGGTGCCGGCCTACAAGCAGTTCCACGTCGATGTGCCGGCCGGCGCGCAGGCCGTCCGCGTCACCTGGCAGGCGATCGCCGGGGCCAGCTTCATCGGCCAGCCCGGCCCCCTGCGCGCGCCCTTGGATCTGGCGCTGCGCCACGGGCAGCCGATCGAGTTCACCTACGGGAACGGGGTGCGCATGGATCTCGACCACCGCGTGACGCCGCCCCTCGCCGAGGGCGTGCAGACCGCGGTGCTCGCGGGCGATTGCCTGCCTGCGGGCGGCGGCCGTCTGCACACGCTCTTCCTGAACACGGGCGCCGATCCGGCGCAGATCGTCCGGATGAACGCCGAGGTGCTCGAGGCGCTGCCGCTCGACGGCACGCCGATCATCGACTGCGGGGGCGGTGGGCCCACCGAGGGCGACGCGGGGCTACCCGCCGAGGACGCGGGCGTGCCCGATGCGGCGACCGGGGACGCGGGGGTGGGTGACGGCGGAGCGCCCGAGGCCGATGGGGGCCTCGACGCCGGGACGGCAGACGCCGGCTGAGCCGCCGGGTCCGCCGGCCCCGTCAGGGCTCCAGCGGCGCCTGTGGCCCCGGCACGATGTGCGCGATGTCGGGGTCGATCCCCGCGGGCGTGTCCGGCCGCGTGGTCTTCTCCTCCATCTTCTGCAGCTTCTTGCGCCGCTTGTCTTCCCGCTTGTCCTGGCGGGCCTTCTCTTTCAAGCGCTTGTTGACGCTCGGGTTCATCGCCATGTGTGGCTCTCCACGCAATCTGTGCGGCGCGGAGTGTGGCACGTTTGGTGGGTCCAGATCGCCTGCGATTCCGCGGGGTGAACCACCGATTGAGTGGTTATGCCAATGACATCGGCTACTTGGCGTGCCTCGACTTTCTCGCGAGGGGCCGCCTGAGCGCGGCCGGGCGCTGAACCGCGGGCCCCGCGCCCCGCGCCGCCGACCGGATCGAGGCTCCGAGGCGCCTCGTGTCCGCTTCGGCGCGCGGCGCGCGTCCCTGGTGCACACGCACCCAGGGGAGCCCGATGTCCGCGCTGCACTACCACGCCCTCGATCGCGCCTCCGTCGCCCGCGCCCTGCAGGGCCAGGCGACCGCCACGCTCGGCCCCTACCTGTTCCACCTCAAGAAGGGCATCGAGGCGGCCAGGACGCGCGCCGAGCGCTCGGACGTCGAGTGGGCGCGCGTCCCCGCGCCGGTGACCGTCGCCCTCGAGGCGCTCGACTCGCTGTTCGACCTGCCGCTGCGGCCCCAGTGGTACCTGGTCGAAGCGCTCGACGGCCGCGCGCCGGACCCCGACCAGCCCCTGATGGTGGATCGCGCGGCCGTGGTGCAGCTCGACGCGGTCGAGCGGGCCGGTGGGGTCTGGCGCGTTCGGCCGGCCGAGGCGGTGGCGCCCGGCGCCGAGGTCCGCTGGGACGGCTGCCCCGTCACGCTGCGGCCGGTCGAGGACGCGGTCGAGGTCTTCGACGGCGAGGGCCGGCCGCTGGCCGTCGAGCTGGTCGAGCGGCGCGCCGACGCCCTGCGCGTGGTCGCGCCGGGCCGCCACGCCACCGTGCACGACGCGGACGGCGCGATCCTGGCCGCGGCCCGACCGCCGCGCGAGGGCGCGCGCCTGCTGCGGGGGCCCGACGGCTTCGCCGTGCCGCTGCCGCCGGGCGACGCGCCCCTGGCCGACCGGCCGCCCGCCGGCACCCTGCGAGCCGACAACGGCGTGCGCTTCGCGGCCCGCGGCGAGCGCGCCGAGACGCGCGGCGTGCGCATCCAGCTCGTCGCCCCGCGCCACGCCGACGAGGTGATCGATCCGCGCGACGCCTTCTTCGAGGAGGGCGTGCGCGAGGTCGAGAGCCACGCCAGGCGCGCGTTCGCCCGCCACCGCGTCCTGCGCCGCTTCCCCGACGAGCGCCAGCTCGTGCTCGACGAGGCGCCGCCGGCCGGGGCCAGGCTGCGCGTGTCGGTCAACGTGGTGAACCAGACCCGGCAGCGGCGCGCGCTGTTCGCCCTGCGTGATCGCCCGCAGCCCCACCACCGGCCCCTGCTGCGGCTGTTCGAGCAGCCCGAGCGCTGCCGCTGGCCCGCCGTCGCCCCGGTGGCCGTCGATGACTGGGCCTTCCTCACCGACGACCACGTCAGCGGGTGCGCCGCCCAGCGGCGCTCGGTCGAGGTCGCGCTCGGCACGCCCGACTTCGCGCTCATCGAGGGCCCGCCCGGCTCGGGCAAGACCGCCGTCGTCACCGAGCTGGTCGTGCAGGCGGTGCGCCGCGGTCAGCGGGTGCTGCTCTGCTCGACCACCCACGTCGCCGTCGACAACGTCGTCGAGCGGCTGGGCCAGCTCCGAGAGCCGATCGAGGTGCTGCGCCTGGGCGACGCGGATCGCGTCGACGAGAGCCTAAGGGCACACCAGATCGACGCCGTCGTCGACGGGCTGGCCGGGGCGCTGCCGATGGGCGGCCCGGCCCTCGCGCGGCAGCTCGCGTTCGAGGCCGCCGACGTCGTGTGCGGCACGACCACCGGCGTGGCGCGCTACGACGAGATCGCCGCCGCCGCCGAGGGGCGTCCCTTCGATGTGCTCGTGCTCGACGAGGCCAGCAAGACGACGCTGCAGGAGATGGTGGTGCCCGCGCTGGCGGCCCGGCGCTGGATCATCGTCGGCGACGTGCGCCAGCTTCCGCCGTTCAGCGATCGCGCGATGCTCGAGGCGGCGCTCGCCGAGCTGAAGCTCGACGACGGGACGGTCTTGCCGGCCGCGCGCCAGCGCGCCGGCCTGCTCTGGCACGCCCTGCACCGCGCGCGGCAGCCGGCGCTGGTGGTCGAGCCGCCCGCCGTGCTGGACGCGCTGCAGGCCGACCTCGCCGCGCGTGACAGCGACCGGGTGGTCGCGCGGCTCGAGGCGTCGCCGCGCGGTGACGCGGCCGCCGAGCTGCGCCGCCTGCTGGCCGCCGACCTGGTCTTGGTGACGCCCGCGGCGTTGCCGGCCTGGTCCGATCGCCTGCCGCCGCACCTGCTGCTGGCGGCCCCGCTGAGCGATCTGGCGGACGAGACGCTGATCTTCCGTTGGCGTGCCACGCCGGCCGACCGGCAGGGCACCGACCACCTGCGCCGGCAGCTCGAGGGCCGCACCTGGGCGGGCGAGGTGGCCTGGCGCATGGCCCGCGAGCACGAGCTGCGCCGGGCCGCCGCCGATCGCCAGCGCGACCGCTACGCCGACGCGCTCGATACGCTGCAGCCCGTCGATCCGGCGGTGCGCGGCGCGGTGGTGGCCCAGCGCGACATCGCGCTGCCCAGCGTCATCGAGGTGCTGCAGGAGGGCGCGGGGGAGACCCGGTTCCACCGCCCGACGCACCTGCAGAGCGGGCTGCCCGCGGCCGTGCTGCGCGGGCGTCTGGTCAGCCTGACCCACCAGCACCGGATGGTGCCCGCCATCTCGGACTTCCCGCGCGCCGCCTTCTACGCGGGCCAGGCCCTGGTCGACGGCTCGCTGCTCGACGGGCGCGACGCCCGCGACGGCTGGCCCGCGACGCCCGACACCGCGCCCGGGCGCTTCTGGGTGCCCGTGCGGGGCGAGGTGCTGCAGGGCCGCAACGCGGCCGAGGTGCGCGCGATGCGGGGCGCGCTCGAGCGGCTGCTCGCGGCCCTGGGTGATCACCCTGCGCGGGGGCGCGCCCCCTGGTCGGTGGCCTGCCTCACCTTCTACGTGCAGCAGTCGCTCGCCCTGCGCGACATGCTGCGGCAGCTCACGGGGCACGCGCGCGGTGAGTCCCGCTTCCGCCACGGCGCGGTCGAGATCCTCTGCGGCACCGTCGATCGCTTCCAGGGGCGCGAGGCCGACGCGGTGCTGCTCAGCATGCGCAACGTCGGCGGCGTCGGCTTCATGGACAGCCCCAATCGCCTGAACGTCGCGCTGACCCGCGCGCGCCGCCGCCTGTTGATCTTCGGCGATCCGGGCACGTTCGAGCGCTGCCGGGCCGACGAACTGCGGCAGCTCGTGTCCGGTACGCCCCGGCGCCCGCGTCCTGGGGCACACGAGGAGGCGAGATGAAGACGACGATGACCGCGAGGATCGAGGTGCGCCGCGTCAGCACCCACGCCCGGGTGCAGCACACCACCGCGCGCGCCGACCTGCAGGCCCTGTGCGTCGCCGCGAGCGCCGCGCCGCTCGACGCGGGGCGCGCCGCCGCGCTGTGGCCCGAGCTGGGGGCGCGCGGCGCCGCGACGCTGGTGAAGGCGCTGCGCCGCATGGGCCTTCTCGGTCGCGAGGGCGCGCTGACCGCCGCCGGCGTGCGGTGCCGCGACACGGCGCAGGTGGTCGCGGTCGAGGAGGGCCAGCATCACCTCTGGGTGGCCGAGCACCCGATCCTCGGGCGGCGCGCCCTGCACGTCGAGCGGATCGGCGACCGCGACGACGCGGTCCGCGACGAGGACGTGGTCGCCCTGCCGGCCGCCGTCTGCGACGCCGAGCCGGCACGCTCGGTCCTGACCGACGCCGTGCTGGCGGTCGAGCGGATCGGCCCCGGCGATCTGGCCCCCGCCGGCCGCGTCACCCCCCAGTCGGCCGCCACGCTGACCGTCGACGTCGACTTCGTCGCCGATCGCGCCACGTGGACGCTCGCCGGCGCGCTGCACGGCGCCGCCGCTGGCCAGGACTTCCGCACCGCGCCGGCGCGGCTCGACCTCGACACGCAGGCCCTCTACGCCCGCTGGGAGCCGGACTGGAGCGTCGAGCGCGGCCGCCTGCTGATGGACTTCGACGACGACCCGAGCGAGCCGCCCTTCGTCCGCGACTGGACCTACGATCCGGTCACGCTGCCGGGCGGGGGCACCTACCACGACGTGACGGTGCGGGGCGTGCCGGTCGGCCCCAGCGACGCCACGCAGGCGGCGCGCTGGGCGTTGGCCCTCTGGGCGCGTCGGGTGGCCGCCCTCGGCGGGCCCACGCGGGGTGCCCCGCTGGCCCGGGGCTACGCGGCGCTGGTGGCCGACACGCCGGTGGCCGCCGTGCCCGCGCCGCCGCTGGGCGACCTGCTCGACCGGCTACGGCGCGACGGCGCCCGCGACGCCTTCTGGCGCGTCGCCGCGCCCCACGACCTGAACCCCACGGAGGTGATCCGATGATCGCGCTGACCGGGCCCATCGAGGCCATCGACCACGCCGACACCGTCGACCGCCGCGACGTCCGCGGTGACTGGTGGGTGTCCCAGCCGGCCGCCGTCTCGGCGCCCGCGCCCTGGGGGGACGCCGCCGACCGTGATCTCGCGGGGCTGAGCGCGGTCCTCGCCGGGGACGTGTTCGTCGGCGTCGTCGGTGATCCCGACGATGGGATCCTGGAGCTGGCGGCGGCGGCGGCCGCGGAGGGGGCGCGGGTCTACCTGCTCGGCGCCGAGGACGCCCTCCGGCGGCTGCCCGCGGGGGACGTCGCCGCCCGGGTGCTGGGCGCCGAGGCCGGCAGCTGGTGTGTCCGGGGCGCCGGCGGGCTGGCCTGGGGCGCCGGCGCGCGGCTGACGCTCGACGCCGCGCTGGCTCGGGCCGCGCACGCGCTGTTCACCGATCTCTGGTGGTACGAGGCCGCCGCCGAGTGGCGGGGCGGCCGCCGCGCCCCGCTGGAGCCCTCGCCCTTCGGCGCGGACGAGCGCGCCGACCTGCGCGAGGCGCCCGTCCGCCTCGAGACGGGGGCGCGCGACCGGGCGCGCGACGCGCGCCTGCTGGTCGCGCCGCGCACGCTGCCCGGCGTTCGGCCCCCGACGGTGCTGACGCGCCCGCACGCGGTGGACGCGGCGACGCTGGCCGAGTGGGCGCGCGCCGGCACCCGCGTCCTCGGGCTCGAGGCGGATCGGGCGCTGCCCGCGCTGGCCATCGCGCCGCGGCGCTGCGTCGTGGGGCTGCCCGCGGGCGCGCGCACGCTGCGGATCGAGATCGCCGACGCCGCGTTCGCCGCCGCCGCGGGCCACCACGTCGAGAGCCTCGCGACGTGGCGCCTGCAGGTCGACCAGCGCCTCGGTGACGTCGCGGGGCCGATCTGGCTGGCCGGTGAGGCGCCGCGGCCGACGGTGGCCCGGCAGGCGCGGACGCTGCCGCCGGTGGTCGCGCCCCTCGACGCGCGCTTCCCCGACGCCCAGCCCACCGCGCGGCCCGCGCCGGATCCGCTGGCGCTCGAGGTCGCCGACGCCTGGCGGGTGGAGCCCCCGCGGCTGCCCGCGGGCGCCGCGCAGGACGCGCTGCACCGCGAGTGGGCCCGGCTGGACGACGCCGTACAGGTGCGGGCGCGGCAGGCCAGCGCCGCGCTGGCGGCCGAGGCGCCCCGCGTCGCGCGCGCCCTGCTCGATCGGCTGACCGGGCGGCAGGCGCTCGAGGGCCAGCGGCGCGCGCTGAACGACGAGGCGAAGGCGCTGGCCGAGGTGGCGCCGTCCGAGCGCGCTGAGCAGGCCGCCGAGCGCTGCCGGCGGCTCATCGCGCTCGAGGCCGAGGTCGAGGCGTGGCGGCGGGCGCGCGGGGCCGCGATCGACGAGGCGCGGCAGCGCGAGGCCCACGCCGCGCGGGTGGCCGAGGCGCAGGCCCGGTGCGCGGCGCTCGAGGCCGGGCGGGCGCCGCTCGACGCCACCCTGCGCGCGGCGCGGGTGGACCTGGCCGCCGCCGAGGCCGCGTGGTCGGCCGCGCGGGACGGTGCGCGCGCGGGCGCGGTCGAGCGGGTCGCCGCGGCGCTCGCCGAGGCCGTCGAGGCCGCGGAGCAGGCGCTCGGGTCGATGGGCTCCGGGTCGAGCAGCGGCAAGAAGAACAAGCGCCGGCAGGCCGCGCAGGACGTGGTCGCGAAGGCGCGCGCCGCCGCGGAGGCGGGACCGACGGCCGCCGACATCGAGGAGGCGATCGACGCCGATCCGGCGGTCCGGTCGGCGCGCGCCGCGCACGACACCGCGCGGCGCGCCGCGGCCGGCGCCGACGCCGCGTGGGCCGACGCGCAGCGTGCGCTGGCGGACGCCCGCGCCGCCGCCGACGCGCCCTTCGTGCTCCGACCCCGCGCCGAGGCGTCGGCGCCGGCCCCCGCGCCCCTGCCGCCCGTGCCCGCCGAGGCCCTGCCCGCGGTCGGGGCGCTCCACCGCCACGAGGGTCGTCGCCTGCTGGCCATCCGCACCTGGCACCAGGTGCCCCAGGCGCGCCTCGACGCCGCGCGCCTCGGCGCCGAGCTGGTCGTCTGAGCCCGAATGGGCGCGCCCGTGTCCGGTTCTCGCGCCGGGCGGCGTCCTCGAAACGCAACCACCAAGGAGGACGCCATGAGCGTCGACGGCAACCTGCCGCTGGAGATGGAGCTGCCCGGCGGGCCGCTCTCCGCCCGCCCCCTGGACTTCATCTTCCTGCTCGACGCCTCGTCGTCGATGGACGGGGCGAAGATCCAGTCCCTGAACCAGGCCGTCGAGGCCGCGCTGCCTGCGATGCGCGACGTGGCGCGGGACAACCCGAACGCGGCGGTGCGGGTGCGCGCCATCCAGTTCAACAGCGGCGCCTACTGGCACATCCCGACGCCGACGCCGGTCGAGCAGGTGGCCTGGACGCCGTTGAGCGCGAGCGGGAGCACCGCGATGGGCCGCGCGCTCTCGATGTGCGCCGCCCAGCTGCGCACGCCGCCGATGCCCGACCGGGCGCTGCCGCCGGTGCTGGTGCTGATCAGCGACGGCGCGCCCACCGACGACTTCCGCGCCGGGCTGAACGCGCTGATGGCCGAGCCCTGGGGCAAGAAGGCGGTGCGCATCGCCATCGCGATCGGCGAAGGCGCCGACCTGGCGGTGCTGCGTGCGTTCATGGGGCACCCGGAGCTCGAGCCCCTGCGCGCGAACAACGCGGAGACGTTGGTGCAGTGTGTGCGCTGGGCGTCGACGGCGGTGCTGCAGGCCGCGTCGGCGCCGCCGAGCCGCGCGCTGGGCGCCCCGGCGCCGAGCGGCAACGTGGCGCTGCCCGCGCCGCCGCCCCCGGCCAGCGCCGCGGACGTCTGGTGAAGGCGCCGCGCCTGCGCGTCGCGGCGATCGCGCACAGCGTGGCGGGCGCGGCGCACATCCGGCAGATGCGTCCCTGCCAGGACGCCTTCCGGGTGGAGTCCACGGGCGAGGGGGTCGCCGTCGCCGTCGCCGTCGCCGATGGGCACGGCAGCAGCCGGCACGCGGCCGAGGGCGCCACGTTCGCCGTCCAGACCGCGACCCGCACCCTGGCGGACCTGCACGCGGCGCTCGGCGCGGACGCCGGGACCGGCGCGTACCGCGCGCAGCTCGAGGACGCCGTGGGCCGCCGCCTGGTGCTGGCCTGGCAGGACGTGGTGCAGCGCCACGGCTCGATCGACGGCATCAAGCGGAGGCCGGGTGAGCCCGACCTCGAGGTCACCCATCGCTACGGCACGACGTTGTCCGCGGCCCTCGCGACGCCCGACGTCGTTGCCTGCCTCGCCCTGGGCGACGGCGCGACGCTGTGGGTGTCGCCCGAAGACGAGGTGCTGCGGCCGCTGGGCGACGACGCCCACGCCTTCGCCGATCAGACCTCGTCCCTGTGCACCGCCGGCGCCTGGCGCGCCCTGCGCGCGACCGCCTGGACGCCCCCCGCCGAGGGCGGGCTGCTGCTGATGATGAGCGACGGCTACGTGAACTCGTACCCCGACGACGCCGCGCTCGACGCGGTCGCGCGCGACTACGCCCGCCTGGTGCGCGCCCGCGGCCTCGACGCCGTGGGCGCCGCCCTGCGCGGCTTCCTGCGCCAGGTCTCGATCCGAGGCTGCGGCGACGACGTCTCGCTCGCCCTGATCCACTTCGCCCCGCTGGAGGACGCCCGATGACCCTCTCGTTGCCTCAGTCGCTGCACACCCGCGAAGGCCAGCCCGTCGCCTGCCGCCGCCTGCTCGGCGAGGGCGGCCAGGGCCGCGTCTTCGAGGTCACCGTCGACGGCGCGGCCCACGCGCTGAAGCTGTACCACCCGCACATGGCGCCCGCCGCCCAGCGCGGCATGATCGAGCGCGCCGTGCAGGGGGGGCCGCCCTCGGCTCACTTCCTCTGGCCCACCCACGTGGTGGCCGGCCCGGGCGACGCGTTCGGCTACCTGATGCCCCTGCGCCCGGCCCGCTTCCGCTCGGTGCCCGACCTGGTCACGCGGCGGGTGACGAGCACCTTCCCGGCGATCCTCACCGCCGCCGCCGAGCTGGCCAGCGCCTTCCACGACTTGCACGCGAAGGGCCTGGCCTACTGCGACATCTCGTGGGGCAACGTCTTCCTCGACCCCCAGTCGGGCGAGGTGCTCGTCTGCGACAACGACAACGTCGACGTCGACGGCGCCGCGACGGCCACCGTCCTGGGCACGCCGCGGTTCATGGCCCCCGAGATCGTGCGCGGCGAGGTCGGGCCGTCCGTGCGCACCGACCGCTTCTCGCTGGCGGTGCTGCTGTTCCAGATGCTGTTCAACGGCCACCCCCTCGACGGCGCGCGCGAGGCCAAGGTGCGCAGCCTGGACGGTCCGGCCCTCGAGCTGCTGTACGGCACGCGGCCGATCTACGTGTTCGATCCGAAGGACGCGTCGAACCGCCCGGTGCCCGGCATCCACGACAACGTGCTGATCTTTCGAAAGATTTGGCCTTCGTCCCTGCAGCGCCTGTTCGCGACGGCCTTCACCGATGGCCTGACGCAGCCCGGCCGCCGGCCGACGGAGGGCGAGTGGCGCGACGCGCTCTTCGCGACCCGCGATCTGCTGCACCCGTGCGGCGCTTGCGCTCGACCCAACGCGCTCGAGGTGGACGCGCTGCGCGCGGGCGACGCGGGGGCGTGCTGGTCGTGCGGTGGCTCGGTGGGCCCGGTCACCTGGATCGAGCTGGGCCGCGGCGCGTTGGCCCTGCCCCTGGGGCGGGCCCTCTTCCCGCACCACCTGGGCGCGCGGCACGACTTCGGGGCGCCCGCGGCCCAGGTCGAGGCGCACCCCGCGGACGCCCGGCGGCGCGGACTGCGCAACCTCGGCGCCGGCGCCTGGACGATCACCCGCCCGGACGGCGCGCTCGTGCCGGTGCCACCCGGCCGCGCCGCCGCGCTCGAGCCGGGCTTCGCGCTGGACTTCGGCCGGGTGCGCGGGCACGTCCACCGCACGCGCTGATCGGCGCGTCGGTCGAGACAGCGGCGCGCGAGGGGCGTAGGGTGTGGCGCCTCGGGATGGAGCGGGTGCCCCCATGGACGACCTCACCACCACCACGCTGTTGGGCCTCGCCCTCGGCCTGCGCCACGCCCTCGACGCCGATCACGTCGTCGCCGTGGCCACCATCGCCGCCCGCGAGCGTCGGCCGCTGGCCGGCGCCGCCATCGGGGCCTTCTGGGGGCTGGGCCACTCGGCCGTGGTGCTGCTCGCCGGTCTGGCGGTGCTGTGGCTGGGGGTCGTCGTGCCCGAGCGCGTCGGGCTGGCCGCCGAGCTCGGCGTCGCGGCGATGCTGGTCGGCCTGGGTGTCTGGAGCTTGCTGGGCCTGCGCACCCGCAAGGGTCACCGCCCCCATCGTCACGGCGATCATGTGCACACCCACCCGCCCGGCGACGCCGGCGCGGGCCACGGCCACCCGCTGGGGGCCGATCCGGTGAGCCGGGTCGACGCGGCGCTGGGCCACGCGCGCCTGTACCGCCGCCTGCGCCCCGCGGTGGTCGGCGCCCTGCACGGCCTGGCCGGCTCGGCCGCGCTCGCTCTGCTGCTGGTGCCGATGGTCACCCGCCCGCTCGTCGGCGTGGGCTATCTGCTCGCCTTCTGCGCCGGCACCGTCCTCGGCATGGTCGGCGCCACCCTGCTCATCGCTTTGCCCGCCACGCTGGGCGCCGGCCGCTGGCCCCGCCTGCCCGACGCCGTCCGCGGGTTCGCGGGCGTGGCGAGCATCGGGGTGGGCGTGCTGCTCGCCCGCTCGGTGATGCTGACCCTCTGACCGCGCCCGCGGAGGGCCGATCAGCCCCAGCCGTTGCCGGTGAGGCGCTGCAGCGCGCGCTGAAAGCGCTCCACGCTGACCGGGACGATCTCGCAGACCCGCCCGTACAGCATGGTCGTCGGCACGTTGCGGCCCTTCATCTCGCGCTGGGCCTCGCGCAACGTGAACAGGATGACGCGCTCGAGGCGCGTGAGGCCGTCGCGCACGTCGGGGATGTCGTCGTGCATGGGCCGGATCAGCGCTTGCGGGTCAGGGGCAGCGACTCGCCCTCGGCGGCGTGCCAGATGAGCCCCCGGTCGGTGAACTCGAGCTTCAGCTGATCGGCGGTGCCATCGTTGGCGGTCGTCGCCAGCGTCAACGACCGCCCGGCCTGATCGGCGACCGAGTAGGCGCCCTCGATCGTCTTGCCGGCCATGCTGAGGCTGAAGCGGTCGCCGGTGAACTCGAGGGCCATCGAGCGCGTGACGTTCTCGGCCATCTCGAGCGCCAGCGCCCGCTTCTCCGGGGTCATCGCCGCGAGGTGGGGCTGCTCGGCCAGTCGGCTGGTGTCGATGGTCCACTGCCCGACGATGGCCTCGCGGGGCTTCGCGGGCACCGCGTAGGGCGCGCCGGCGCCGTCGTCGTTCGGCGTCTTGGGCGCCGTGTTCTTGCAGCCGACCAGGCCGGCGGTCGACAGCAGCAGAGCGAGCGTCGCGGAGATGATGCGCAAGGGGCCTCCAGGCGTCCCGGTCGCCGCGGTGCACGGCCCGGTCGAGGGTGCCGACTACTATAGGCGCCCTGTGCAGCGAGGGCACGCGCGTCGTGGAGCCCGCGGGGGCCGTTGCGCGTCCGAGGTCGGCCCCCTAGGATGCGCCGTCGATTTGGGGGGAGGCGTGCCGTGCGCCGCGCGCTGTGGGGGGCGGTCCTGGTGCTGGTGGGGGTGGGCGCGGCCAGCGCCCGGCCGACGCTGGTGCAGGCCGTCGCCAGCCGCGAGGTCGTCGAGCGCGAGCCCGTCGGCGTCGCCCAGCGCTTCGCACCCGGTGTCGTCTGGCTCTACCTGCGCGTGGCCAGCGACGCCGCCACCGACCTCCAGCTCGTGTGGCGGCGCGACGGCGCCGAGCTGCACCGGACCACGCTGAAGATCGGGCGCGGCAAGCGGTGGCGCACCTGGGCGCGTCACCGCGTCGACGCGGGGGCCTGGCGGGTCGACGTGCTGCACCGGGGCCGCCGCCTGGGCGACGTCCGCTTTCGGGTGCAGCCCGGCGGGGGGCCCGAGGTGCCCGTCGCCGCGGCGCCCCCCGTCGAGCCGGCGGCGCGCCCGGACCCGCCACCGGCGGCCGCGCCGCCTCGCCCCACCGCGCCGCCCCCGCCCCCGGATCCCGAGGACGCGCCCCCGCCGCCGCCCCCGCCGCGGATCGAGGCGCTGCCCGCGCAGGTCGAGGCCGAGCCCCTGGCCTGCCGGGCCTGGGTGAACGTGGCGACCGACGATCCGGCCGCGCCCTACGCGGTGGTCGACGTCGACGTCGCCGCCGGCACCGCCCGCGCCATCACGCCGGGCCTCGTGGTGCGCGACGGACGGGCGCTGTACGGGCTGCGCGTGCGCCCGCACCGCGTCCACGAGCGCGGATCCCACGGCAGCGTCCGCCGCACCTGGGATCTGTTGATGGGCGCCCGCGTGCCCGACGGCCCCCCCGTCACCTGGCACGGCTACCCGGCGACGCTGGCGCCGCCCGGCGCCGACGCCGCGCGCGGCGCGGTCTACGAGGAGTCCAACCGGCTGCGGGTGCTGGGCACCTACGGCCCCTTCGTCGCGCTGCGGGCCGATCTGGGCGGCTTCGCCGGCGAGGGTCAGGACTTCGATCATTCGCGCTATGCCTGGGTGCGCGCGCCGGGCGAGACCGCCGATCCCATCGCCTCGGTGGTGGGACACCCGGCGCGCGACGCCGCCGCCTGGCTGGCCGCGCATCCCTACCGGGGGGAGGGGCCGCCGCCCGAGCTCGGCGGCCACGACTTCAAACGCAGCGCGCTGGTGTGGGACGCCGGGCGCCTCGGCCTGCGCACGCTGGTGCGCTGCTGCACCTTCGCGGCCAACCGCAACCACCTCGAGCTGGTGTTGCCGGTGCAGCCGAACGACCTCCTGGCGCGGCGGCTGCCCGACGACGCCGGGGTTTGGCCGGATCCGCGGGGCTGCGGCGCCGTCGGTCTGGCCGAGGGTCGGATGCTGGCGCGGCAGGGCAACGGCGCGCTGAAGCCGGTGCGCGCCGTGAGCGGCGCGCGCACGACGCGGCTGTTGGGCGTGGTGTGGGTGCGTCCGCGCGACCGGTGGTCGTGGGACGAGGTGCGGCAGGTGTCGTCGCGGCTCGCGTCGAGGCCGCGGTGAGGCTTGCGTCGGCGGCGCGTCAGGCGCGGCCGACCTCCGGGGGCGCCTCGGCGGGCGTTCGCTCGGGCGGGGTGAGCGCGCCCCATGGGTCGAGCGTCGCGCCGACGTCGCGGGCGCAGGCGGGGCACATGGTCGCCTCGGTCTGGATCTCGTAGCCGCTGCCGCCAGGATCGTCGCGCCAACGCTTGCGGTTGAAGCGGTCCTTGCGCCGTCCGGGCGACTGGCTCTTCGAGCGGTGCGGGTACTGGGTGGGTCGCGCTTCGACGACGACGCGATGCGCGGGCGTGCCGGGTTGGGTCACCCGGTGACAGGAATCACATGTGAACATGCCTCCAGCCATCCTGCGGGATCCGCGGGTTGGCTGAGTCCCCGCGGATGTCGGCTCGAGGGGCGCCGCTGGACGCCGGCTCGGCCGCGTGTTGCACGTCCGACACCGTAGCCGAAGGTGGAAATGCTTTCAAGGCGAATGATTTGTGTACGTTGCTTTCGCGTGGTCCTTCCCGCCGGCGGCACAGGCCTTGCTCAGGGCGACCCCCCGATGCAGAATCGCGCGCCCGAAACCGCCCCCGCCCCGCCGCCCGGAGTGCTCGTGCTCCACCGGCGCCGGCGGCTGGGAGTACGCGTACTCCAGGCGGTGGTCGGGCGCCTCGAAAGGACGGTGAGGCCATGAACGGACGGGTCGAACAGGCGGTCATCCTGGCCGCGGGGATGGGCACGCGCATCCGCGGCGAATCGCAGCCCCTGCCCAAGCCCCTGGTGCAGGTGGGCGGGCTGCCCCTCATCAAGCGCACCCTGCTGACGGCCCGCAAGGCCGGCGTCACCCGCTTCGTGGTGGTGGTCGGCTGCGACGGCGATCGCGTGCGCGCCGCGGTGGCCGACGATCCCGAGCTCGCCGGGCTCGAGGTGCAGTTCGTCGACAACGCGGACTACCAGCTGAAGAACGGCGTCAGCGTGCTGAAGGCCCAGCCCTTCGTGCACGGTGAGTTCTTCCTGTTGATGAGCGATCACGTCTTCGATCCCGCCATCCTGCACACCCTGCAGGGCACGCCGGCCCGCGACGGGCTGGTGCTGGCGGTCGATCGCAAGCTGTCGACCATCTTCGACATGGACGACGCCACCAAGGTGAAGGTGGGCGCCCGCGATCGCATCGTCGACATCGGCAAGGAGATCCTCGACTACGACGCCATCGACACCGGCGTCTTCCGCTGCGCGCCGGCCCTGTTCGAGGCGCTGCAGGTGGTGCTCGACGAGACCGGCGACGCCTCGCTGAGCGAGGGCGTGAAGCTGCTGGCCACGAAGGATCGCGCCCGGGTCGCCGACGTGGGCGAGGCGTGGTGGCAGGACGTCGACGATCTGCCCACCCGCAAGCACGCCGAGAAGCTGCTGTTCGCGTCGCTGACCAAGAAGATCGACGGCCCCGTCAGCCGGCACATCAACCGCCGGTTCAGCAAGACCATCACCCGCCTGGTGATGAACACGAACATCGTGCCGAACCACATGACCGCGGTGGGCTTGGTGATCGGCCTCGCCTCGGCGGTGGTCACGGCGATGGCCACCGCGCAGTCCTTGTGGCTGTTCGCGTTGGGCGGCGTGCTGTACCAGGTCTCGTCGATGATCGACGGCTGCGACGGCGAGATCGCCCGGCTGAAGTTCAAGCACAGCGACTGGGGCGAGTGGTTCGACACCATCTCGGACGACGTGATCAACCTCAGCTACCAGCTGTCGCTGGGCTTCGCGATCGCCAACATCACCGGCGCCGGCATCTGGCTGCACATCGGCATCGCCACCTTCGTGCTCGGCTGGGTCGTCTGCCTCGCGCTGTACCGCAAGCTGCTGCAGAGCGGGAAGGGCACCCACCTGGCGATCGAGTGGAGCTACCTCGAGGCCGACGCCCAGGCCAGCCTCTTCCAGCGCTTCTGCGCCCGGTTCGAGTTCGTCGCCCGCCGGGACTTCTACGCCCTGCTGCTGATGGTCGTCAGCTTCTTGGGGGTCGGGCCGCTGAAGGTCATCTTGGTGGCCAGCTTCGCGACGGTGGCCATCGTCGCCGTGCAGTACTTCAGCACCGCCTTCAAGGGCGGCGCCGAGCAGCGCGATCAGGCGCGTCAGGCGGGCTGATCCGGCCTGCCCGGGTGGTCGTGCAGCGCGGCCGCCACCCGCTCCACCAGCCGCCACACCGCCGCCTCGTCCGGGGCGGGGGGCACGTGGACGAAGCCGACCAACGGCAGGGCCAGGTCGTGCAGCGCCCGATAGAACACCAGGTTGCACAGGTAGTCGCCGGCGTCGTCGCTGACGCCCACGTCGGCGCCGACCAGATCACGCCAGGGCAGGCGCGTGGGCAGCGTGGCGGGGCCGCCCAGCACGACCGCGTCGCCGTCCGGGCCGCAGCCCGCGTGGTCGACGCGCGCGGCGCAGCGGTTGCGGGCGACGCGCTCGACCTCGATCCGCGCGCGCCCGGTCGCCACGCCGAGCATGATCAGCGCTCGGGGCTCGACCGCGGCGACGGCGGCGCGCAGCGTCGGCCACGCCTCGGCCCAGGCGGTGGGCAGCGCCCGGCCCGCCACGCGGCGCCCCGCCAGGGTCGCCCCGTCCAGCCCCCGCGCGAGCCACGCGGTGGGGTTCTCGTCGACCCCGGGGAAGGGGCCGAAGCCGGTGACCAGCACGTCGACGGTCATCGGCGCACCGCGCCGCGCCCGTCGCTGCGACGCCCGCGGCGTGTTCGGCGTCCCATCTGCCCCCGCCTCGGATCAGGAGTCCACCCGTGAAGCAGTTCGCCCCCGCCGCCGAGCGCAACCGCGCGCCCATCCTCGAGGTGCTGCAGGCCGTCCTGCCGTCCCGCGGCCTCGTGCTCGAGATCGGCTGCGGTACGGGTCAGCACGCCGCCTACTTCGCCGCCGCCCTTCCGCACCTGGACTGGCAGCCGACGGATCGCGAGCCGATGGCCGGCAGCGTCGCCGCCTGGGCCGCCGAGGCGGGCGCCGACAACGTCCGGGCGGCCCTGGCGCTGGACGCGGCGGGGGCGGACTGGCCGGTGGACGCGGTCGACGCCGTCTACTGCGCCAACGTGATCCACATCTCGCCCTGGGAGACCGCGCAGGGTCTGTTCGCCGGCGCCGCCGCGCGCTTGCCGGCGGGCGCGCCCCTCGTGCTCTATGGCCCCTTCCGCTTCGGCGGGCGCTTCCTCGCCGACAGCAACGCTGCCTTCGACGCCTCCCTGCGCGCGCGCGACGCGCGCTGGGGCGTGCGCGACCTCGACGACGTGAAGGCCCTCGCCGAGGCGACCGGGTTCGCCTTCGACCGCCTGGTCGATCGCCCGGCCAACAACCACGTCGTCGTCTTCCGCCGGGACGCCGCGTGATCTCACAGCGCGGCCCGCAGGCGCTTGACGCGGTCGACGTCGACCGGGTTGCGCCAGTCGCCGTCCACCTTGAGCCAGCTGCCCACGATCAGCGCCGCCGCCTCGGCGGCCAGGGCCGGCGCGTCGGCGGGCGTCACGCCGCTGCCCACCGCCACCGGCAGGCCCGCCGCGCGGGCGGCGCGCACGTGCTCCACGGCCGTCGGTCGGCCGGTGGAGGCGCCGGTGATCACCAGCGCGTCGGCTCCGCAGAAGGCGGCGCCGTGGGCCAGCGCGGCCAGATCGAGATCCGCGGTCACCGCGTGGGCGGCGTGCTTCTTCTGCACGTCGGCCCAGATCGCGACGTCGGCGCCGAGCGCGCGCCGGGCGCGCAGGAGCGGCCCGGCGCAGGCGTCGATCCACCCCTCGTCGGCCACGTGCGCGTAGGCGAAGCCCTCCACCCGGACGAAGCACGCGCCGGCGGCGAGCGCCACGCCGAGGGCCTCCCGGTTGGCGCCCGCGAGCACCTGCACCCCGGTCGGCAGGCCCAGCGCGGTCACCTGGGCGGTGGCCAAGGTCATCGCGGCCACGGTCTCGGGCGGCACGGCGCCCTTCAGGTAGGGCACATCGCCCATGTTCTCGACCAGCAGCGCGTCGCAGCCGCCCTCGGCCAAGGCGTCCGCGTCGCGCCGCGCGCCCTCGAGCACCGCGCTCATGTCCCCGGCCCAGGCTGGGCTGCCGGGCAGGGGGCGCAGGTGCACCATGCCCACCAGGCGGCACCGGTCGGCGTCCAGCTGCATCATCGTTGGTCTCCCCCGTGAGTCATCAGGCTCGTATTCCTCTCGAACGTATCGTTATCATGGGGCGCTCCGACGCGCGGGCACCGTCCAGGGAGCCAGGATCTTGAACATCTCACAGCTTCGGTGGAAGGCCCGCCAGCGTCCGGACGACGCCGAGGCGTGGTACGCCCTGGCCCAGGCCCTCCACGCTGACGGGCGCGCCGACGAGGCGCGGCCCGCGGCCCGCCGCGCCGCCGAGTGCGCGACGCAGGGCTCGCTGGGGCGCCGCCTGGGGCGCCTGCTGCTGGCGCTGGGCGAGCGCCCGCAGGCCCTGCGCGTCTGGACCGCCGTGCTCGACGGCGATCCGTCCGACGCCGAGGCGCTGGTGTCGTTGAGCCACCTCCGCCTGCACACCCGCGACCCGGCCGGCGCCGAGCGCCTGGCGGAGGAGGTCGTCGCGCGCTTCCCCCAGCGGGGCGACGCTCACGTCGCGTTGGCCGAGGTGCGGGCCGCCCAGGGCCGCCTGGCCGAGGCCGCGGGCCACCTCGCCGAGGCGCAGCGCTTCGGGGTGACCGAGGCCGGGGTCGCCGCGCGCATGCGCGCCCTGGTCGGGCGCCTCGGGGGCGTCGAGGCGCCGGCCAACGTGCGCCGCTCCGACCGCCGGCGGGAGCCCACCGGGCCGCTGGTGACCGCCAACCGCGCCGACGAGGCGCCGCGCCGCGCCCCGCCGGTCCTGCAGGGCGTCCTCGCGGGCATCTCCCTGGCTCGGCTGCTGCTGTGGATCGAGGCCACCCAGGCCACCGGGGCGCTCCGGCTGCCCGACGCCGGGGGCGTGCTGCGGGTGGCCGAGGGCAAGGTGGTGGGCGCGATCGCGCGCGGCGGGCCGCGGCTGGCCGAGGTGCTGCGGGCGGCCGGCGCGCCGCTGCCCGCGGGCGCCCCGGCCGACGACGACGAGGCGCTGCTGGCCCTTCTGATCGAGCGCGGGACGCCGCCGGCGCGCATGGTGCAGCGGGCCCTCGCGACGCAGATCGCCCAGACCCTCACGCTGCTGACCGGGGCGCGCGGTCGCTTCGCCTTTCACCCGCGGCCCCTCGAGGGCCTGCCCGCCGGCTGGCGCCAGCTGCAGCTGCCGGTGGCGCAGCTGCCGCCGCTGCCCGAGACCAGCGAGGCGCCGTCGGGCACCGCCGTCGTCGCCCGCGGCCGCCTGGGGCGCGCCGGGCTGCAGCCCTTGCGCGGTCTGCTCAGCGGGGCCAGCGGCGTGCTGCGCATCGTGGCGCCGGGCGGCCTGGCCGAGCTCTGGTGGACGCGCGGCGTCGTCGGCGGCGCGACCGCGAGCACCACGCCGCGCCTGGGGGATGTACTGGTGGAGCGGGGCCTGGCGCCGCGCGCGCTGATCGAGGCGGCCGCCCACGACGCCGCCGCGGCGCCCCTCGGGCGGCGCCTCGACGGGCGCGTCCCGGCGCTGGCCCTGCGCGCGGCCCTCACCGATCAGGTGCGGCGCGCGGAGGCCGACGTGGCCAGCTGGGCGACGGGCTATTGGTGGTTCGAGCACGACCCGTCGGGCGCCGCGCAGCGCGCGCCCGACGATCTCACCGGGGAGGGCGCGGCATGAACGAGGCCCCCGATCTGGGCGCGCTGCGCGCGCGGCTCGAGGCGGACGATCGCTCGGCGCGGCGGACGGCCGCGGCGCGGCTGGGACGCTTGTTGGGCGAGATCGAGGATCCGGCGCCGCTGGCCCCGTTGCTCGAGCGCGCCCTGGCCGACGTCGATCCGGCCGTGCGTCGCTCGGCCGTCGAGGCGCTCGCGGGCGGCGCGGCGCGGCACCCGGCGCTGGTGGCGCGGCTGGTCGAGTCGCGGCTGAGCGAGGACGAGGTGACGCTGCGGCGCGCGCTGGCCGGCGCCTTCGCGGCCGCCCTGGTCAGCCTGGGGCTGGCGCCGGCCGCCCACGGCGTCGCGCTGCACGCCCTGGGTGATCCCGACGCCGAGGTGCGGGCGCAGCTGGTGGGCGCGCTGGCGCGCGTCGCCGAGGCCGGCGCCGCGCTGGACGCGTGGCTGGATGCGCTGGTGACCCGCCTGGACGATCCGGTGGCCGCGGTGCGCGGGGCGGCGATGCGGGCGCTCCTGGCGGCGGCCCGCCGAGACGCCGCGCACGCGGTGCGCATCCACGGCCGCTTCGCCGCGCAGCGGCGGCGGGCCGAGGCGGGTGGATCCGCGTGAGCTTCGATCCGACGCTCTACACCCTGCTGCACCGGGGCTCGCCTGGCGACGTGGCCTTCTATCGTCGGGTGTGCGACGGCGCCGGCTCGGTGCTCGAGCTGGGCTGCGGGGACGGGCGCGTCCTGGCCGCCCTGCGCGCCCCCGGCCGCACCCTGGTGGGCCTCGATCTGCACCCCGGCATGGTCGAGGCGGCGCGCGCGCGCCTCGCGGACGACGCCGCGGTCCACCTGGGCGACATGGCGGACTTCGCGCTCGACGCGCGCTTCGACCGGGTGATCGTGCCCTTCACCGGCTTCTACTGTCTGCCCGACGACGACGCGA
This sequence comes from bacterium, assembly GCA_030426945.1. Classification (GTDB taxonomy): domain Bacteria; phylum Myxococcota_A; class Bradymonadia; order UBA7976; family UBA1532; genus JACKDN01. The sequence continues at coordinate 33,632 of JAUHXL010000003.1, forward strand.
TGGTGGCCTGCCTGCGCGCCGTGCGCCGCCACCTGGCGCCCGGCGGCCGCCTCGTGTTCGACGCCTACCCAGGGGAGCCGCTGCTCGAGGTCGGCGCCTTCGATCCGCGCTGGGAGGCCGTCGCCGAGGTCGAGGCCGGCGGGCGCCGCTGGCTGATCCACGAGCGCGACCACAACTGGCCCGCCGACCGCCGCATCGACGTGAGCTACCGGCACGTCGCCGACGACGGCGCCGTGGTCGAGTACACCCTGCGCCACCACTACCTGATCGCGGCCGACGTCCCTCGGCTGCTGGCGGCCGCCGGCCTGCGGCTGCGCGGGCTGTGGGGCGACTTCGACGGCCGCCCCTTCGATCCCGACGGCGAGCGGCTGGTCGTCAGCGCCGAGCCCTGAGCACCGCGCCGAGGATGTCGACGCCCTCGAGCACCACCTCGGGCGGCGCGGCGGTGAAGCACAGCCGGACGTGGGTGGGGAAGGGGCCGAAGCTGGGGCCCGGCGCCAGCAGCAGGCCGCGTTCGACGCAGGCCTCGAGCAGGCCGGTGAGGCCGGCGGCGTCGAGCGCGTCGGCCACGTCGAAGAAGAGGAAGGTGCTGCCCTCGGGCGCGGGCAGGCCCAGGCGTCGCGCGGCCTCGGCGCCGACCTCGGCGTAGCCGGCCGCGGCCTCCGCCGCCCAGGCGTCGCCGGGGCCGTCGAGGGCGCGCTCGGCCGCCACCTGGGCGGCCGTCGGCGTGCTGTAGAAGGTGTGGGTCGACACCTTGCGCAGGTGCTCCATCACGTCGGCCGGGCCGACGACGTAGCCGCAGCGGTTGCCCGCCATGCCGTAGGCCTTGCTGAAGCTGTGCGCCGCGAAGGTGCGCTCGGGGGCGAGGGGTCGCCCGAAGGTGTGGGGCGCGGCGTACGCATAATGCGCGTAGACCTCGTCGGTCCACAGCCAGAGGTCGTGCGCGCGCGCCACGTCGACGAGGGCCTCGAGGGAGGCGGTGGGCAGCAGGCGGCCCGTGGGGTTGTTGGGCGTGTTCGCGTAGATGGCCACCGTGCGGTGGGTGAGCGCGCCCTCGACCGCGGCGCGCACGGTCGGCGCGTCCACCGGGCCGTCGAAGACGGGCACCGGCACCGGCGTGCCGCCCATCGTGCGCACGATGCCGGCGATCAACGGCCAGTAAGGCGCCAGCAGCAGCACCTCGTCACCCGGCGCCAGCAGCGCGCCGGCCACCGCGCCCAGGCCGCCGGTCGCGCCGGCGGTGACCAGCACCTCGTCGGGGGCCACCGGCAGCATCGTCGTCGCGCGCTCGCGGGCGACGATGGCGTCGAGCAGCGCGGGCAGCCCGTGCACCGGCGCGTAGCGATGCAGGCCGGGGTGGTCGGCGGTGCGCAGGGCCTCCATCTGGCACTCGGCGGGCGGCTCCCGCCAGGTGTCGCCGATGTGCAGCGGGTAGGTCGGGCCGCGGTGCGCGGCCAGGCGATGGGCGAGGCTCGAGTAGACCGAGCCGCCCATCGCGGCGATGGTCGGCGAGACGTGGGGGTGGCGCGGCACGGGCGTCCTCCTGCCGGGTGGGCGGGCATCATAGCGCGACCGTTGCACCGGGCGGGGCCGCCCCCGCATGATGAGCCGCGGAGGGGGGATACAGCATGATGGCACTTCTTCGCGCTGGCTGTGCGCTGGGCGTCGTCCTCGGCGCGTCCGCAGCGCAGGCCCAGACCTTCGAGCGCTTCTGCCTGCCCGAGGGGGACGCCGGCAACGGGCTCAGCCTCGCGGTCAGCCCGGCCAACGTCGTACACCTCTCGCGGGTGTTCCGCGTGGGGGGCGGCAACCTGGTCCACACCGAGCTGCCGCCCAGCAACCAGCCGACGAGCACGGTGGTGCTCGAGCGGGTCAGCCGGCTGGTCAACGACGAGGTCGAGGACACCGATCTGTTGATCGACGCCGCCGGCGGCCTGCACATCTGCTCGTACGACGCCCGCGAGACGGCCCTGCGTGTGGCCTCGCGGGGGCCGATGGGGTGGGTGGCCGAGACGGTCGCCGACGGCGTGCGGGCCGGCGACGCGTGCGCGCTCTTCGTCGAGGAGGGCCGGCTGTCGGTCCTGTTCCGGCAGGACGGGGGGCTGTTCCTGGGCGCGCGCATGGGCGCTGACGACTGGCGCGTGACGCCCGTGGATGGCGGCGACGCCGGGCACGGGGTGTCGCTGGTGCAGACCGCCGCGGGCGCGCTGGTGGCGGCCCACCGCGATCAGGCCGCCGGCACCCTGCGCATCAGCTGGCGCGCCCCCGGCGGCGCCTGGAGCCACCACGCCGTCATGCGCGAGAGCCGGGTGGGCCTGTCGCCGCGCATCGTCGAGGGCGTCGGCGACGAGGTGTGGGTGTTGCACGGCGTCGAGCCGCCCGCCGAGGGCAGCGACGCCGGCATGCTGCTCACCCGGGGCAACCCCGACGACGGCTTCGTCACCGTCCAGGTGGCCCAGGACGAGGCCGGCGGCAGCATCGGCGCCGCGCGCGGCGACGGCGCCCTGCACGTGGTCACGCGCGAGGTGCGGCGCAGCGCCGTCTTTGGCGCCAACGACGCGCTGCGGCACTACGCCGCCCTGCCCGAGGACACGCAGTTCGAGGCCTTCGAGCAGCACGGCGCCAACCAGCAGCGGCACGTCTTCCGGTTCATCGAGGTGGCCCTCGATCCCTTCGGGCTGCCCGTCGTCGCTGCCCTCGACGAGGCGGCGCCCTTCGGCGCCGATCCCGGATCGGGCCTGACCTGCGTGTGGCGACCGGTGGATCGCGACGGGGACGGGCTGCCCGATCAGGTCGAGGCGCGCTTCGGCACCCTGCCGAACGACGCGGACTCGGACGACGACGGGCGGACGGACGGCGAGGAGGTGCTGGTCGACGGCACGGATCCCTTGGGGCAGGGGCCGCTGCCCGACGCCGGGCCGCCGTCCGATCAGGGGGTGGCGCGCGATCTGGGCGTGGTGGAGGACGGCGGCGGGCCGGTGGCCGACGCGGGCGTGGGGGTCGATGGGGGCGCCGACGACGACGTGGGTGGCGGCGCCGACGCGGGCGACGTGCTCGCGGATGCCCTGCCCGCGCGCGAGGACGCCGCGCCGCCCTTGGGTGACGCGGAGGCGGGCGACGACGCGGGCGAGCCGCCCCCCGACGCGGCGACGCCGCCGGCCGACGTCGGCGCGCCCGGCGATGACGCGCGGCCGCCCCGTGGCGACGTGGGGCCCCGCACGGACGGCGGCGCCGTGCCCATGGCGGACGCGAACGCTGGGGGCGGGGACGGCGGGACGCCGCCCGCCGACGGCGGGGGCGACGACGGCTGCCGCGCCCAGCCGGGCGGGCGCGGAGGCCTGCCGCTCGGCGTGCTCGCGCTGCTGGCGCTGGGTGGGCTGGGCCGCCGACGTCGGCGCGCCGTCGAGGACCGGGGGGCGGGGTCGGCTGGTTGATCGGGCCGCGGTCCCCTGCCACGGTGATGCAGTGACAGATCGCCGCGCCTCCCATCGCCCGGAGGCGGCCGGCGCGGTGATCGACGCCCTGCCGGAGGTGCTGCCCGATGACCGAGTTGCCCGATGACCGCGACTTCGCTCGCGTCGAGGCCGCGACGCGGCGCGCGCGCCCGCCCACCGGCACGCTGCGCGAGGCCGTCGGCGTGTTCGCCCGGGCACGCACGCCGGGCCCCATCGCCGCGCTCGTCCTGCTGGCGCTGGCGCTGCGTCTGTTCCTGGGGCCCGCCCGCGCCTGGGAGCTGTGGGTCGCGCCGGCCGTCCTGATCGGCTGGCCCCTGATGGAGTGGGCCGCGCACCGCTGGATTCTGCACCTGCGACCGCGCCGCGTCCTCGGCCTGCGCGTGGACCCCTACTTCGCCCAGGCCCACCGCCGCCACCACCAGAACCCGTCCTATTTTCCGGACGTCTTCTTGCCCCGCGAGGTGGTCTTCGGCGCCTTCGTCGCGTTCTTCGGCGCCTTCACCCTGCTCTGGGACGCCGCCTTCGCGGCGACCGCGTTGGTGTTCGTCTCGCTGGCCGCGCTGGCTTACGAGTGGGCCCACTTCATCGCCCACACCGACTACACCCCGCGTGGCGCCTACGCACGGCGGCTGGTGCGCAACCACCGGCTGCACCACTACCGCAACGAGCGCAACTGGTACGCCTTCACCGTGCCCCACCTGGACGACTGGCTGGGCACCGGCGGCGGCGCGGCCGACGTGGATCGGTCCGACACCACCCGCACGTTGGGTCAGGCCCCGGTGCCGCCGGCCTTCACGCTGGAGCGCGGCTGAGCCGCCACGCCCGGCGCGCGTACAGCGCGACGGCGACGACGCCCAGGGCGCCCGCCGCGAGGGTGAGCTCGGCGGCGCCGCTCGGCCAGAAGCGCCAGGCGGCGATGGCGGCGAACTGCAGCACCGTCGTCGCCTTGCCCGCGTAGGCGGCCGTGAAGTCGTAGCGTCGGCCGCGGCGCCGCGCGCGGGCGTAGGCGAGCATCAGGGGCAACTGCACGACCTCGCGCGCCAGCAGCACGGGCGCCACCCAGGCGGCGGCCTCGGCCTGGACCAGCACGTAGGCGGCCGCCGACGCCACGAACACCTTGTCGCAGAGGGGATCGAGCCACGCGCCGATCGCGTGCGGGATGTCCGGCGCCAGCCGCCGCGCCCACCAGCCGTCCAGCCAGTCCGTCACCGCGGCGGCGGCAAGGCAGGCGATCAGCCAGGCGTCCGTCGGCGGCAGCACCCACAGCACCGCGGCCAGGGGCACGCGCGACAGGCTGAGCAGGTTCGGCGGCCACGTCGGGCGCCGGGTATCGGCGACGGTCGTCATCAGGCCGGCGGCAGCCGGGCCGCCAGCGCGCCGAGGCGCGCGCGGGTGCTCGCGAGGGCCAGCAGGCTGAGCCCGAGCAGCGCCAGGCAGGCGCCCAGGGCGTCGACCGCGAGCAGCACCCAGTCGGCCAGCGCGTCGGGCGGCACGCGGTCGGCGGTGCGATCCAGGCGGTCGCGGAGGCGGGGCAGCACCTCGGCGCCCGGGCGCAGCTGGGACTCGACCCCGCGCACCACCTGGCGCGCGCGGTCGAGCTGCTCGACGAGGGGGCCGACCGTCTTCGCCAGCCGGCTCACCTCGTCGAGCGCCTCGCGCGCGTCGCTCGCGCCGGCCCGCACGCCGCGCGCGGCCGCCTTGAGCTTGGCGTTGGGCAGCACCGGCTGAAACTCGCTGGCGAAGGTGTCGAGGCCGCGCACCAGGGAGCGGCCGGCCTTCTCGGTGGCCTCGAGCACCGTGACCGTCTGGCGCGTGATCTGGGCCGCCTGGAGCAAGGTGTCGTTGACCACCGGCAGCGCCTGCAGGCCGGACGCCAGGCCGCCCTCGGCCTGCAGGAGCCCCTGCTGGGCGTCGTCGAACGCGCCCAGCGCGCGCCGCAGGTTGTCCTCGATGGCGGCGCGCTTGCCGTGCGCGGTGGCGACGAGACCCACGCCGCCGACGAGCGCGACGGCGCCCGCGAGCGCGAGGAGCAGGGTGACGATCGCGCCGATGGCTCTCATGGCGTCCTCCGTGGGGGCTGGGGCAGGTCGGATGATAGATCGCCTGCGGTGTGGGGGCACGCGGCCCCGGATCAACGGAGCCGGCCGGGCGTCCGAACCGAGCAGGGGCGACCGTCGGGCGGGCCGGGGGGCGGTTGCGCCGACCCGCGCGGCGGGGCCAACATGCGCGCTGGACGGAGGAGAGCCGATGCGCACTGGGAGTCTTTGGGTGGGCCTGGCCGTGGCGCTGCTGGCGCTCGCGGGATGCGACGATGGAGACGACGCCGGCCAGAGCGGCGACGCCGCCGTGACCGTGGACGGCGGGGCGGGCGGCGTCGGCGGTGATCCCGGCGCGGGCGGCATGGGCGGTGCGCCCGGCGCGGGCGGGGCCGGCGGCATGGGCGGCGCGCCCGGCGCGGGCGGTATGGGCGGTGAGCCCGGCGCGGGCGGTGAGCCCGGCGCGGGCGGGGCCGGCGGCGGCGCGGGCGGCATGGGCGGTGCGCCCGGCGCGGGCGGGGCCGGCGGCGGCGCGGGCGGCATGGGCGGTGAGCCCGGCGCGGGCGGGGCCGGCGGCGGCGCGGGCGGCGCGGGCGGCATGGGCGGTGATCCCGGCATGGGCGGCATGGGCGGTCAGCCCGGCCCCGGCTGCGACCACCCCCGCTCGGCCTGCCAGGCCGACGCCGACTGCGGCGAGGGCGGCACCTGCGCGCCCTTCCCCGAGGCCGGCGCCCCCTGCGTCTGCGTGGGCCCGCCCCCCGAGCCCCAGCGCAACTTCTGCGAGCCCGGCGGCGGCCTGGGCGGCTGCTGCACGAACGACGAGTGCGCGGCAGATCAGTCCGACGCCGTCTGTCAGGCCGAGGGCTATGACCGCCAGGGCGCCTACTGCGGCGGCGCCGCGCCCCCCGACTTCAACGGCTGCGTCGCGCCGGCCTGCGCGGGTCACGGCGAGTGCGCCATGGACCAGGTGTGTGTGCCCGCGGGTCTGTTCGGCTACGTGGTCGCCGAGTGCGCCCGCGCCACCTGCCGCACGGACGCCGACTGCGACGCGCGCGCCGGCGGCGAGTGCCGGCCCTTCTTCCGGCGCTGCTACGCCGCGGGCCTGCACTGCACCTACGCCGACGATCCCTGTCGGACCGACGCGGACTGCCCGCGGGGGGGTCCCTTCGACCAGTACTGCGCCCCGGTGATGGACGGCACCGCCTGCCTCGACGACGTCCCGCGGCCCTGATCACGGGCCGTCACGGCGCCTGGCGGAAGACCACCACGCGCCGCCCCTCGTGAACCACGGCCACCAGGTCGACGGCGCCGTCACCGTCGAAGTCGGCGGCGGCCAGCCCGGTCAGGGGGGCGCCCAGGTGCAGCTGTCGCACCCGCGGGAAGCCCAGCGCACCGTCGCCGAACAGGACGGTCAGCGTCCCGCCGCCGGTGGCCGTGCGCCGCGCGAAGTCGAAGTCGCCGCGATCCGCGGTCAGCACGTCGGGCCGCCCGTCCGCGTTCACGTCGAGCACCCGGACCTCGTTGGGCCCGTCGCCCGCCGCCACCTCGAACGACGGCGCGAACCGCCGATCACCCAGCCCGCGCAGCACGCTGATGGTGTCGCCCCCGGCGTAGGTCTCGCCCGCGCCGATCGGCGTGCCGTAATTGCCCGCCACCAGATCCGGCCGCCCGTCGCCGTCCAGGTCGCCCACGTCCACGAAGAAGGGCCCGTTGCCCACGCGCAGCGGGTCCGGCGGCGAGAAGCCCCCCGCGCCGTCGCCCCAGTTGATCGTGACGTGATCGTCGCCCGCGTCGTGGGTGCCCGCGTTGGCGGTGACGATGTCGAGCGCGCCGTCGCCGTCGGCGTCGGCCAGCACCGCGCCGTGCGGCTCGACGCCGGTGGCGAAGAAGTATGGGCCGGCGAGCGCCCCGTCGGCCCGGCCCAGCAGCACCGACGCGCCCCCGCGCGAGAAGTTGGCCAGCATCAGGTCGTCGAGGCCGTCGCCGTCCACGTCGCCGGCGTCGACCGAGAAGGGCTGCCCGGCGAGCGCCACGGGCGCGTCGGCGCGCCAGCCCTCGGGCGTCTGCCACACCACCTGCACCGCGTCCGCGGTGACCAGCGCCACCGCCACGTCCCGGTCGCCGTCGCCGTCGAAGTCACCGGCCGCGACGTCGCCGGCCAGGCCCTGCACGCGGACGATGGGATCCTGGGCGAAGGCGCCGCGCCCGTCGTTGCGCTGCACCGTCAGCAGCCCGTCGGCCGAGACGTACGCGAGGTCGGCGTCGCCGTCGCCGTCGAGGTCGCCCGCCCAGGCCCGCGAGAACAGCTGGGTGCCGCGCAGCTCGCGGCCCGGCTCGGGGCAGAACTCACCGGGCTCGAGGCGCCCGTCGCCGCAGTCGGCCTCGCGCAGCACCTCGGGGGTGGGATCGGCGTCGGGCGGCGCCGCGTCGGCGGGGGCGCGCGGCGCGGCGTCGCTGGCCGGGTCGGCGTCGGGCGGGGGCGCCGCGGCGTCCGCGGGCGGCGCGCCGTCGTCTGGGGCCGGCTGCGCGGCGTCGGGTGGGTCGATCTGCGCGTCCCCCAGCGACGCTTCGGCCCCGTCCGCGTCGACCGGCCGCGCCGACGAGCCGTCGTCGCACCCGGCGGCGGCCACCGCCAGCAGCACGCTGATCCACAGTCCCCGCATGCGCCGCATCCTACCCGCCCGCGCGCCGCGCGCGCCACGCCGGCGCCTGCGCTATCCTGCGCCGGATCGCCCATCGGGGAGAGGGACGATGAGACGCACCTTGCTGGTCGGTGCCTGGGCCGTCTTCGCCCTGGGCGCCTGTGACGACGAGGGCGCGCCGGCCGGCAACGCGCAGGCCGGCCGCGCGGGTCAGCCGTGCGCCTCGTGGGGCTGCGATCCCGGGCTCGTCTGTGCGGCGGGCCTGTGCGGGGCGCCCGACGCCGAGGCGCTCGAGGTGGGTCTGGTGGACGCCGCGGCGGACGTCGCGCCGGTCGACGCCGCGCTCGACGCCGCGCCCGACGCCGCGCCCGACGCCGCGCCCCCTCGCGCGGATCTGGGCCCGGTCGAGCCGGGCGACCCGTTCGCGATCGGCCCGGGCGGCGCCTCGCTGGCCGCGACCTACGTCGCCGGCCGCCCGGCGGTGGCCTTCTACGACGCCGACGCCGACGTGCTGCGCTACGCCTGGGCCCGCCGCGACGGGCCCCGCCACGCCGGCGAGTGGGTGGTACACGCGGTCGACGCCCGCGGCGGCGTGGGCCGCGATCCCAGCCTGATCGACCTCGACGGCCGCCCGGCCATCGCCTACCACGACGCCGATCGCGGCGACCTGCTGTTCGCCCGCGCCACGGTCGACTTCCCGCGGGGCCCCGAGGACTGGCGCGTCCACGTGATCGACGCGGCGGGCAACGTCGGCCTGTTCGCCCATCTGGCCGTCACCGACGCGCTGGCCGACGATCGCGGCGGCGCCCTCGGCGTGGCCTACTACGACGCCGACGCGGGCGCGCTGAAGTGGGCCGAGGCGACCCGGCGCGAGCCCAGCGAGGCCGCCGACTGGCAGGTGCAGGTGGTCGACGACGCCGGCGACGCGGGGCAGTACGCGTCGGCGATCTTCGAGGTGATCGGGGTCGACGGGCGGCCGGCGCTGCGGCCGGTGATCGCCTACCGCGAGGCGGGCGCGGGCGCGCTGAAGCGGGCGGCGGGGCCGGTGACCGGCTCGCTCGGCGCGCCCTGGGCCATCGAGGTCGTGGACGACGCGGGCGACGTCGGCGCGTTCGCGGCGCTCAGCGAGGATGGCCGGGCGCTGGCGTACCGGGACGACGAGGCGCGCGCGCTGAAGGTCGCGCGCCGGGTGGCCGGTGAGGACGGCGGGCCGCCGGTCTGGCAGACCGAGGTGGTCGACGGCTCGGGCGACGCGGGGCAGGGGGCGCAGATCACGGTGCGCTTCGGGCGGCCGCGGGTGACCTGGCTGGACGCGCGGCGCGGGCAGGTCAAGCAGGCCCAGCTTCAGGCCGACGGCGCGTGGTCGGCCCGCGTCATCGAGACGGAGGGGCAGCCCGGCGCCGCGCTGGCGTTCGCGCCGGCGCCCTGCGGCGTCGAGGACGATCAGGGGATCGGGCGGCACACCGGGTTGGTGGTGTACGGCGACGTGGCCGGCGGCGCGGTGCGCTTCGCCTACGACGCCGAGCCCGCGGGCAACTGGTTCCTGCACCACCTGCCGGTGCGGGCGGGCGCGGGGGCGTTGGCGACCCGCGACGGGCTGCCGGTGGTCTTCTTCGGTGACCGCGCGCGCGGCGGGGTGGGGTGGGCCCGCGCGGACACGCGGCTGGCGGTGGACTCGGCCGACTGGCGGGTGGGCGTGGTGGCCGAGGGCGGCCGGGTGAGCCAGGTCGTCGCGACCGCCCTGGGCGAGGGCTGGGCCGTCGCGTGGCGGGACGACGACGGCGAGGCCGCCGTCTTCGCCCAGGCGGCCACCGCCGATCCCGGCCCGGACGACTGGGTGGTGCACCGCCTGCCGCCGCGCGGCGATCTGCACCTGGCCGGGCTGGTGGTGGTCGGCGGCGCGCCGGCGCTCGCGCTGTATGACCGCGGCGAGCGGGTGCTGCGCTACGCCCGCGCGATCACGCCCACCCCGGCCGCGCCCGAGGACTGGCTGCTGCACGTCGTCGAGGATCGCGACGGCGCGGGCGCCCACGCGGTGCTCACCGTGATCGGCGAGCGCCCGCACCTGGCCTTCGTCGCGCCCGCCGCCGCCGAGGGCGCGCCGCCCATCGTCGCCCTGGCGCGCGCCACCGTGCCGGCGCCCGCCTCGAGCGCCGACTGGGTGGCGCACGACGTCGGCGTCGAGCTGACGGTGGACAAGCCGGTCGCGGGGTTGGCCCTGGGCGCCTTCGAGGGCGCGCCCGCCGTGGCGGTGGCCGCCGACGCCCTGATCTACGCCCACGCCCGCGGCCCCTTGCCCGCCCACGCCGATGACTGGCAGCGCCACGTCGCCGACGCGCGGCGCGTGGTCGAGGCGCCGGCGCTCGGGGGCTTCGACGACACCCCCGCGCTGCTCTACGGGCTGGGTGAGCCCGACGCCGGGCTCTGGCTGGGCAGCACGCGCAGCGCCACGCCCGGCGCCCGCAGCGCCTGGCGCTTCGCCCGCCTGGCCGCCCGCGCCGGGCCGACCCCCACCCTGCGGCCGGTGGGCGCGCGCAGCCTCGAGGGCGTGGTGGGCGTCGCCTATGCGGTGGACGGCTGCGTGGCCTACGGGTGGGCCGCGGCGCCCTGATCAAGGTCCGAGCCCGCCCCGACGCTCGAGCCGTGGGAGTCGTCGTGGTCGACCTCGCCGAAACGGCGCCGGGGTCGTTCCGCGTCGGCGGCGCACTCCTCCCGCTGACCCCGTCAGTCGCGGACGGCGAACCCGAAGCGCCCCACCAGCTGGCCGCCGTCGGTCTCGACGTCGATGGTCCAGACGCCGGCCTTGTCGCGGGGCAGCTGCGACTTGCGCAGGGACGAACGCAGCCGGAGGCGCTGCGGGGTCACCTGGTCGACCTCGGGGTTCAGCCGCAGCATCTCGCGCCCGTCGAGGCGCCAGACGTGCACGAAGGCCTCGCCCGCGCCGGCCGGCGTGAAGACGTCGGTGACGGCGAGCGTGTCGCGCATCACCGAGCTGTGCAGCGCGGTCACCTCGTAGGTCAGCCGGCCGTCCGGCTGCAGCGAGGGCCCCACGGCGGCGTGCATCAGGTTCAGGGGCACCGGCGGCACCACCCGGCGACAGCCCCAGGCGCCGAGCACCGACAAGCCCGCGGTCAGCGCGAACACGGCCAGCGTCTTGGGCTGGCGCAGGGTGCGGACGGGCACGTGCAGGGTCCAGAAGGCCACCGTGGACACGAAGGCCGCCAGCAGCAGGCTCCACGAGGCCGGCATCGGCCACAGGGCGGGGATGGCCAGGTTCAAGCACGAGAACAACGCCATCACGTAGTAGACGCTGGCGACAAGGCGCCAGCGCATCAACACGCGGTCGAACACCAGATCCAGCGTCGCCAGCACCGTACACAGCGCCAGACCGACCACGAACCAGCGGTTGCCGGCGTCGAGGGTCGCGGTGCGCCAGTAGAAGGGCAGAAGAAAGAACAGCATCGTCTGATACAGGTTCTTCAGCAGATAGGTCATCACCAGGAAGCGCAGCTTCAGCTTGGGATCGTCCAGCTTCTGCGCCCGGCCCGAGCCGACGATGCGGAAGGTGGTCAGCAGGATCAGCCAGATGGCCACCAGCGACAGCGTCAGCCAGCGCGCGTACTGATAGCCGCGCTGGGCGAAGATGACGACGAAGACGCCCAGACCCAGGGCGTAGAACGAGTGCAGCCACCACAGCTTGCGGTGATGCTTCGCCAGCAGGGCGCGCAGGGGGCCGGGATCGCGGGCGCCGCCCGGCGCGCCCTTCGAGAGCGCCGGCAGGCCGTCCGGCGCCGTGGGCAGATCGGCGCGCGCCTCGATCTCGGCTGCCTCGGTCGGCCCGAGCCCCATGCGTCCTCCCGCGCCCTCGGGCGCTCGTCCGGCGCAGTGTGTCAGTCCGGCAGCGCCCAGTCGATGGGCGGCGGGTTCCGCTCGGCCAGCCACGCCTGGATCTTCGAGAAGTGGCGGCACCCCATGAAGCCGCGATGCGCCGACAGGGGCGAAGGGTGGGGCGCGCGCAGGATCAGGTGCCTTCGCCCGTCGATCATCTGGGCCTTGCGCCCGGCCGCCGATCCCCACAGCACGAACACCAGCCCGTCGCGCTGCTGCGCCAGCACCTGAATCACTCGATCCGTGAAGGTCTCCCAGCCCTGGCCGCGGTGCGAGTTGGCCTGCCGCGCGCGCACGCTGAGCACCGTGTTCAGCAGCAGCACGCCCTGCCGCGCCCAATGCGTCAGCTCGCCGTGGCGCGGGACGGGCACCCCGAGGTCGTCGTGCAGCTCCTTGAACATGTTCTGCAGCGAGGGCGGCGGCGGCACCCCCCGCCGCACGCTGAAGCACAGGCCGTGCGCCTGCCCCGGCCCGTGGTAGGGATCCTGCCCCAGCAGCACCACGCGCACCTGATCGAAGGGCGTGTACCAGAAGGCGTTGAACATGTCCTTGCCCGGCGGGAAGACCGCGTTGCGCGCCTTCTCGCCCAGCAGGAACTCCTTGAGCTGGAACATGTACGGCTTCTGGAACTCGTCGCCGACGACGTCCAGCCAGGCGGGCGGCAGCTGGGGCTTCAGCGGGGGGACGTGGGGCTGCATGGCCCTCTGACTTACCCGATTGACCGCGCGATGTCAGCGGCCGCCGGGGCGGCCCTCGGCGCGGCGCTGGTCGGCCAGGCGCTCGTAGTGGCGGTAGCCCAGGCGATCGAGGGCGTCGCGGGGGGCGAGGCCGATGTCGACCAGGGTCTTGGTGCCGTAGGTGCCGGCCAGCACGGGCGGGCGGTAGGCGGCGACCGTCTCGGCGGTGCGGAAGGGCCCCAACGGCGTGACCACCTGGTGCGCGTGCAGGTGGACGAAGTGCGCCAACGAGCAGCGCGTGTAGCCGGGCGTCTTCGGCGGCGCGATCTCGTGGGGCGTCGCCACCAGCGCGCCGCCGGTGAGGATCTCGAGCTGCTGCCCCACCTGCACCACCAGGCAGCCGGGGGGCGCGAGGCCGCGCACGCGGCGGCCGGCGGGGGCGTCGGGCGTGGGGCGCGAGCGCAGGTACAGGCCGCCGTGCTCGTCCGGGCGCGGCGCCGGCTGGCCCTCGGGATCGTAGAACTGCCCGCCGGGCAGCAGGGTCAGCAGGTTGAAGTCGGTGTGCTCCTCACCCCACAGGACGCCGCGCTCGACCTGCTGCGGCTTCACCGCCAGGTAGCGCAGCAGGCGGGTGACGTGGGCGCCGCCGTCGACCCGCTCGGCGAAGGTGCCCGCCGCCAGGCCCAGCGCGCGGGCGATGGCCGCCAGCACCGTCAGCCCGGTCGCGTGCAGCAGGCGCCCCATCGCCAGGTAGCGGGCCTGGAAGTCGGGCAGGCCCTCGGGCCAGACGTTGTCGGCGTAGATCTGCGGGTACTCCACCCGGCAGTCGGCGTCGACGTCGTGGGGCGCGGCGAAGTAGCACTCCTTGAAGTCGGGCTGCCCGCCGGCCAGCACCGCCTTCTCGGTGTCGGGCGGCGTCCAGCCGCGCTGGTACCACAGGTCGGCGCGGCCCAGCGGCGCCTTCTGCTCGAGCGGGCGCTCGGTCAGCGCGATGAAGTCGGCGTAGAGGGCCAAGAGCGCCGCGCGGTCGAGGTCGAGGCCGCGCACGTGCACCAGCCCGTAGGTGCCCAGGGCATCGACCAGGCTGCGATCGGCGGCGGCGTCGGCGGACTCGAGGGCGGTGAGATCGACGACGGGGATGTCGGCTTCGGCCATCGGAAGGGGCCTCCTGGGGTGACGGGCGCGCGGAGTATAGTCGCGCCGATCATCGGGTGCCACGGCCCGGAACGCTTCGGGGCCCTCCACCTCGGGCGCCCCCGCCCCTGGGCCGTCGCCGGGCGCGCGTAAGAACCGGTCGCGCGGGGCGTCAGGCGCTGCCGAACGGTGAGGAAGACGGGCAGGAGGTGAGGCGATGAGGGGTGGCTCGGTGATCGGCGCGGCGGCGCTGGTGGTCTCGGCGCTCGCGTGCGGGGGATGTCGGGAGCAGGCGGGCGACGACGCGGCCGTCGACGGGGCGATGGGCGCCGGCGGCGGGCCGGACGGCGGGGGCGCGATGGGGGCCGGCGGCGTCGGCGGCGTCGGGCCGGGAGGCCTCGGGGCCGGCGGGGCGGGGGCTGGCGGGCTCGGCGAGGGCGGCCTCGCGGCCGGGGGCGGGTCGGGCGGCGTTCCCAATGAGCCGCCGTACGACGACACATGCTACATCGACAACTTCTGCCCCTTCGTCTCGGTGTGCGAACTCGGCCACGACCCCACGGTCCTCGAGTGCTTCCTCACGGACTGCGACGCCGGCTACGACAACCCCTGCCGGATGCCGTGCTCGGGCGCCAGCCACGAGTTCTTCGAGCGCGCGTGCGGCGGCGACAGCGTCTGCGTGCCGCGATACGCGGAATACGACCCCCGCTTCAGCGACCCGGTCAGCGTAGGGGCGCGAAATTGGGAGGCCGCCGAGTGCTGGTCGATCGACGCCGTGTGCGGCGGGCCCGAGGCGCGCCGGTGTCCCGAGGGGACCGTCTGCGAGGCGCTGCCCCACGCGGGGACGAACGGCTGCGACTACCTGGCGCGCGGCGGCTTCGGGCGGTGCGTCGCGCTGCCCGACTGCGCGGTCGAGACGCCGCTGGCCGAGGCCGGGCTCTGCGCCTGCGACGGGCAGGCGTACCCGTCGGTGTGCGCGGCGGCCGCGGCGGGTGTCGCGGTCGAGCCCTCCCGGGACCCGTGGGAGCGCGGCGAGGTCCCCGCCTCACGCTGCGAGGCGCTCGACGCGGCCGCGGGTGTCCCCGGCGCCCGGCTAACCGCGCCGTCGGTGCCCGGCTGCGCGTACGCAAGCGATTGCGCCTGCGATCACGCCTGCGTCGAGGGCGTCTGCGTGCGCAAGGCCGATCCCTTCGAGTGCGCGCCCGACGGAGACACGCCGTCGTGCTACCCCGGCACCTGCGGGGGCGTCACCCTCACCGGCGTCTGCCTGCCACCCCCGCCGGAGGCGCCGGCCGGCACGCCGGGGCGCTGCGAGCGCGCCGACGAGTAAGGCCCGCCCCGCCCGCGCCGGCGGTTTTGGGTTGATCCGGGGGGGTGGGGGGTGGCTACCGTGCTCGGCCCGAGGTCAGGAGGTCAGATGCGCGGCAGGACGTTGAGGGTGGCGGTGGCGCTGGTGGTGCTGGCGGCGTGGGGCTGCGACGACGGCGGCAGCGGCGACGACGGCGCGGGGGGCGCGGGCGGCGGCGCCGACGCGGCGGTCGGCGCCGGCGGATCGCCGGGCATGGGTGGGGCGCCCGGCGTCGGCGGCGCGCCCGGCATGGGCGGGGC
>JAUHXL010000316.1 GCA_030426945.1 bacterium
GCGGCGTCGGCGGCCGACAGGCCGAGGGGGACGAAGCCCACCTCGTCGACCTCGACGCCGGCGAACACGAGGGCGATCTGCCCGTCGGCCAGGGCCGGCACGTCGACCGCGACGCGCAGGCGCTGATCCTGGGCGGGCGCCACGTTCAGCACCGGGAAGCGCTCGTAGTCGGGCACGCGCTCGGCGGTGTCGCCGTCGTTGTCGACGTCCGTGTCGTCGACGCGGGTGGGCAGGGCCACGAGGTCGTCGGCGACGCGCAGGCCGTGCTGGAAGCGGTCGAAGAAGGGCAGCAGCGTGGTCAGCACCTGGCCGGCGTCGAAGCCGCCGCCGCCCCCGCCGACGAGGCCGAGGAGGGCGTTGACGTCGATGCGGCCGGCGAAGCTCCAGGCGAGGCGGAAGCCCGCGCCCGAGAGCGCGCGGTAGTCGTCCTTCAGATCCACGCGGCCGATGATCGGCAGCTCGGCCGACAGCACCAGGCCGCCGGGCAGGGGCAGGTCGAAGCTGACCGGACCCGCGTTCACCGGCACGTTGAACAGCTGGCCCAGCAGCAGCCCGAAGGTGACGTGGGTGAGCCCGCCGCTGATCGACGCGCCGGCGAGGCCCAGGTCGACGCCGCCCTCGGTGGTGACCCGCGCGAAGTCGACCGCGCCGGTGAACCCGGCCACCAGGGCGTCGTCGCTGCGCGGGGGCAGCGCGACGTGCAGGTCGTCGCCGGCGACGCCCACCAGGGTGACGTAGTCGTGATCGGCCGCGAAGACGCTGAGCACGTCGGCGGCCGCGTCGAAGGTGGCGACGCCCTCGGCGTCCGTGGCGGCCTCGGCCGCGTCGGCGCGCACGGTCGCGCCCTCGATCGGCGCGCCGGTGGCCGCGTCGGTCACCCGCACGCGGACGCCCTGCTCGGGCGGCGCCGAGTCGACGACGCGCAGGCCGACCGGCTCGCTCCAGATCACCTCGCCGTCGACCTCGAAGCCGGCGCGCACGGTGGCCTCGCCGAGCTGGGGCCCGGCGGTGAGCGTGGCCCCCTCGAAGCCTCCGGACGTCTCGGGATCGACCGCCCACACGAAGCCGCGCGTGGCGACGATGTCGCCGCGCAGATCGAGCGCCACGGCGCGGTAGACCACCTGCTGGCCCACGACCACCGTGCGGGGGCGGGTCAGGACGACCACCTCGGCGACCTCGGGCATCGCTGGCTCGGCGCAGGCCCCGCCGTCGCACTGGAAGCCCGGGTCGCAGTCGGCGTCGCCGCGGCAGACGAAGGGCACGCACACCCCGCCCACGCAGTCCTCGGCCGCCTCGCAGTCGGGGCGCGCCTCGCAGGCCGGCCGCGCCCGGCAGAGCCCCTCCTGGCAGATCTCACCCGCCGCGCAGTTGCGGTCGCCGGCGCAGGGGGGCAGGGGCTCGCAGTTGCCCTCGAGGCAGCGGAAGTCCTCGTCGCAGGCGGCGTCGTCGGCGCACGGCATGGCCTCGACGCAGCTGCCGCCACGGCAGAGCAGGCCGTCGCCGCAGTCGGCGTCGGCCTCGCACTCGGGGGGCACGCAGATGTTGTTCTCGCACACGCCGCCGCGGAAGCAGGTGTTGGGGCCGAGGCAGCGATCGACGCAGGCGCCCTCGAAGCAGGCCTGCAGCATGCCGCCGCCGCAGTCGGCGTCGCCGCTGCACTCGGGCTGGCTACAGACGCCCTCGTCGAGGCACGTGGCGCCCGCCGGGCAGTCCTCGTCCCCCTCACAGGGCGTGGCCGGCGCGGCGTCGGGATCGACGCCGGCGTCGATGGTCGGTCCCGGCGGCGGCGCGGCGTCGGGCGCGGCGTCCGGCAGCGTGGCGTCCACCAGCGCGTCGACCGAGCCGGGCGCCGCGTCGGCCTCTTGCTCGTTCGACGGGGTCGAGTCCTCGATGCAGGCGGTCAGGGCCACCAGCGCCAGGGGCGTCAGGGCGAACAGGCGGAGGCGCATCCTCACTCCTCGATCAGTGAAGCCGTCTTATACCGCAGGACCGGCAACCGAGGCAGCGCCCACCAACTCAAACCCACCCCACGAGTCAGTGCCCTTGACCTTGACCTTGACCTTGACCTTCCCCAAATCAATCGAGCGCGAGCCGCCAACCCGCGCCCCCCCGCACTCACGAACCCCTTGCCCTCGCCCTCGCCCTTCCCCAAATGAATCGAGCGCCACCCGCCAACCCGCGCCCCCCCGCACTCGCGACCCCCCCTCACTCCGCCAGGCGCGTCCTCATCCCGACCCCCACCGAGAACCCCTGGATCGCCGCGGTGTTCCGCCCGAACAGCGTCCGGCTGTAGGCGAGGTTGATCTCCACCCCGGGCGCCACCCGGATGATCGCCCCCGGCGCCAACCGCACCCGATCGTGCTCCAGCCGCACCTCGCGCAGGTCCAGGTTGTTGACGCCGCCGTACTCGACCGCGGGCAGCTCGGGATCCTGCGCCGCGACGCTGATGCCGATCACCTTGCCGTCGGTCACGGCGTACTCGGCGTCGACGCCGGCGTACAGCACCAGCGCCCCCCCCACGAGCTGGCCCACCTTCAGGCCGCCGCGCAGCTCGTCGCCGGCGCCGCCGAGGCGGACGGCGAAGCCGGTGTCGAGGCGCACGAAGGTGCCGTGGCGGCCGGCCCAGCCCAGCAGGAAGCCGGGGACGACGTCGAACTGGCCCTCGCCGAGGGTGACGTCGTCCTGCACGTTCTCGGGGGCGACGAAGCGGCCGACGTCGGCGAGGAAGGCCTCGCGGCTGGCCGGGCGGTCGCCGAAGGTGCCCGCGGGCGGGGCGTAGCCGGTCGGCGACTTCAGCCCCAGCTCGAAGGCGCCGACGACGGGGCCGCGAAAGAGCTGATAGCGCGCGCTGATGCGCAGATCGCCCAGCCCGGTGACGCTGCGCGACAGGTCGATCACGTTCTCCTGGTAGTAGTCGAAGGGGGACGCGGTGCCGTCGGGGGCGGGCAGCAGCACCACGGGATCCGACGTGTACGTCACCTGCTTGACCGGCAGGGCGATCTCGAGCTCGAAGCGGTCGGTCAGGCCGAAGCGCGCCGCCGCGGTGTAGGTGGTGGCGCGGTAGCGGCCCTCGAGCGGGAAGGGGCGCGCGCCGCCGTCGTCGAGGTACTCCTCGTCGGCGACCTCGAAGTCGAACGTGCCGACGAAGGCGGCGTCGCCGGCAGGCAGCGTCCAGGGCGACGCGCCGGCGAGGTCTGGGGCCGACAGCGCGAGCGCGGCGAGGGCGGCGACGCAGGGGGGGGCCAGGCGCATGGGACTCCTCGAAATGGGTGCGTGATCAGAAGGTGAGCGGGGGCGCGGGGGCCGGGGGCGCCTCGCGCGCCGGGCTGGGCTCGGCGGCCGCGTCCGCCGCGGGTCGGAGCGCGGGCCGGGCCGGACGGCTCGGCGCAGGATCGGCGGCGAGGGGCGGCGCGGGCTCGGCCGGCGGGGGCGTGGTCGCGGCCAGCGGGGTCGGCGCGGCGGCCTCGGCGGTCCGGGCGGCGGCGCGCGCCGCGATGTCCGGCGGGGCCGGCGCGGGCGGCCGGGGGGTCGGATCGGCGGCGGCGCGCGCGGCGGCCCCCGCGGGGGGCGGCTCGGCCGGGCGCGCCGGCGTCTCCGGGCGGGCCTCGGCCGCGGCGCGGCGCGGGATCGGACGACGCCGGATCGTTGGCCGGGGCGCGGGCGGCGCGGGCTCGGCGACGGCGGGCGCGGGCGGCGCGGCCCGGTCGGGCGCAGGGGCCTCGGGCGCGGGGGCCTCGGGCGCGGGGGCCTTGGCCTCGGGGGCCTCGGGCGTGGGGGCCTCGGGCGCGGGGGCCTCGGGCGCGGGGGCCTCGGGCGCGGGGGCCTTGGGCGCGGGGGCCTCGGGCGCGGTCCGCGCCGGCGCCGCAGGCTCGGCCGCCGGGGGCTGCGCGACGGTCGCGCCCCTCGCCGGCTCGGCCGGCTCCCGCGCGGGCCAGAGCGCGGCCGCCAGCGCGAGCAGGGCGGCCACGCCCACGATGGCCCAGCGCGCCCGCGACGGATCGCCGGGCAGGACCGGCTCCGTCGGATCCACCGACGCGGCGGTCGACGGGACCGCGCCGGGGGCGTCCGGGTCGGTCGGCGCGGGGCCAGCCGCGGCGCGCGGGGCGGCGACCGCGCGGCCCTGGGCCTCGTCGAGCAGGTCGGCCAGCGCGCGCGCGTCCGCTGGGCGCTCGGCCGGTCGCTTCGCCAGGCACCGCTCCACGACCGCGGCGATGGCCGGGTCGACCGCCGGCGCCACCTCGCGGAGCGGGCGGTGCTTCTCGGACAGCATGCGCATGCACACGGCCTGCGCCGTGGGGCCCTCGAAGGGCAGCCGGCCGGCCAGCGCCTCGTAGAGCATGACGCCCACCGACCACACGTCGGCGGCGGGCGCGCAGCGGGTCGGGTCCAGCGCCTGCTCCGGGCTCATGTAGAAGGGCGTGCCGACGGTCAGCCCGGTCTGCGTCGCCTTGCGGGCGTCGTCGTCGCGGGCGATGCCGAAGTCGATCAGCTTGACCACCGGGCGGTCGGCGTCGACGACGAACAGGTTGTCGGGCTTGATGTCCCGATGCACGACGCCCGCCGCGTGGGCGGCCGCGAGCGGCTCGAGGGCCTGCCGGATGAGCGCCAGGGCCTGCCCGGTGGCCCCGGGGTTCGCCGACCACCAGGCCGCGAAGGTCTGCCCGGCGAGCAGCTCCATCGCGAAGAACATCTCGCCGTCCTCGACCGCGGCGTCGAACACCTTCACCACGTCGGGGTGCTCGATGCGGGCGGCCACCCGCACCTCGCGCAGGAAGCGCTCGTGGCTGGGCATGTGGCGCGCGACGTGGGGGTGCAGCACCTTGAGGGCCACCCGCTGGCCGGTCAGCAGGTGGCGCGCCGCGAACACGTCGCCCATCGCGCCCGATCCGAGGGTCGCGTCCACTTGATAGCGGCGGCCGTAGATGCGCTTGGGCGGCGGCGCGCTCGAGTCCTCGGACTGCATCGGTCGGCATCTCCCCACGGGCCGGCGGGCCCCGGTGGGATTCACGGGGAGCCGACGAGGTTCGCGGACGGGTACGGATACGGCGCGTGTGCGTGTCCGGATCGTCGACCGCGTGGGGTTATCATCGGCGCCGTGTTCGCCGCCTGCCACCTCTGGGTCGATCGGGACGCGCCCCTGGACGCCGCGGTGAGCGCGATCGGCCGGTGGGTGGACGCCGCAGGCAGCGTCCGGGTGCTGGCGCGGCTGGACGCCCTCGCGGCGCCGGCGGGCATCGACTGGGCGGCGCTGGAGGCCCGGCTGGCGGGTGAGGAGGCGCGGCTGGGCGCGGTGGCCGCGGCGCTCGCGCCGCGGTCGGCGCCCGTCGAGGTCGTGCTGCACGACGAGGGGCTGACCGCGGCGCCGCTGGTCGTGGTGGTCAGCGCGGACGCCGAGCGCCGCCGGGGGCTGACCGAGCGGGCCCTGACGGCGGGCGCGGTCGTGGGCTGGCCGGGCGCGGATCGGGCGACGCGGCGGGTGCTGCTGCCAGTCGTGGGCGATCTGCGGGCCGCGCTGGCTGCGGTGCTGGCGGCGCGTCGGCTGGCCGCCGGCGCGGCGCTGACCGTGCTGGCGCTGCGCCCCGCCGAGGGCGGCGCGGGGTGGCCGGGCGCCGACGCGGTGGCGGCGATGGTGGGGTGGGAGGGGCCCCTGGCCCTCGAGGTGCGCGAGGCGCCGGCGCTGGCGCTCGGCGAGGCGGCGGCGGCCGCCGCCGACGCCACGGCGGCGGATCTGGTGATCGGCATGGTGCCGAGCGGTGCCGTGGCGCGGGCCCTGACCTTGCGGGCCGCCGAGGGTCTGTGGGCCGGGCGGGCTTGCGACGTGGTCCTGGTGCCCGCGGCCCCGCCGCCGCCGGACGAAGGGCGCCTGTGGGCCTGCGACGCGGTGGTCCGCGGGGGGAGCGCCGAGGCGCGGCTCGACCGCGTCGACGGCCTGGGGCGGGCGCAGGCCTTCACCGGCTCGGTCGTGCGCGTCGTGGGTGGCCGCGCGGCCGAGCGGGTGGAGGTGGACGGGGGGCGCGCGCGCTGGCGCGACGACGGGGCCGCGGCCGTCGCGTGGAGCCCAGGGCCGGTGACCCAGGCGACGGCGATGTCGCGTCGGCTGCCCGCGGACGCCGGGGCGGTCGGCCTGTTCGACGCGGCGGACGAGGTCGCGCCGACGGACGCGGGGGGCGGGCGGGCGTGGTGGGCGGTGCGCCTGGACGCCGCGGCGCCGGCGCCGCGGCTTCGGGCGCGCCACCCGCGCTGCCCCCTCGTCGACGCGGACACGCTGCTGGGTGACGGCCACCCGGACGACCTGCCCGAGGCCGCGCGCGGGGTGCGCCTGCTGCGCTGCGCGCGGCACCTGCGCGCCGCCGGCGTGCCGGTCGACGCGATCCTGCCGCCCGCTGGCGCGGCGCCGCTCGACCTGGGCGCGAAGCCGGCGGGCGACGCCCTCGTCGAGCTCGCCGAGGCCCACCCGGACCGGGCCGAGCGCGTGGATCTGCTCTTCGACAACGCGGCGGCGCGGCGCGCGCTGCTGGCCGACATCGGCGCGGCGCGCGACGCGGTGCACCTGCAGACCTACATCTTCGAGCCCGACGCGATCGGCGAGCGCGTGGCGGACGCCCTGCGCGCCGCGGGGGCGCGCGGGGTGCGGGTGCGGCTGCTGGTCGACGCGCTGTACAGCGGCCACGAGGCGCTGGGGCGCACGAACGCGACGCTGGCCGCGCTGGCGGCGGCGCCGGGCGTCGAGGTGCGGGCGGCCGCGCCGGTGACGGGGGTGCCCGATCTGCACGATCTCAAGGCGCGCGATCATCGGAAGCTGCTGATCGTCGACGGGCGGCGGGCGCACGTCACCGGACGCAACGTGGGCGCCGCGTACTATCGCGGCTTCGACGAGGTGGCGCTGGGGGCCGACGACGGGTGGGCCGAGGTGCCGTGGCTCGACGCCGGCGTCGCGCTCGAGGGGCCGGTGGTGGGGGCGGTGGGGCGGTGCTTCGTCGAGGCCTGGCGCGCCGCCGGCGGCGAGGCGCCCGAGGTCGGGCGCGGCGGAGCGGGAGGCTCCATCCCCGTGCGCTTCGTGGTCCACCGCAGCCTCGAGGACGCGAACGCCCTCGAGGTGTACCGGCGCCTGTTCGACGAGGCCGAGCGCGAGATCGTGGTGGTGAACACCTTCCCGCTGCAGTTCGAGCTGCGGGCCGCCCTGCTGCGGGCGCGGGCGCGGGGCGTCGCGGTGCGCGTGCTGGTGGGCAACGTGCGGCCGCTGCGCGGGGACGGCCAGCCCTTCCGGGGCGGCATGATCCGCGATCTGGCGACGGCGGTCATTCACGGGCGGCTGGATCCGCTGGTCCAGGTCGGCGCCGAGGCGGTCGAGTATCGCGTGCCGCCGCAGCCGGGCTGGTCGGCGGC
Organism: bacterium; assembly: GCA_030426945.1. Taxonomy (GTDB): domain Bacteria; phylum Myxococcota_A; class Bradymonadia; order UBA7976; family UBA1532; genus JACKDN01. The sequence continues at coordinate 7,387 of JAUHXL010000316.1, forward strand.
GGTGGGCGCGGTGCGTCCCCACGTCCACGCGAAGGTCGTCTGCGTGGACGGGACGCGGCTGACCGTGGGCAGCGCCAACCTCGACATCACCGCGGGCTATTGGGAGAGCGAGGCGCTGGTGCTGGTCGAGCACCCGCCCACCGCCGCCCACGCGCGGCGGACGATCGACGGGTGGCTGCGCGGCGGGCTGAAGCACGATCCGGGCGATCCCGCCTGGCAGGCCCGCGCCGCCCGCCGCGGCTGGCTGGCCCAGAACTGGCCCAGCGTGCTCGGCTGACGCCACACGCGCGCGCTTGCGGCGCGGCCCCGATTGGGTGACAAGTCCGGAGAGAGCGGAGGCGGGAGGGGACGTGCACTACGAGGACGAGCGCGAGGCGGCCCGGCGGGCGGTGACGGTGGCGGCGGCGCTCTGCGCGCAGGTGCAGCGGGGGCTGGCCGGGGCCGGGCGCCAGGACAAGGCGGACCGATCGCCGGTGACCGTGGCCGACTACGGGGCGCAGGCCGTGGTCAGCCACCTGCTGGCCGGCGCGACGCCCGGGGTGCCGCTGGTCGCCGAGGAGGCGGCGGACGCGCTGCGCCGGCCCGACGCGGCGGCGGTGCGGGCGCAGGTGGTGGCGCTGGTGCGGGACGCGGTGGGCCTGGACGCCGACGCGGCGCTGGCGGCCATCGACCGGGGCGCGCACCCCGGCGGCCGCGACGGTCGCTTCTGGGTGCTCGATCCGATCGACGGCACCAAGGGCTTCCTGCGCGGCGAGCAGTACGCGGTGGCGCTGGCGCTGGTCGAGGGCGGCGTGCCGGTGGTCGGCGTGTTGGCCTGCCCCAACCTGCCCGTCGATCCGACGCAGCCCAAGGGGGCGCGGGGCGTGCTGGCGTTGGCGGTGCGCGGCGAGGGCACCCGGCTGTACGGCCTGCCCCCGGCCGGGCCGGGCGCGCGCGCGGCGCCGCCCACCGGCCGTCCGCTGGCCGAGACGGTGTTCTGCGAGTCGGTCGAGGGCGGGCACAGCGATCAATCGGCGACGGCGCGCATCGCCGCCCGCCTGGGCATCACGGCGCCGCCGCTGCGCATGGACAGCCAGTGCAAGTACGCGGCGGTGGCGCGCGGGGACGCGCAGGTCTACCTGCGGCTGCCGACGCGGGC
>JAUHXL010000317.1 GCA_030426945.1 bacterium
TGACGGCATGGTCGACGAGAGCGACGCGCGCGTCGATCAGCCCTGCCCCACCGGGCGCCCGGGCGCCTGCGCCGACGGCATCAACCGCTGCCAGGGCGGCCTCCTCGTCTGCCAGCCGCAGGCCCAGACCGCCCCCCAGGATCAATGCGACGGCGTCGACGAGGACTGCGACGGCATGGTCGACGAGGGCAACCCCGGCGGCGGCCTCGACTGCGAGGTCGAGGGCGAGCAGGGGCGCTGCGCGCGCGGCACCACCACCTGCGTCGAGGGCGCGCTGATCTGCGGGCAGGCGCCGGAGCCCGTCGACGAGCTGTGCAACGGCGCCGACGACGACTGCGACGGCGCCCTCGATGAAGGCGATCCCGAGGGCGGCGGTGCGTGCGACAGCGGCGTCCCCGGCCGCTGCAGCCCGGGCGTCGAGGTGTGCGTGGGCGCCCAGCTCGTCTGCACCCAGGTCATCGAGCCCATCGAGGAGGACTGCAACGGCGTCGACGACGACTGCGACGGCACGGTCGACGAGGGCGACTTCAGCGAGGAGATGCCCTGCGCCGCCGGCGGCACCGGGCGCTGCGCGGCGGGCCACATCGAGTGCATCGACGGGGCGCGCACCTGCGTGGCCGACGACACCGTGGGCGAGGACGAGACCTGCAACGAGATCGACGACGACTGCGACGGCGCCGTCGACGAGGGCTTCCTCAACGGCTGCGGCCTCTGCGGCGACGTGCCCTGCGAGGTGTGCAACGGCGAGGACGACGACTGCGACGGCGCGGCCGACGAGGGCGCGCTGTGCGGCGCCGATCAGGTGTGCGTGCGCGGCGCCTGCGTCGATCCCTGCATGGGCAACGAGTGCGTCGGCGACCAGGAGATCTGCATCGAGGGGGGCTGTCTGCTGCCCTGCGACGCCGCCGACTGCCCCGAGGGCTGGGGCTGCGAGGACGGCCAGTGCGTGGATCCCTGCGCCGAGGTGCGCTGCGGCCCGGGCGAGGCCTGCCTGCGCGGCGAGTGCGTCGGCGACAGCTGCTACGAGGCGGGCTGCCCCGAGGCCGATCAGGTGTGCCTCGCTGGCCAGTGCGTGGTCGATCCGTGCGGCGACGCGGACTGCGCGCCGGGCAGCTTCTGCCGCCCCGTCGGCGATCCGCCGGTCGCCGAGTGCGAGGCCTCGTGCGCCACGATCAGCTGCCCGCTCGACCACGTCTGCCAAGGCGGCGCCTGCGTCGCCGACGCCTGCTTCGGCGTCCAGTGCGCCGAGGGTGAGGTGTGCGCCGCGGGCGTCTGCGAGCGCGACCGCTGCGAGGGCGTGCCCTGCGGCCCCGGCCGCCGCTGCGTGGGCGGCACCTGCGTGGACGAGCCCTGCAACCACGTGGTCTGCCCCCTCGGCCAACGCTGCGTGGGCGCCACGGGCACCGCCGAGTGCGTGGCCGACTGGCTCGCCCAGGCGCCGCCGGCCGTCGAGTGCCCGCCCGAGGTCGACGGCGGCGCGCCGCCGGTGGATCTGGGGCCCGGCACCGACGCCGCCGCCGACGCGGGCGTCGACATGGCGGTCCCGCTCGCCGACCTGGGGCCGCCCCCGGTCGTGGATCTGGGGCCGACCCTGGACTCGACGACCCCGTCCCCCGACTCGGGCGGCGGCGGCGACAGCGGCGGCGACGACGGGGGCTGTGACTGCGACGCCGCCCGCGCGCCCGGCGGGGCGCCCGCGGCCCTGTGGCTGCTCGCGGTGCTGGCCCTCGCCCCCATCCGGCGCCGCCGTCGCGCCACGCAGCGCCCGCGCTGACGCGCTTTCGCGCGCCGTCACGCCCCGCCTCGCCCGCCCGGCCTGCTACACTCGCCCCAGCCGCGCCCGCCCGCTGATCGAAGCGGTCGCGCGCGGCGGGGAGTTGGGGAGTCACATGATGCATCGTGGGGTCCGCGTCCTCGGCGCCGTGGCGCTGTTCGCGCTGTGGGCGCCGCCGGCGTCCGCCTTTCGCACGCCCTTCGGCGACCGGGTCAACCAGTCGATCGAGCGGGGCCTGCAGTACCTGCGCAACATCGAGAGCAACGGCAACATGGGGGGGGCGGCCACCGGCCTCGCCATGTTGGCCTTCCTCGAGAAGCGCGCGAGCGCCGACTGGAACGCGCCCCACGTGGGCTACCGCAACTCGCTGCCCGCCGATCAGGCGCTGCTGCAGCGCGCGGCCCGCTACATCGTGCAGAACGACGGCGGCGTGCGCGGCGCCGCGGCCAACGCCTATCAGACCGGCTCCAGCCTGATGGGCTTGTCGCTGTACCTCGCCACCGGCGGCCCCGATCAGGTGGGCGCCGATCGCGCGGTGTCGGCGGCCATCCGGCAGGGCGCGAACCGCCTGCTCGCCCAGCAGGGCAACGCCGGCTGCAACCGCGGCGGCTGGAACTACACCTCGCCCAGCACGGACGGTGATCTGTCGACCACGCAGTTCGCGATGGCTGGCCTGTCGGCCGCGGCCGCGCACTACGGCGACGCGGACGACACGCTGCCCAACACCCTGCAGTTCATCATCAACACCCAGCACGCGGACGGCGCGCACATGTACCGCGCGTGCAACACCGCCCACCGCTTCAACACGATGGGCGCCTCGGGCCTGTGGACCTTCCGCCTGGCCGAGCGGCCCTCCAACGACGCGAACGTGCAGCGCACCCTGGGCTGGCTGCGCGCCAACTGGCGCTACGACGGCAACATCCCGTGGGAGACGCTGTACTACATGTGGGCCGTGGCCAAGGGCCTCGAGGTCACCCCCGACATCGGGCAGCCCGGCGTCTTCGAGGACGACATCGGCGGCGTGCGCAACATGGCCGCGCTCGGCTACCCCGAGGAGCCGAACAACTGGTACTCCGATCTGGCGTACACGCTGGTGACGACGCAGCAGAACAACAACAGCTGGAGCCACAGCCACAGCACCGTGGCCGGCACCGCCTTCGCGCTGCTGGTGCTCGAGCGCTCGCTCGGCGGCGTGTGCGGGGACGAGCTGAACGATCGCGACGGCGTCTGCCAGGGCGACGACAACTGTCCCGACGTCCCCAACCCGGATCAGGCCGACCGCGACGGCGACTTCGTCGGCGACGTCTGCGACAACTGCCCCGACGTGGCCAACCCCAACCAGGGCGACGCCGACGGCGACGGGCTGGGCGACGCCTGCGATCCCTACAACTGCGTGCCCACCGGCGGCGAGGTGTGCGACGGCCGCGACAACGACTGCGACCAGGCGGTCGACGAGGGCGATCCGGGCGGCGGCGCGGCCTGCGCCACCGGCCAGCCGGGGCGGTGTGGTCCCGGCGTGCAGCACTGCATCGACGGCGCCGTCACCTGCGTCCGCACCACCGATCCGGTGGCCGAGATCTGCAACGGCGAGGACGACGACTGCGACGGTCAGGTCGACGACGGCAACCCCGGCGGCGCCCAACCCTGCGACACCGGGGCCCTCGGTGAGTGCGGCCCCGGCCGCACGGTGTGTCGTGACGCCGCCGTCGCCTGCGACGCCCTCGCCCAGCCCGCGCCCGAGATCTGCGACGGCCTCGACAACAACTGCGACGGCAACACCGACGAGGGCAACCCCGGCGGCGGCGAGGCGTGCGAGACCGGCGGCATCGGCTTCTGCGGCCAGGGCCTGTCGGTCTGCCTCAACGCCGAGCTGCGCTGCCGTCCCCTGGGCGCGCCGGGCATCGAGCTGTGCGACGGCCTCGACAACGACTGCGACGGCGACACCGACGAGGGCAACCCCGGCGCGGGGCAGCCGTGCCCCATCGGCGGCGGGGCCGGCCAGTGCGGCGTCGGCGTGACGGTGTGCGGCGGCGGCGGCCTGCGCTGCGAGGCCGCCAACGAGGCCAGCCCCGAGATCTGCGACGGCCTCGACAACGACTGCGACGGCGCCACCGACGAGGACGTGCCCGACGTGGGCGACCCCTGCCAGACCGGCGGCAACGGCGCCTGCGGCGCCGGCATCTGGCGCTGCCGCCTGGGCCAGCGCGTGTGCGCGCCCGAGGTCACCGGCCTGGATCCCGAGATCTGCAACGGCGCGGACGACGACTGCGACGGGCTGGTGGACGAGGGCACGCCGGGCGAGGGCGATCTGTGCCAGACCGACGGCCAGGGCCGCTGCGAGGTGGGCCTCATCCGCTGCCTCGACGGGGCGCGCGCCTGCGTGCCGCGGGACACGCCGATCGACGAGACGTGCAACGGCGAGGACGACGACTGCGACGGCGAGATCGACGAGGGCAACCCCGGCGGGGACGAGCTGTGCGACACCGGCGTGCCCGGCGTCTGCGCCGAGGGCACCAGCGTGTGCCGCAACGGCGAGGTCCAGTGCGTGCAGCGCGCCGAGCCGGCGGCCGACCTCTGCGACGGCCTCGACAACGACTGCGACGGCGCCACCGACGAGGGCAACCGAGGCGGCGACGTGCCCTGCGCGACCGGCGCGCTGGGGGCGTGCGGCCTGGGCGTCGAGGACTGCGTCGCGGGGCAGGTGGTGTGCGCGCCCCGCTTCGAGGCGCAGGCCGAGCTGTGCGACGGCGAGGACAACGACTGCGACGGCCGCGTCGACGAGGGCCAGCCGGGCGCGGGCGATCGCTGCGACACCGGGGGCGTGGGGGCCTGCAGCGTCGGCACGCGCCGCTGCCTCGAGGGGGCGCTGCGCTGCGTCGCCGAGCACGAGGCGGGCGTCGAGACCTGCGACGGCCGCGACGACGACTGCGACGGGCTGGTCGACGAGAGCGATCCGACCCTGGGTGACCGCTGTGAGACGGGCCAATCGGGCCCCTGCGCGGTGGGCGCGCTGGTCTGCGACGGCGGCGTGGTCGCGTGTCAGCCCCAGCGCGAGCCCCAGGCCGAGGTGTGCAACTCGGCCGACGACGACTGCGATGGCGAGGTGGACGAGGGCGATCCCGGCGCGGGCGTGGCCTGCGCGGTCGACGGGCGGCAAGGCTTCTGCGCGCAGGGCGCGACGGTCTGCGATCGCGGCCGGATCGCCTGCGCCACCGACAACGGGCCCCAGGCCGAGATCTGCGACGGCCTCGACAACGACTGCGACGGCACCGCCGACGAGGGCGAGCCGGGCGCCGGCGGCGACTGTGACACGGGCTTCTTCGGCGCCTGCGCGCCCGGCACGCTGTTCTGCCGGGATGGCGGCCTGGTGTGCGTGCAGGCCGTCGGGCCGGTGGACGAGTCCTGCGACGGGCTCGACAACGACTGCGACGGCACCGCCGACGAGGGCGAGCTGGTGGCGCCCGACGCGGTCTGCGCCACCGGTGAGACCGGCGTCTGCGCGCGCGGCCGGCCGCTGTGCCTGGGCGGCGTGCTGGGCTGCGTGCCGGAGGCGGAGGCCAGCGTCGAGATCTGCGACGGCCTCGACAACGACTGCGACGGCCGCGTGGACGAGGACCTGCGCAACCGCTGCGGGCTGTGCGGGGTGCTCGAGCCGCCCGAGGTGTGCGACGGCTTCGACAACGACTGCGACGGGCAGGTGGACGAGGGCGATCTCTGCGACGGCGACGCCGTGTGCGAGCGCGGCCTGTGCGCCGAGCGCTGCCAGGGCAACGAATGCGCCGACGACCGCGAGGTGTGCAACGCCGGGCTGTGCCTCGACCGGTGCCAGGCCGCGGAGTGCCCGGCCGGCTGGGGCTGCGACGACGGTGTCTGCCTCGACCCCTGCGCCGGCGTGCGCTGCGGCGCGGGTGAGGTGTGCCAGCTCGGCCGCTGCGTGGGCGACTCGTGCTACGAGACGGGCTGCCCCGAGGGGCAGCTGTGCCGCGCGGGCGCCTGCGGGGCGGATCCCTGCACCGGCGTGACCTGCGACGCGGGCGACTTCTGCGCCGACGGACAGTGCGTCTCGAGCTGCGCCGACGTCTCCTGCCCCCTCGACGCCCGCTGTGTCGACGGCGAGTGCGTCGGCGATCCCTGCTTCGGCGTCGACTGCGTGCCCGGCGAGCGCTGCGTCGTCGTGGGCGCGCGCGCGATCTGCGAGCGTGATCGCTGCGCCGGCGTCGTGTGCGGCCCCGGGCGCAGCTGCGTGCGCGGCCAGTGCGAGGACTCGGCCTGCGGCGGCGTCGTCTGCCCCGACGGCGAGCGCTGCGTCGACGACGACGGCGCCCCCCAGTGCGCGCCCGCCTGGTTGCCGCCCGAGCAGCCCGACGGCGGCGTCCCACCGGCGGACGGCGGCGCGCCTCCGCCCGACGCAGGCGTCGACCGCGACGGCGGCGGCGAGCCCCCGCCCCCGCCCGCCGAGGAAGACGCCACCGTGCCGGGCGGCCAGCGCGACGGCGGCGCGGGCGCCGCCGACACCGGCGGCGGCGGCATCACGCCCTTCGACGCGGGGGGCGTGGGCGCCGACGCGACCGCCGAGCCCGAGCCCGTCGTCGAGGGCTGCGACTGCGACGCGGGCGACCGCGCCCCCGGCGGCGCCCTCGCCTGGCTGCTGCTGCTGGGCGTCGGCCTGCTGCGCCGCCGCACACAGGTGTGACTCCGACCAGGTGCTTCGGCGCCCGCCCAGCCATGACGGTCGGGCTATCAGCTCTCAGCGGTCAGCTTTCAGCTCCGCCGCGGCCAGCCAACCGCGTGCCCGGTTGCCCGGCGCCCGGAAGTTGCAGCGCCGTTCGAGCCCGGCACACGGTACGGGCCCGGCTGACAGCTGACCGCTGACCGCTGACAGCCCGGTGGGCCCGCGCGCACGGCGCGTACGCGCACCGGCAACACGCGCGCACGGCGCGTGCGCTGACCGGCAACACGCGCCTCGCCCACCTCGCCACCCGCTGATATGCTGCCGCGCATGCGGCTCGTCCTCTGCCTGCTCCTCATCGCCGCGCCCGCCTGTGACGACGCCGACGCCGATCCGCCGGCGCCCGACGCGGGCGTCCCCTTCACGTTGTCGGTGGTACCCGGGGCGCTGGACGCCGCGCTCTTCGGGGTTTGGGGCGCCGCGCCGGACGCGGTCTGGGTGGTGGGCGGCACCAGCGCGCCCGACGGCGGGTTGGTGCTTCGCTTCGACGGCGACGCGCTGCGCCCGGAGGTCACGCCGGTCGGCCCGCGCCTGTGGTGGGCGTGGGGCGCCGACGCCGACCACGTCTGGGCCGTGGGCGAGGCGGGGCGCATCCTGGCCCGCCGCGACGGCGTCTGGACCGAGGAGCCCTCGGGCCTCGACGAGAAGGCGGTGCTGTGGGGCGTCTGGGGCAGCGGCCCCACCGACGTCTGGGCGGTGGGCGGCTCGATCCGCCCGGGCGGCCCCAAGGGCGTCGTCCTGCGCTCGACGGGCGACGGCGTCTGGACCCGCGTGGCCGATCCCGCGCTGCCGGCCGATCTCAGCCTCTACAAGGCCTGGGCCGCGCCCGACGCGCCGGGCCCGCTGATCGTCGGCGAGGGCGGCGTCACCCTGCGCTGGGACGGCGCCGCCTTCACCCGCCACGACGTCGGCGTGCTCGACCTGCTCTTCACCGTGCACGGCGCGCCCGGCGGCCCGACGCTGGCGGTCGGCGGCCTGACCCGCGGCCTCATCTTCCGGCGCAGCGCGGACGGCTGGGTCGACGAGTCGGTCGCCGGCGCGCCGCCCCTCAACGGCGTCTTCGTCGGCGACGACGGCGCCGCGCTCGTGGTGGGCGCGCGCGGCGTGCTCCTCCACCGCACCGCGACCGGCGCCTGGGGCCGCGCCGCCCTCGCCGACGCCCGCGGCCGCACCCTGCACGCCGCCTGGCGCGACGCCGCCGGCGCCACCTGGACCGTCGGCGGCGACCTGACCGCCAGCGTCGACGGCTTGATCGCCACCGACCGCGCCCCCCTGCCCCGCCTGGAGATCCCGTGAGCGACCCCGGCAACTCCGAGCCGCCCCACCCGAGCGCCATGCTCGAGCAGCCCCGCGCGCTGTTCGGCTGGCTCGGGCGGCGTCTGTTCGATCACATCGAGGTCGACGAGGCCCGCCGCGAGGCGCTGACGGCGCTGCCCGAGCAGGGGCAGATCGTCTACGTCATGCGCACCCGCAGCCTGCTCGACTACCTCTTCTTCAACTACCTGTTCCTGAAGGTGGGCCTGCCCCTGGCGCGCTTCGCCAACGGCCTCGACCTGACCTTCTTCCGCGGCCTGGGGCGCTGGCTGGTCGGCTGGCTGCGGCGCCCCTTCCGGCGCCGCGCGGCCCTGCCTCCGCCCCAGGAGCAGCTCGTCCAGACGGTCTCGCGGGGCGACTCGGCGATGCTCTTCCTCAAGCGCCGGGCCTGGGTGACCGAGCGCCACGTGCGCCCGCCCTACGTCGAGCAGCTCGTCGCCCTGCAGCGCCAGCGCGAGCGCCCCATCCTGCTGGTCCCGCAGCTCATCAGCTGGCCTCGCCAGCCGCCGAACAAGCGCCGCGGCCTGTTCGACATCCTCTTCGGCGAGCGCGAGGCGTCGGGCCGTCTGCGCAAGCTGGGCCACTTCGTCCGCTTCCACAAGCTGGCCACCGTCCAGATCGGCGAGCCCATCGACCTGAAGGCGGTCATCGACCAGCACGAGGGCTGGTCGGACGAGCGCGTCGCCCGCAAG
>JAUHXL010000318.1 GCA_030426945.1 bacterium
ATGTCGTCGGGCACCTCGAACCTGAAGGTGCAGTGCGAGGCCTTCGACGCCGGCACGTCCATCGGCAAGTCGGGCTTCTACCCCTTCAGCTTCACCAAGCCCTGACCGGGTCGGCCGGGCTGCGGCCCGCCCCCGGAACGCGAAGAGCCCGCCGTGCGGGGCACGACGGGCTCTTCGGGGCGCGCCCTCGGGCGCGCGGGCGGCCCGCGCGAGGGCGGGCCGGCCGACTCACATCTTCTTCATCGCGGCGCCGACCTTCTCGTTGGTCGCGCACTTCATCACGCCGCCCATCATCTTCTTCGAAGCGGCCTCGAGGCGGGCGCCGTACTTCTCCTTCATCGCCTTCTCCTCCTCCTCGGTGCCCTTCTTGTCCTTCAGGCTCTTGATGAGGTCGGCGTTGCTGTCGATCAGCTTGCCCAGCTCCTCACCCATCTTGTCGCAGTCGTCCTGGTGCTTCTCGCTGATCGTCGCCATCTCCTCCATCATCTTCACGGCCTTCTCCTCGGGGCTCGAGCAGCCGAGGAAGCCAAAGCCGCAGACGGCGACGGTCAGGACGGTGAGGGTACGCTTCATGTGGGGTCCTCGATTCGTGTCGTTCGGCCCCAACCAGCGGGGCGCGCGCGGCATAGAGCACGCGGTGTGCCATGCCCTGTCAAGTCTTTCGCAGCGTGCAGCGGCGTGATTGGCGCGTGACGTCGCGTGCGCGGCGTGACACGCCGTGGTGGCGCGGCCCATGAACGCGCTCAGCGCAGCAGCGCGCGCACCCGCTCGAGAGCCTCGGGCGGTGCCTTCACCACGAAGTGCGCGCCGTGCTCGTCGTAGGCCTCGCTGACCACCGACAGCGTGCTGCGCACCGCCCCGACCACCGCCCCCTTGCTGTAGGGCACGAACACCTCGACCGGCTCGAGGCCGGCCTCGAAGAACGCGACGATCAGCGCGCGCAGGCGCGCCACGTCGGCCGGATCGTGCGCCGAGAGCTGGATGGCGTCGGGGTACTCGCGCTCGAGCGAGCGCCGCCGGAAGTCGTCGACCTGGTCGATCTTGTTCAGCACCAACCGCGAGGGCACGTCACCCGCGCCGATCTCGCCCAGCACCTGCTGCGTCACCTCGAGCTGCTTGCGGTGGTTGGGATCGCCCACGTCGACCACGAACAGCAGCAGCGAGGCCTCGAGCGCCTCGTCCAGCGTCGAGCGGAAGCTGGCGACCAGGTCGTGGGGCAGCTTGTCGATGAAGCCCACGGTGTCCGACACCAAGATGCGCGGGGTGGCCTCGGGCTGCAGCGCGCGCACCGTCGTGCCCAGCGTGGCGAAGAGCTTGTCCTCGACGAGCACCGCGCTGCCGGTCAGCGCGCGCATCAGCGACGACTTGCCGGCGTTGGTGTAGCCGACGAGCGCCACGCGGCGCTGACCCCGGCGGCGCGACCGCCGGGTGTCCTCGGCCTGCTCGAGCTCGGCGAGCTCGGCGCGCAGCTGCGCGATGCGATCACGCACCTTGCGCCGGTCGAGCTCGAGGGCCGACTCGCCCGCCCCGCGGCCCCCCACCCCGCCCCGCTGGCGATCATGCCCGCGCACCCCCGCGCGCAGCCGCGGCACGACATAGGTCAGCCGCGCCAGCTCGACCTGCAGCCGCGCCTCCCGCGTCTGGGCGTGGCGGTGGAAGATCTCGACGATGACGCCCGTGCGGTCGAGCACCTCGGCGCCGGTGGCCAGCTCGAGGTTGCGCGCCTGCCGCGCGGTGATCTCGTTGTCCACCACGACGACGTCCGCGTGCGGCCAGCCGTCGGGCGAGGGGGGCACCAGGTCCGCCGAGTCGACCCCCTCGAAGGGATCCTCGTCCTCGGGCTCGGCCGCCTCGCCGCCCTTGTCGGCGGGCCCCGGCTTGGGCACCGCCCCCGGACCGCCGGTGTACAGGGCGATCGCCTTCAGCTTGCCGGCGCCGAAGACGGTGGCGCCGCTGAGCTTGCGCCGCCGCTGGCTGACGACGCCGACGACGTCGTAGCCCAGCGTGCGCAGCAGGCGCTCGAGCTCGACCACCGTGGCCTGGTGGGCCAGGTCGTCGACGTCGGGCAGCTGCACGGCCGCGATCAGCGCGGTCTTGCGGGGACCGTCTTGGGGGTTCATGGGCGCTCCGCCGGGTGGATCTGCGGCGGAGGGTAGCGGAAACCGCGGCGCGGTACAGGGCGATCGGCGGGCGCCGGGTCGCTACTCCTTCGCCGGCTGCCAGGCCGCCGGGGTGGGCTTCCACACCACCTTCCCCGCCGTGTCGACGTAGCCCTGGTGCGGCTGGCCGTCGACCTCGGTGGCCACCAGCGCCAGGCCGCCGTGGAAGCGCTCGAGGTGGCTGAAGGGCGTGTTCCAGACGGCCGGGATCACGACCTTGCCGGTGATATCCATGTAGCCGTATTTCTTGTCTTTCTCGAAGCGCATCAGCCCCTCGCTGGGGTAATCGACGTCCACCCCTTCGGGCGCGGTGAACAGCACCTCGCCGGCCTTGTCGACGAAGTGCACGCGGCCGTCCACGGTCGTGACCTGCGCGCGGCCGTCCTTGAAGCCCCAGGCGAAGCGCCAGGTGGGCTTCAGCACCCACTCGCCCTTCAAGTTCATGAAGCCCCAGCGCTCGGTCGCGGTGTCGCGCACGGCCATCAGGCCCTCGGCCACGTTGCGCGCGGTGCGGTGGGGGATCTCGAGCACCACCTTGCCGGCGCGATCGTAGTAGCGCGTGCCGCGATCCGCCTTGCTGCGCCGGAAGTCGACCGCGGCGTAGCCGTCGTGGAAGCGCGCCGGATCGCTCATGTCGGCGTCGGGCGGCAGGGCGAAGGCGACGCTGCCGTCGGGCTTCAGGAAGGCCCAGCGGTCGTGGCGCACCTCGACGGCGGCCAGGCCCTCGCTGAAGTCCTCGGTGCGCCCGGTCGGACCGCGGATGACCACCGCGCCCGTCTTGTCGATGTAGACCCGGTCGCGGCCCTCGCGCGCGGCGGCGCGGCCGTCGTGGAAGTCGCGGGCGTACTCGAAGCGCGGCGGGATGAGCACCTTGCCCGTGCGGTCGATGTAGCCGTAGGTGCCGCCGGTGAGCGCGCCCGCCGACGTCCGCGTCATGCCCACCTTGATGCGCGCGAGGCCCTCGCTGAAGGCGGACACCTCGTCGTAGATGGCCGGGATGACGACCTTGCCCGTGCGATCCATGAAGCCCGCGCGGCCCTCGACGTGCACCGGGTAGAGGCCCAGCTCGGCCGTGTCGCCGGGTCCGGCGAGCGCCGGGCCCGCGGCCAGCAGGGCCCACAACGTCCACATCCGCACCATGCATCTCTCCGCGGGTCGGTCGGCCCATCACAACCCGCTCACAGCCAGGATGCAACCGACGCGGCCGCGACGGGACGGTGGCGCGGACGGCGTCGACCGGCGTAGGGTCGTGCGCGCAACGGAAGGGGAGGTCCGATGCGACACATCGCCCTGTGCCTCGGATCCGCGGTGGCGTGGAGCTGGCTGGCCCTGCCGGCTGCGCACGCCCAGGCGCCCGTCTGCCGCGATCTGCCCGGCGCCGTGCTCGTGCCCGGCACCACCGACGTGAAGCCGTACCTGGCGCGCGTCGCGCCCAAGCTGGCCTCGGCGGATCCGCCGCTGACGGTGGCCTACCTGCCGGTCGGGAGCTGCACCGCGCTCGATTACGTGCACCAGGATCTGGAGCTCGCTGGCACGGCCGTGTACTGGCCCGGCGCGGTCGACGACGACGGGCAACCCGTCGAGGCCAGCTGCAGCTTCGCGCCTGGCGACCGGGCCGACCTGGCGTTCAGCGACGTCACGGTCCAGACCTGCACCGGCGAGGCGCCGCCCGCCGGGCTGGGCGAGTTCCCGTCGCTGGTGCAGGGCTTCGGCTTCGTCGTGCCGCCGAGCTCGACCCAGCAGGCCATCACCGCCGCCGAGGGCTACCACCTGTTCGGCTTCGGCGGCGAGGCCGGCCAGCAGGTGCCACCCTGGACCGATCCGGCCTTCGTGCAGATCCGCACGCCGGCCAGCAGCACCCAGCTTCTCATCGGCCTGGCGGTCGGCGTGCTGGGCACCCGATGGAGCCCCAACCTGACGCAGGCCCACCAGGGCTCGGGCGCGCTGCTCGCCGCGACGGCGGCCGAGAACACCACGGGCAACGCCGAGAAGACGATCGGCATCCTGTCGCTGCAGCGCTACGACGGGGCCCGCGACCAGGTGCGCATGCTCGCCTTCGAGGCCTTCGGGCAGGACTGCCTGGGCGCGGTCTACCCGGACTCGACGCCGCAGGCCTTCGACAAGCAGAACGTCCGCGACGGCCACTATCCCATCTGGGGCTATCTGTGGAGCATCGCGCCGATCGACGACGCGGGCGCGCCCCAGGCGTCGGGCGCGGCGCGGCTGATCGACTTCGTCGGCGGCACGACGCCGCTCAACGGCGCGGATCCGGTGATCGACGCGGCGCGGGCCGGCGCGGTGCCGCCCTGCGCGATGGACGTGCGGCGCGCCTACGACGGGGCGCCCCTCGAGGCCTTCGAGCACCCCGCCCCCTGCGACTGCGCCTTCGAGGCGGTGGCGACGGGCGACACGGCCTGCGCGCCCTGCGACGACCAGACCCCCTGCGCCGACGGCGTCTGCCGCTTCGGCTACTGCGAGGCGAGGTGACCGCCATGCGACGACTGCTGTTCGCGCTCGCGCTGGCGGGCGCCCCGTGGATCACCGGGTGTGACGACGACGCCACCGAGCCGGCCCAGACCGCCGACGCCGCGCCCGACCCCGACGCCGGCGCCGACCCCTGCGCCGACTTCGGTACCGAGCACCTGCGGCTGCTGAACGCGCCGACCCACGCGGCGGTGGTGCGCAAGACGCCGACGGTGCCGCCGGTCGACCCGGAGAACCTGCCCTGAGCGGCGCCGGCCAGCGCCAGCGCGCCGTGGGCGTGGTCGTCGTCGTAGGCGTCGTCGATCGTTCGGGGACCGCCGCCAGCCTTCTGCCCGTGCACCCCAGGCACGCCGGCACCTGATGTCCGCCCAGCGGACGACGAGGCCCAACGCCCGGTGAGACACGTCGAGCCCAGAGACCGTAAGCCCCTCGGCGGGCGCTTCGCGACGTCGCGGCGCCCCCTCCGACCACGACCACGACCACGACTACGCCCACGGTCCGCGCGCCGCGGCGCGTCGATCGCGCTCCTCCTCCTCTGGGCGGGCGCGGCCTCCGCGCAGCCGCCGATCACCGGGCTGGTGCAGACCGACTGGACGGTGCACGCCCAGGACAGCGTCGACCAGCTCGCCGACGGCGACGGCCAGCCCCTGAACCGCGACGCCTTCGTCCTGCGCCGCGGCCGCCTGCGCGCCGAGGGCGAGGCGCCCTTCGTGGCCTACGCGGTCGAGCTGGACGTGAACACGGTCGACGGCGCGCAGGCCGGCTTCCGGCAGGTCGAGGCCGCCCTGCGCTGGGCACCGGGCGAGGACGCGGCGCTGCATGGCCTCGAGGCGCGGTTGGGCGCGGGCGTCTTCGCGACCCCCTTCGGGCACAGCGTGTACGTCGAGCGCGACGGCGAGCGGCTGCTCCTCGAGCGGCCCCTGTGGGCCGACGCGCTGTTCCCCGGGCAGCTCGACGTGGGCGCCCGGCTCGACCTGCGCTGGCAGAACTGGGTGCACCTGACGGTCGCGGTGGTGAACGGTCAGCCGCTGGGCGGGGGCGCCTTCCCCGGGCGCGATCCCGACGCCGCGAAGGACGTCGTCGGCCGCGTGGCCACGCGGGGCGCCCTGGGCCCCGTGCGGCTGGGCGGCGGGGTGAGCGCGCTGCAGGGCACGGGCTTCCACGCCGGCACGCCGCCCAGCAAGGAGCGCTTCGTCTGGCGCGATCTGAACGAGGACGGCGTGGTGCAGACCAGCGAGATCACCAGCACGCCCCCGGCGGCCGGCACGCCCAGCGAGACCTTCGAACGCTGGGGCGTGGGCGCCGACCTGCAGGCCGAGGTCGACGTGCCCCGCGTCGGGCCGCTGCGGCTGCAGCTCGAGGGCGCGCTGGCGACCAACCTCGATCGCGGGCTGCGGCCGGCCGATCCGGTGACGCTGGGGCGGGACCAGCGCGCGCTCGGCGGCGCGGTGACGCTGACGCAGGCGTGGGGGCCGCTGACCGTGGGCGGCCGCGCCGACCACTACGCCCCCGAGCTGGACGCGCGCGAGACGCGGGCCGGCGGCGTCGTGCGGCGCGACGAGACCTTCACGCGCTGGTCGGCGCTGGTGGCCTGGGACGTGGGCGCGGCCCCCGATCCGCGCGGCCGGCTGACCGTGGAGTACACCCACCTGGCGGACGCCCTCGGGCGGGACGCGGCCGGCGCGCCCGCCGACCTGGCCAACGACCGCGTGGTCGCCCGCCTGCAGGTGGCCTTCTGATGCGGCGCCTGTGCCTCGCGGTGGTGGCGACGCTGTGCGCCTGTGAGGGAGCCGACCCCGATCCCGGCCTCCATCTGTCCTTGCGGGTGCCCGGCGCCCAGGTGCGCGGCGGCCCGGTGCGCGCCGGCGACGGCCCCCCCATCACCCAGCTCGAGGTGCGCACGCCCACCGTGCGCCCGGGGCAGGGCGACTACCTGCTGGCGGGCCGCGTCGCCGCGACGGCCGCCGCGGTGCACGTCGGCCGGGTGGGCGACGACGGCCACTTCGTCGTGCCGACGGGCGTGCCCGATCCTGCGGTCGAGGGCGAGCTGCAGTGGAGCCTGCGCTTCGACCTGGCCCCGACCGTCGCGCCCGGCCCCCTGCAGGTGCGGCTGGCGGCCGTCGACGCCGCCGGGCGATCGGGACCGGCGATGACCGCCGATCTCACCGTCGGGCCGGCGGCGCCCACGGGCGACCTGGTGGTGCGGCTGAGCTGGGACGCCGTGGCCGATCTCGACCTGTACGTGGTCGATCCCGCGGGCAACCGCCTGGGGCCCGACGATCCGAACACCTGGCGCGCCCCGCCGCCCGGCGCCCCGCCCGCGCCGCCGGACGCCTGGCGCACGGGCGGCATCCTCGATCGGGACGCGGGCGCCGACTGCGATGGGGCCGGCGTGATGGCCGAGCACGCGGTGTGGGCGGCGGACGCCCCGGCGGGCACCTACGCCGTCGGCCTGGACGTCGCGTCCCTGTGCGGACAGGCCGCGGTCGGCTGGCGCGTCGAGGTGTGGCGCGGCGACACGCGGCTGACCGAGGCGGCCGGCGTGGCGTGGCCCGAGGACGCGCGCGTCGGCGTCGCCGCCGGCGCCCCGCCGCTGGCCGTCACCACCTTCGACGTGCGGTGAGATCCCTCGCGCTGACCCTGTTGCTGGGGGGCGCGGCCTTCGCGCAGACGCTCACCCGGCCGCCGGCCCACGTCGAGGGCGCGCTGCCCCCCTACCCGGCCGACGGCGGCGGGCGCACGGTGACCGTGCAGCTCCTGATCACCATCGAGGCCGACGGCGCGGTGAGCGCGGCGTCGCGCGTCGGCCCGCCGGCGCCGCCCTTCGACGCCGCCGCGATCGCCGCCGTGCGCACGTGGCGCTTCACGCCGGCCGAGCTGGACGGCGTGCCCAGCGCGGTGCGCGTGCCCTTCGCGGTGACCTTCGAGCCCGCGGTCGCGCCGCCCGAGCCGCCGCCGCCCGCCGAGCCATCGCCGCCCGACGCGCCGCCACCCGACTCGTTGCGCGTCGTCGGCCGCCGCACCGCCCCGCCGCCCGCCGGCAGCACCGTGCGCGCGGCCGCCCCCCTGCGCGCCACGGCCGGCGCCGCCGGCGACCCCACCGTCGCCGCGCAGGCCCTGCCCGCCGTCGCCCGCCCCCCGGCCGGGAGCGGCGCCCTGATCGTCTGGGGCGCCGACGCCGACGCCACGCGCATCCTCGTCGATGGCGTCCCGGTGCCCGCCCTGTACCACGAGGGCGGCCTGCGCGGCGTGCTGCCGCCCGCCCTGATCGACGCCGTGATCCTCACCCCCGCCGCCTTCGGCCCCGCCCACGGGCGCGCCGTCGGCGGCCTGCTCGAGGTCGAGACGGCGCCGCCGAAGCCCGCCGCGCTGCACGGCGAGGTCGCGGTCGACGTCCTCGACGCCTCGGCGCTGGTCGAGGGCCGCCCGCTGCCCGACGTCGCCCTGCTGGCCGCGGGCCGCTTCGGCTGGCTGGACCACACGCTGCCCGCCCTGGCCCCCGACGCCGAGGCGCTGGTGCCCGCCTCGGCCTGGCGCGACTACGCCGCCCGCGTGGCCATCGATCACGGCGACGCCGAGACGCGCCTCGTCGGCTTCGGCGCCCTCGACGCCGTCGACCGCGCCGGCCTGGCCATCGAGCCTGGGGTCGTCCCCCGCGCCACCGTCGACCGCGCCTTCCACCGCGTCGCCCTGCACCACGACCGCGCCGACGGCCCCCGCCTGACGCTCTGGTACGGCGCCGACCGCGACACGCGCGCCGCCCGCTTCGGCGCCATCGCCACCCGCCTCGACCTGCGCGCCCGCCGCGGCGGCGCCCGCATCGAGCGCGCCGCCGGGCCCCTGCGCCTGGGCCTGGACGTCGAGG
>JAUHXL010000319.1 GCA_030426945.1 bacterium
CCCTTGAACAAGGGGCGCGGCGAATCCGCACCACTCGCACCTGGAGACCGACCTCATGCGCTTCACCCTCACCCGCTCGCTGCGCTGGCTCGCTGTCGCCGCGCTGGCCACCGGCTGCGCCGACGCCTCCGACACCCCCGACCTCCCGGTCGAGAACGACCCGCCGGTCTTCGCCGGCGTGGGCGTGAAGGCCGACGGCTTCGCCCTCGCGCCCGAGGGCTACGAGGCCGAGGCCATCCTGCGCGCGGCCAACACGCTGTCGCTCGCCCAGCTCGACGACGACGCCGCGCTCGACGCGCGGGCCGCCCGCAACATCGTCGCCGCCCGCGACGCCAACGGCCCCTTCGACAGCGTCATCGCGCTCGACGACGTGCCCTACGTCGGCCAGCGCGCGTTCGCCCAGCTGCTGAGCTACGCCGAGCGCCAAGGCTGGATTGGCCACTGCGGCGACGGCGTGATCAACGGCGGCGAGGCCTGCGACGGCGGCGCCGACTGCGACGCGAGCTGTGGCCTCGACGCGGCCGGCGGCCCCACCGGCGTCTTCGTGCACGGCGTGGAAGAGGGCACCTACGCCGCCCTCGGCCTGCTGGCCGCCGCCAACACGCTCGACCACGCGACGCTCGACGACGCGGTCGGCCTCGACGCCCGCGCCGCGCAGGCCATCGTCGACGACCGCCCCTTCGCCAGCCTGGCCCACCTCGACGCCGCCGCCTACGTGGGCGAGCGCGCCTTCGGCAAGCTGGGCGCCTACGCGGCGGACAACGGCCTCGTGCCCGCCTGCGGCGACGGCGCGGTGCAGCCCGGCCTCGAGACCTGCGACGACGGCAACACCGCCGACGGCGACGGCTGCGACGCCACCTGCGGCGGCGAGGACGCCACCCCGCCCCCCGCCGGCGGCTACGACACCCCGGTGGTGCACGGCGTCCACGAGGGCACCTACCCCGCGCTGGGCATCCTGCGCGCCGCCAACCAGAGCGATCTGGCCACGCTCGACGACGTGATCGACCTCGACGTGCGCGCCGCCAAGGCCATCTTCTACGGTCGCCAGGCCAACGGTGAGTTCGGCAGCCTGGCCGATCTCGACGCCGCCAGCTACGTCGGCGCCGACGCCTTCGAGAAGCTCTTGGCCTACGCCGAGGCCAACGCGCTGCTGCCGCTGTGCGGCGACGGCGTCGTGCAGCCGGTCGAGGAGACCTGCGACGGCACGGCCGGCTGCGACGCCACCTGCGAGCGCACCTTCCACTGCGGCGACGGCGTCGTCGAGGTGGGCGAGCAGTGTGACGACGGCAACGCCGACGCCGACGACGGCTGCAGCAGCCTGTGCCAGTGGGAGATCGCGCGCTCGGACGGCAGCAACCGCACCTACGAGACCGCGCTCGACATCGGCACCTACACGCACTTCACGGGCAACTTCAGCGCGCGCAGCGGGCACCACTACTGGAAGTTCACGATCGATCGGCCGTCGCGCGTCTCCATCGACCTGATGGGCTACAGCCGCAACGAGCCCATCACGCGGGCGCAGTTCGAGGCGGGCGCCGTGCCCGGCGCGCCCAACCAGGGCGACGGGTGGAGCATCGGCGAGCACGACGTGCCGAACGCCTTCCACCAGAGCATCGCCTTCTGGCGCTGGTACTGGGACGATCGCTGCAGCAGCAGCGGCTGCAGCCTGCCCGACTACAACTCGGTGAAGAAGTATCAGAAGCTCGACGGCGCCGATTACACGCGGCAGATGGCGCCCGGCACGTACTACATCGGCTTCCACACCGGCGCCGGCAACTCGAACTACAGCCCCTCGATGAGCTACCTGGGCCGCCTGATCATCGAGCCCACCGGCGACATCTGCGGCAACGGCGTGGTGGACGACGGCGAGGCCTGCGACGACGGCAACGCGGTCGACGGGGACGGCTGCACCCGCGCCTGCGACCTCGAGACGCGCGCCGAGAGCGAGCGCAACGACGACCTCCAGAGCGCCGATCCGCTCGACGCTTTCCGCCTGGTCAGCGGCACCGTGACGGCCGGCGACGCCGACTGGTTCGTGTTCGACGTGGCCGATGGCTGGCTCGACGCCCGCTTCGCCGACGGCTGCCCCTTCGACGCCACCTTCGCGCTCTACGACGACGCGGGCGACCTGGTGGCCGAGGACGACGACAGCGCCGGCAGCTACTGCCCCGCCCTGGCCCTCGAGGGGCTGAGCGAGGGCTACTACTACCTGCGCATCGCGCACGCCGACGCGCGCATCGCCGGCGGCGGGTACCTCATCGACATCCAGCGCTGATCCCGCCCACCGCCTGCGCCGGCAGCGCCTCGCCCCATCACCCGGACGGGCGGGACCCGCCGACGGCTCGAACCGACGCGATCGCGTCGGTTCGCCGCGCCCCCTCTTCACCGCGCCCCACCTCGCCCCGACTGCCAACGACCCCGCCCCCGGCGCATCGAACTCCAGTGGCGCGGAGGCGCGCGAACGGGAGGGGCACGATGAGCCAGGGCACGACGAAGATGGGCTTCAACGCCACCTGGTCCATGGCCGTGGGTGGCATGGTCGGCGGGGGCATCTTCTCGACCCTCGGCGTCGTCATCGGCATCGCCGGACCCCTGGCCTGGCTCAGCTTCGTGGCGGCCGGCGTCGTCGCGCTGGCCGCGGGCTACAGCTACGTGAAGCTTGCGGCGCGCTTCGGTGAGGGCGGCGGCGCCTTCACCTTCCTGCGCGAGATGAACGCCGACGGCTTCGCTGGCAGCCTCTCCTGGGTGCTGATCGTGGGCTACGTGCTGACCAACGCGGTCTACGCCTTCACCTTCGGGCAGTACCTCGGCCACGTCGTGGGCCTCGGCCCGTGGTTCCCGCGGGCGGCCGGCGTCGCCATCGTAGCGGTCTTCATCGGCCTCAACCTGCGCGGCGTCGGCGCGGCGGGCGGCGTCGAGGTGCTGCTGGTGTGGTTCAAGCTGGCCGCGCTGGTGGGCCTGGCCGCCTTCGGCCTGGCGCGTTGGAGTCCCGCGATGCTCTCGCAGGGGGCGCCCGACGCCGGGGTGACGGCCGCGCTGTTCGGGGCCGCCTCGGTGTTCATGGCCTTCGAGGGCTTCCAGCTGCTGGCCTACGACTACGACGACATCGAGCAGCCGAAGAAGACGCTGCCGCGCGCGGTGATCAGCGCCATCCTCGTGGTGATCGCGGTCTACGTGCTGGTGGCGCTGGGCACCGCGATGCTCATCGGCGCCGGCGCGATCATCGACCACGAGGAGGTCGCGCTCGCCATCGCCGGGCGCGAGGCCTTCGGCACCACCGGGCTGGTCGTGGTGACCGTCGCCGCGGCCTTCTCGACCGGCTCGGCCATCAACTCGACGCTGTTCAGCACGGCGCGGCTGGCGCGCGAGGTGGCCCGCGACGGCGAGCTGCCCGCGGCCCTCGAGCACGAGAACGACGCCGGCGTGCCCGACCGCGCCATCATCGGCCTGGGTGCCATGGCGGCCGTGCTCGCCGCCGTCGGCGGGCTGGCCACGCTGGTCGAGGCGGCCAGCCTGGCCTTCCTGTTCACCTTCGCGGTGGTCTGCGCCCTGGCCTTCCGCGCGCGCGCCGGCCACCGCCTGCTCACCGGCTTCGGCGCGCTCAGCGCATCGGCCGCGGTGATCGCGTTGATGGTGCGGCTGGTGCGCACCGATCCCTGGGCGATCGCTTTCCTGGGCGCGGTGGTGCTGGCCGCGGTGTTCGGGCGCCCGTGGCTGTTGAAGCACATGCGGTCGGAGCCGCGCCGCTGAGCATCGCGGGCGTTCAGGGCGCGTCGACCCAAGCGGCGACCCACCCCGCGTAGCTGCTCGCATCCTCGGCCGCCAGCGTCACCGGGCAGTCCGCCAGCCACGCCGCCGCGAACCGACGCAACGCGACGCGCCGCGCGTCGTCGCGCGCGGTGACCTCGACGGCCAGCGTCCAGTGGGCGCGCGCCTCCACCCGCAGATCGGTCAGCTCGGCCATGAACGCCGGCGAGGGCGCGGCCAGCAGGGGCACCTCGCGGCCGTCCAGCCCGAACGCCCGCCGCCGCCGCACCTTCGCGATCGCCAACGTCGGCGCCGCCGCCGACGCCAGCGCACGGCTGGGACTGATGGGGCCGACGTCCTCCACCGACCACTTGGTCCAGCCCTCGATCACACCCGCGACGTTCCCCAGCTCGACCGGCTCGGGCGGCCCCACGCGGCCCTTCACCTCGAAGCGCCCGTCCCGCAGCTTGATGCCCAGCTCGTGCGCCGCGGGCAGCAGCAGGTAGTGATCGACGCGCTCCTCCGGCGCGTCAGCCGCGCCGAACCAGGCCCGCACGTCCCGCGGCGACGCGCCACCGAACAGCCAACGCAGCTCCAGGGTGTCTTCGCGTAGGGTCGCCATGGCCGCCTCCTCGAGAGAGGGACGTGCGAAGGAGGCGCGGGGGTGCGGCCGACCGCTCGGAGTGGTCAGCGGTCGTCGCCCTCGAATGCCACCGCGATATCGTCGGGTAGCGCCTCGAAGTCATCGGCCATCCCGAACGGCTGCCCGTCGAACAGGCCGAGCGTACGCGGCGCGCGGCGCCGCGCGTAGGGGGCGTGTGTGGCAGGTGCTCGTCCCGAGCGCCGCGGCTGCATGGGGCGGCAGGCGGAACGCTCTGGGCTCGACAAGCGGTGTGTTCCCGATTCGCGGCAATCGCTCGCCCGCGCAGCGGTGTGTCGAGGCCCACCGCTGCGCGGGGCGCGCCCGAGGGGTGTGTGATCCTGCGCCCCCGGCCCCCGCGGGGCGCTGCGCTGTTGCCGGATTTGGGCGCGCGCCATGCTGGGCTCCATGCTGAAGATACGCGACTTCACAGGCTGCCCCGTGCTCGCCGCCACTCTGCTGCTGGCCGGCTGCGCGCCTGCGCAGCAGCCGGTGGCGGTCGAGGACGCTGAGGCGCCGGACGACGGCGGGTACGCCGAGACGTTCGTCGGGCCGCCGCGGCAGCGCGGCGACCTGCTGTTCGTGGTCGGCGACTCGCCGAGCATGGGGCCCTGGCAAGACCGCCTGATCGCAGCGTTCGTCGAGGTCGCGCCGCACCTCGAGGACGTCGACTTGCGTATCGCCGTGATCTCGACGGCGATCAGCGACGGCACCGGCGGCGCGTTCCTCCACCCGGCCGACGCCGCCGCGCCGGCCTGTCAGGCCCTCGACGGCGCACCGCCGGTGGTGGCCTCGCCCGTGCGGCCGAACCCAGCGTGGCTGGCCGACCGCTTCGCGTGCCTCGCCGCCGTCGGCACCCGGCCCGACACGCCCGAGCGCGGCCTCGATGCCCTCACCCGCGCGCTGCGCTGCGACGGCCCGAACGCCGCCTGGCTGGATCCCTGCGGCGGCCCGCCCGGCCGCTTCCTGCGCGCCGACGCCGGCCTGCTGATCCTCATCGTCAGCGACACCGACGAC
This sequence comes from bacterium, assembly GCA_030426945.1. Taxonomy (GTDB): domain Bacteria; phylum Myxococcota_A; class Bradymonadia; order UBA7976; family UBA1532; genus JACKDN01. The sequence continues at coordinate 5,405 of JAUHXL010000319.1, forward strand.
TGCGCCGACGACCCCGCGGCCTGCGCCGCGCCCGTCGACACGTACGCTCGCCAGCTCCACGCGCTCGCGCCCGACACCAGCGTCACCCTCGTCTGGTCGTACGTGCCGCCCGGCACAGCGCCTCGCTACGTCGACTTCTCCGAACGCTCCCTGGATCGGTGCGTACCGGCCGAAGACGGCGACCTCACCGACGGCTGCGCCCTCACCGACGCCTTCACGCTCGACCGACTGCACGACCGCGGCTGTGACTGCTTCCACAGATGGTGCCTCGAAAGGACCCCCGCCTGCGTCGCGGAGGGCCGTGAATGCCAGGCCGACGAGTTGGAGCTGTCCGTCGACTGCAGCACGGCGACCACCCGCTGCGATCCGACCAAGATGGGCGCATGGATCGATCCTGCCCCCACCTGCCCCAGCGGAGCGTCGCTGAGCCTCACGCGGCCCCTGCCCGCCGACGCGCGGCTGAGCGTGCGGTATCGGTGAACCCGCGACGCGCCCGGGCGCCATCGATGATCACGTCCCCCCTGCACACAATCCCCTGGCACCTCCGCCCCTCGCCCCGCATCCTGCCCCCATGGACGCCGCACCCACCTCGCCGTCTCGCGGGCGCGTGCTGCGTCGCGTGGGCCGCGTGCTCTTCCTCCTCGTCCTGGCCTTCGGAGGGTTCCTCGTCTTGCTCTTCGCTCTGCAGCGCCGAATGCTCTTCCCCGCCGACCAGATTCCACCGCCGGCGCCCGGGTTGGCGAAGCACGAAGGGCTCGAGCGCGTGGACGTGCGGCACGTCGACGGTGTCTCGGAGGGCTGGTTCCTGCCCGGGAAGGGCGTCTCGGCCGAGGCGCCGGGCCCGGTGGTCATCTTCGGGCACGGCAACGGTGAGCTGATCGACTACGCCGCGCCGTGGGTCAGCCGATATCGCACCTGGGGCGTGTCGGTGGCGCTGCTGGAGTATCGGGGGTACGGGCGCTCGGACGGCTCGCCGAGCGAGGACGCCATCGTCTCGGACCTGGTCGTCTTCCACGGGCAGCTCACCGCGCGCCCGGACGTGGACGCGACCCGCATCGTCTACCACGGCCGGTCGCTCGGGGGCGGCGCGCTGTGCGGGCTGGCGGCGACACACCCGCCGCGCGCGCTGATCCTCGAGTCGACCTTCCGCGGCGTCGCGCAGCGCGCGTGGGAGCTGTTCCGCGCGCCGCGCTTCCTCATCCGCGATCGCTTCGACAACGAGGCGGTGCTGGCCAAGCTGGACGTGCCGGTGCTCATCTTCCACGGCACCCACGACGAGCTGGTGCCGGTGGAGCACGGGCGGCGGCTGGCCGAGGTCGCGCCGAACGCCCGGCTGATCACCTTCGACTGCGGGCACAACGATCTGCCGCCGGACGAGGCGCGCTATTGGGCCGAGATTCGCGCGCACCTCGGGCGGGCAGGCGTGATCACACCGTGATGTTGAGGTGCGCGCCGGCGGTGACATCCAGATCGGCGCCCGTGATAGCGCCGGCGACGGGCGAGCAGAGGAACACGATGGGCGCGGCGCACTCGGCGGGCGTGGGGATGCGGCGGGTCGCGCAGGCGTCGGCCAGGCGTTGGCGGGCCGAGGCGTCGGTGGCGGTGCGGCGCGCGAGGCGCTCCGTGTCGACAAAGCCCAAGGTGACCAGGTTGGCGGTGATGCCGTAGCGACCGTAGTCGGCGGCGATGCCACGCACCAGGCCGGCCAGGCCCGCTTTCGCCGCCGCGTAGGCGGTGCCGCCGCGCACGCCGGTGCGGGCGGCCAGGCTGCCGAGGCAGATCACGCGGCCGTACTGCTGCTGAATCATGCCGGGCAGCAGGCGCCGGCACAGGTCGGCGGCCGCGACGAGATCGACGTCGAGGAACGCGCGCAGGTCGGCGGCGTCGACCGTGTGCAGGCGTCGCGGCGCGAACCACGACGCCACGCTCCACACGAGCATCGCCGGCGGACCCAGCCGCTCGGTCACCTCGGCCAGCGCCACGTCGGTGGCCGCCGCGTCGGTGAGATCGGCCGCGACGCCGATCGCCTCACCGCCGCGCTCGACGATGCCACGGGCGGCGGCCTCGACCTCGTCGGCCGTGCGCGCCACCAGCGCCACGCGCGCCCCCTCGGCCGCCAACGCCTCGGCGACCGCGCGCCCCAGCCCCCGCCCCGCGCCCGCGACCAGCGCGACCTTGCCCTGCAGTCCCAACTCCATGCGCGCATGCTCGGCGCGGCGGCCGGGCAATGCAAGAGGGTCCACCGGGAGGGGTCTCCTCATGAGCCGTCGCTTCGATCGGGCGGGCTGTCAGCAATCAGCTCTCAGCTGTCAGCCGGGCTCCTCACGCGGTGCCGAAGTCGGAACCCGGCTGCGAGGTCGACGCCCAGTGCTTCCGGGCGGACGGTCTCGACGATCGCGACGGACCAGTCCGATGACCGCTGCAAGGCGATAGCCCGGCCGGTAGAGCGCGGCGTGCTGTCGACCAACCCGTCTGCATCACACCTCTACATTTGGGCGCGCCGTTCAGGCCCCTACGACTGCGCCGACCGCGGCGCCCCAACCAGCGTCGCTGCGGACCGAGCTCGACCGTCGGCCCCAACTCCACCGCGGCGCCCGGCTGACAGCTGGCAGCTGATGGCTCACAGCCCCTGGGACCGCCGCAACCGCCCCGCCCGCGCGCCCTCCCGAGCAAGCGCGCGTTGCATCGCGCCCCCCGCGCCCTACAATGGCCGCCATGCCCGCCACCCGCATCGGCCCGATCGAGGGCGTCGGCGTCCTGGGCGCCGGCACGGCGTTTCCCCCGCGCACCTACACCAACGAGGACGCGCTGCGCCTGCTGCCGGACGCGGCGGCGCGCGGGCCGGAGCGCCTGGCCTTCGCCGCGAAGGGCCTGACCCAGAGCATCGGCGTGGCCGAGCGCGCCTGGGCGCACCCGCCAGGCACGCCGCTGGCGCACGGGGACGAGCCGACGACGCTCGACCTGGCGCTGGAGGCGGGCCGCGCGGCGCTCGAGGACGCCGGTCTGGCGGCGGCCGACCTGGGCCTGATCCTGGCGGCGACCTCGACGCCCCACCGCATGACCTCGACGCTCGCCGTGCCGTTGGGCGCGGCGCTGGG
>JAUHXL010000320.1 GCA_030426945.1 bacterium
CGATGGCGAGCTGCGCCAGGTAGTTGCGCAGCACGTACTTCGGGTTGGTGCGGTTCATCTCGGCGCGGCGCAGCGCGTCCGGCCGCCCGTCCGCCCGCACGCGCTCGGCCCACCGACGCAGCCACGCAGCCTGCGCGGCGCGCGCGGTGGGCGAAGGCTCGACGTACCAGGCGTCCGCGATGGCAGCGAGCCGCGCCTCGTCGTCCGCGCCGGCGTCCACCGGAACGTCGGCCAGGCCGCGGTAGAAGATCGTCATGTCCGTCTCGACCTGCAGCAGCGACCGCAGCAAGTCCTCGACCAGCTCGCCGTCGCCCTCCCGCCACTCGGCCCACCCGAGCTTCGCCGCGAACATGGCCCGCTGCGCCGGCTCGAAGGTCTCGGCGTACGCACCCAACGCCTCCTGCACCGGCTCGACGCTGCCGACAAGCGGCGCGATGGCTTCGGCGAAGCGCGCCAGGTTCCACAGCGCCACCTGCGGCTGCGCCCCGAAGCGATAGCGTCGGCCCTGCGCGTCCGTCGTGTTCGGCGTCCAGTTCGGGTCGTAGCCCTCCAGCCAACCATAGGGCCCGTAGTCGATGGTCAGCCCCAGCGCCGACATGTTGTCGGTGTTCATCACCCCGTGCACGAAGCCGACGCGCATCCAGTGCACCACCATCTCGGCCGTCCGCCGGCCCACCTCGGCCAGCCAGGCGCAGACGCTCTCGTGCGTCCGCGGCCCCAGGTGCGGGAAGTGCTCCACGAGGGCGTAGTCAGCCAACGCCCCCAGCAGGTCCAGATCGCCGCGCGAAGCCGGCAGCTCGAAGTTGCCGAAGCGCAAGAACGACGGCGCCATGCGACACACCACGGCCCCCGGCTCGTACTGCGGGTGGCCGTCGTAGAACATGTCGCGCACGACCTTCTCGCCGGTGCCCACGAGGCACAGCGCGCGCGTCGTCGGCACCCCCAGGTGGTGCATCGCCTCGCTGCAGAGGAACTCGCGCACCGACGAGCGCAGCACGGCTCGACCGTCCGCGCGCCGCGAATACGGCGTCGGCCCCGCGCCCTTCAGCTGGAGCTCCCAGCGGTCGCCCCGGCCGTTGACGGCCTCGGCCAGCGTGATCGCGCGCCCATCGCCCAGCTGCCCCGCCCAGCTGCCGAACTGATGGCCGCCGTAGCAGGCCGCGTAGGGCCGCATCGCGTCGGTCACCCGGTTGCCGCCCATCACCTCCGCGAAGGCGACCGGGTCCAGCGTCGCGGGATCGAGGTCGATCAGCCGCGCCGCCTCGGTCGACAGGGCCAGCAGCCGCGGCGCCGCCACCGGCGTCGGCGCCACCCGCGAGTAGGCCGCCTCGAGCACCTGGCGGCGCTGGTTGTGCGCCACCGGATCACCCGGCAGCGTCTCGACGAAGGTGTTGGCGAGCGTCAGATCGTCCAGTCGGGCGTACATCGTGATCTGCGGGCTCCGTTCGCGGGCAGTGCAGAACGATGTCGGAGACGTCGGTCGGGTTCCGCCGGCCCGCCGACACCGCCGCTCGAACGGGGCGGCCTCGGGCCGGGCCGACCGCGCGCCTACCCCGCCGCCCTAAGCGTCGCCGCCAGGTCCAACGGCTCCAGCCACCCCCAGCGATCCTCGGTGGTGCCGTCGAACAGGCCGAAGAAGGCCCGCTGCAGCGCGTGCGTGATCGGCCCCCGCTTCGCTTCGCCGATGGGGATCTCGTCGATGGAGCGCACGGGGGAGATCTCCGCCGCGGTGCCGGTGAAGAACACCTCGTCGGCCGTGTAGAGCATCTCGCGCGGGATGGGCTGCTCGTGCACCGTGTAGCCCAGGTCGCGGGCCAGCTTGATGACCGTGTCGCGGGTCAGGCCGGGCAGAATCGAGCTCCACAGCGGCGGCGTATAGATGGCGTCGTCCTGCACCAGGAAGATGTTCTCGGCCGAGCCCTCGCACACCATGTTCATGTGGTCGAGCGCGATGCCCTCGCCGAAGCCGAGGCGGCGGGCCTCCATGCCGATCAGCTGCGAAGACAGGTAGTTGCCGCCCGCCTTGGCCGACGTGGGCATCGTGTTGGGGCCCACGCGCTGCCAGGACGAGACGCAGGCGTCGATGCCCTGCTCGAGCGCGTCCTCGCCCAGGTAGCTGTTCCACTCGATCGCGGCGATGGCGATCGAGATGGGGCTCGCGCCGCTCGACAGGCTCAAGTCGCCCAGGCCGCGGTAGGCGATGGGGCGGATGTAGGCCGAGCGCAGACCGTTCTGCAGCACGACCTCGCGGCACGCGGCGGTGAGGGCGTCGAGGTCGTAGGCCAGGTCCATCCGGTAGATGCGGGCGGAACGCTCGAAGCGCTTCAGGTGATCGGTCAGGCGGAAGCCGGTCGGGCCCCGGTCGGTGGCGTAGGCGCGGATGCCCTCGAACACCGACGAGCCGTAGTGCAGGCCGTGCGCCATGACGTGCACGGTGGCCTGCTGCCAGGGGATGAGTCGGCCGTCCGACCAGATGAACTGCGTGGGCTGGATCATGGGGGGCTCTCCGGGGTGCTTCGGGGTCGGATCAGTCTTCGAGGGGCAGCGGATCGATGAAGGGCATCAGCGCGCGCAGCTGCGCGCCGATGCGCTCGATGGGGTGCTCACGCTCCGCCGACCGGCGCGCGGTGAAGTGCGGGCGGCGACGCTCGTTCTCGGCGATCCAGCGCTCGGCGAAGGCGCCGCTCTTGATCTCGGCCAGGATGCTCTTCATCGCCTCGCGGCTGGTGTCGCCGATCACCCGGTCGCCCGAGATGTAGTCGCCGTACTCGGCGGTGTCGCTGATCGAGTAGCGCATGAAGCTCAGGCCCCCGCGGTACATCAGGTCGACGATCAGCTTCAGCTCGTGCAGGCACTCGAAGTATGCCACCTCGGGCTGATAGCCCGCGTCGGTGAGCGTCTCGAAGCCGGCCTTCACCAGCGCCGCGACGCCGCCGCAGATGACCGCCTGCTCGCCGAACAGGTCGGTCTCCGTCTCCTCCTCGAAGGTCGTGGTCAGGATGCCGGCGCGGGCGCTGCCCAGCGCCGCCGCGTAGGCCAGCGCCTTCGCATCGGCCAGCCCGCTCGCGTCCTGGTGCACCGCCAGCAGCGCGGGCACGCCGCCGCCCTCGAGGTAGGTCTCGCGCACCCGATGGCCGGGGCTCTTCGGCGCGATGAGCGTCACGTCGATGTCCTTGGGCGGCGTGATCGTGCCGTACCGGATGTTGAACCCGTGCGCGAACATGAGCGTCTTGCCGGCGGTCAGCGTGTCGGCGATGTGCTCGAGGTAGATGGCCGGCTGCCGTGTGTCCGGCGCCAGCAGCATGATGATGTCGGCCTCGCTCGCCGCCTCGCGCACCGACAGCGTGCGCAGCCCCGCCGCCTCGGCCTTCGCCCGGCTGGCGCTGCCTTCGTGCAATCCGATGCGCACGTCCAACCCGCTGTCCCGCAGGTTCAGCGCGTGCGCGTGCCCTTGCGAGCCATAGCCGATGATCGCGATGCGCTGCCCCTGCAGCAGCGACAGGTCCGCGTCCTTCTCGTAGCGCAGCTGCGCCATGACACACTCCTCCCGTCGGCTTCACGCCGAGCGTTCCACGTCCGTTGATTGGGTCCGAGCGCCGCGACGATCGGACCCGTGCTGTTTCGACCGCCGCGACGATCAGACGGGCTGTCAGCTGTCAGCGGTCAGCCTTCAGCTCCGCCGCGCCGACCAAAGCGTCGCGGCAAGCTCGGCGCCTCCTTGCGCCAGCGGAGCGAAAGCCCACCAACCACCGCTGGGGCTCGTTCGTGGGGGCGGCGAAGCCGCCGGCTGAAAGCTGAAAGCTGACCGCTGACAGCCCCTGCAACCTTCGCGACGCTCGTCGCCCGCCCGGTCGAGCGCCGCGGCGCTGGCCGCGCCGCCCGGTCGACCGGCGCGACGCACCTCGCGCCGCGCGGTCCATTGCCTCAAGCCGCCTCACGATGGCTCCCCAGCTTCTCGGCTTCGCGGCTCGCGCCGCGGGTCATGGCCATCGCCCCGCACTGCACCATCTCGGTGATGCCGAAGGGGCGCAGCACGGCCAGCAGGCCGTCGATCTTGGCAGGATCGCCGGTGGCCTCGAGCACCAGCGATCCCTCGGTCAGGTCGACCACCCGCGCGCGGAACACCTCGCACACGCGCAGCAGCTCGGCGCGCTGCTCGGCGGGCGTCTCGACCTTGATCAGCGCCATGTCGCGCACCACGGCGCCGGCCTCGGTGACGTCCTCGACGTACAGCACCTCGACCAGCTTGCGCAGGTTGGCGGCCAGCAGGCGCGCGCGGTGGTCGTCGGCCTCGACCGTGACCGTCAGCCGCGACAGCCCCGGCTCGTGCGTGCGCCCCACGTTCAGGCTGACGATGTTGAACGCGCGCCGACGGAACATCGACACCACGCGGTTCAGCACGCCGGGCCGATCCTCCAGCCCGGCCACGAGGGTGTGGCGCCGCGTGGTCGCGGCCGCTTCGGTGGCTCCCAGGTGCACGCTCAGGCCTCCTCGCCGGCGTCGGGCCGGCGCAGCATGTCGTCGAGGTCGGCGCCCGCGGGCACCATCGGGTACACGATGTCCTGCTGCACGACGCGGAAGTCGATCACCACCGTCCCCAGGTGGCGCCGCGCGCGCTCGATGGCGGGCAGCACGTCCTCGCGACGCTCCACCCGCAGGCCGGGCAGGCCGTGCGCCTCGCTCAGCTTGGCGAAGTCGGGCTGACCGATGGGCGTGGCGATCTCGCGCCCCTCGAAGAACAGCGCCTGCCACTGGCGCACCATGCCCAGGTAGCCGTTGTTGATGATGGCCACGTTGATGTTCAGCCCCTCCTGCGCGCAGGTGCTCAGCTCGGCGGCGGTCATCTGGAAGCCACCGTCGCCGACCACCACCCACACCTCGTCGTCGGGCCGGGCCAGCTTGGCGCCGATGGCCGCCGGCAGCGCGAAGCCCATCGTGCCCAGGCCGCCCGAGGTCAGCAGGCTGCGCGGCGTATCGTGGTGGTAGTACTGCGCCTCCCACATCTGATGCTGGCCCACGTCGCTGACGATGAGCGCCTTGCCCTCGGTGGCGCGCCAAAGGTCGTGCAGCACCTGCGCGCCGTACAGCCGATCGTCGCGCGGCGGGGTGGCGATGATGTCGCGGCGCCGGCTGTCTGCGCGCGCGGCGTCGATCTCCGCGCGCCAGGCGGTACAGCGACGCTCCGGCAGGCGCGGCAGCAGGTCGCGCAGCACCGCCGCGACGTCGCCGATGATCGGCACATCCACCCGGACGTTCTTGTTCACCTCGGCCGGGTCGAGCTCGACGTGGATCTTGCGGGCGCGCGGCGCGAAGGTGGCGAGGCGGCCGGTCACCCGGTCGTCGAAGCGCATGCCCAGCGCGATGATCAGGTCGGCCCGCTGCACCGCCCGGTTCACCCAGGCCTCGCCGTGCATACCCAGCATGCCCAGGTGGCGCGGGTCGCTCGTCGGCAGCGCGCCCAGGCCCAGCAGCGTGCAGGCGACCGGAATGTCCGCGCGGTCGACCAACGCCTGCAGCAGATCGCTCGCGCCGGCGGCGATGATGCCCTGCCCCGCCAGGATCAGCGGACGCTCCGCCGTCGCGATGAGATCCAGCGCCGCGCCCAGCGTGTCGGCCAGCGCCGGCGCCGGCTCCGCCCGGTGCGCGGGCCGTGCGCGGCGCTCGGGCCAGCTGAACGCGGCCCGACCCATCTGCGCGTCCTTGGTGATGTCGACCACCACCGGCCCCGGCCGGCCCTCGCGCGCCAGGTGGAAGGCCTCGCGCAGCGTCGGCCCGATGTCCTCCGCCCGCGTCACCAGGTAGTTGTGCTTGGTGATCGGCAGCGTCACGCCGGTGATGTCGACCTCCTGGAAGGCGTCGGTGCCGATCAGGTGCGAGGGCACCTGCCCGGTGATGCACACCAGCGGGATCGAGTCGAGCATCGCCGTCGCGATGCCGGTCACCAGGTTGGTCGCGCCGGGGCCCGAGGTCGCCAGCGCCACGCCCACCTTGCCCGAGGCCCGCGCGTAGCCATCGGCCATGTGCGCGGCGCCCTGTTCGTGCCGCACCAGCACGTGGTGGATGGCATAGCGCGGCATCGCGTCGTACAGCGGCATCACGCAGCCGCCGGGGTAGCCGAAGATCGTGTCGACGCCCTCGCGGGTCAGCGCCTCCCACACCATCTCGGCGCCGGTCATCTGGGCCTCGAGGGTCGTCGCGGCGTCCAGCGGCAGCGGCGGCAGAGCGTTCAACGGTCCGGCGTTCATGGCGTCCTCAGCGTGGCGCCGGTGCTGGCGCTCTGCACCAGGCTGGCGTAGCGGCGCAGCCAGCGGCTGCCGATGGCGGGCGGGTCGCGCCGCGGCGTGGTCTTCAGGCGCTCGGCGAGCGTCGCGTCGTCCAAGCGGACGTTCAGCGTGCGGGCGTCGAGGTCGATGTCGATCAGGTCGCCGTCGCGCAGCGCGGCGATGGGTCCGCCGGCGGCGGCCTCGGGGCTGACGTGGCCGATGGCGGCGCCGCGGGTGGCGCCGCTGAAGCGGCCGTCGGTGATGAGCGCGACGCTGTCGCCCAGGCCCATCCCCACCAGCGCGGCGGTGGGCGCGAGCATCTCCTGCATGCCCGGGCCGCCGGCCGGCCCCTCGTAGGCGATGACCACCGCGTCGCCCGGCTCGATGGCGCCGGCGTGGATGGCCGCGACCGCCGCGTCGTGCCCGTGGAACACACGGGCGCGCCCGGTGAAGCGGCGCATCGCGTCGCTCACCGCGGCCGACTTCACCACCGCGCCCTCGGGCGCCAGGTTGCCGAACAGCATCGCCAGCCCGCCGGTGGCGCGGTAGGGCGCGTCCAGCGGACGGATGACCGCGGCGTCGAGCGTCCGGGCGTGGGTCAGGTCCTCGCGGAGCGTTCGCCCGGTGACCGTCGGCCGGTCCAGGTGCAGCAGCCCGGGGATCTCGGCGAGCTGCGCCATCACCGCCGGCACGCCGCCCGCGCGGTGCAGATCCTCCATGTGATGCGCGCCCGACGGCGCCAGCGAGCAGAGCTGCGGCACCCGGTCGGCGATGGTGTTGAAACGCTCCAGCGGCAGCTCGACCCCGGCCTCCTCGGCGATGGCCAGCGTGTGCAGCACCGTGTTGGTGCTGCCGCCCATCGCCACGTCCAACGCCAGCGCGTCGGCGAACGCGCCCGGCGTCAGGATCTTCCGCGCGGTCAGATCCTCGGCGATCAGCCCGGCGACGCGCGCCGCCGCCGCCCGCGCCAACGCCTCGCGCTCGGGCGTCTCGGCCAGCGCGCTGCCGTTGTAGGGCAGCGCCAGCCCCAGCGCCTCCATCAGACAGTTCATGCTGTTGGCGGTGAACATGCCGCTGCACGACCCACAGGTCGGGCAGGCGTTCTCCTCCAGCACCTGCAGCCCGGCGTCGTCCAGCGTCCCCGCGCGATGCTGCCCCACGCCTTCGAAGACGCTCGCCAGGTCGATCGCGCGCCCGTCCGGCGTGCGCCCGGCGGCCATCGCCCCGCCGCTGACGAAGATGGTCGGGATGTCCAGCCGCGCCGCGGCCATCAGCATGCCGGGCACGATCTTGTCGCAGTTGGGGATGCAGATCATCGCGTCGAAGCAGTGCGCCTCGATGACGGTCTCGACGCAGTCGGCGATCAGCTCGCGGCTGGGCAGCGAGTAGCGCATGCCGCCGTGGCCCATGGCGATGCCGTCGTCGACGCCGATCGTGTTGCACTCGAAGGGCACCATGCCGGCCGCGCGGATCGCCTCCTTCACCAACGCTCCGAAGCGTTGCAGGTGCACGTGGCCGGGGATGACGTCGATGTACGAGTTCACCACCGCGACGAAGGGCTTGTCGAAGTCACACGGCTTCACGCCGGTGGCCCGCAGCAGCGCGCGGTGGGGGGCGCGGTCGACGCCCTGCTTGATTCGATGCGATCGCATGGTCGGCTTCGGAACCTCCGAGGCCGAGACGCACCGTCGAATCACTCCGCTGAAGACTCAGGGGAGAACACGCTGTGCGGCCCGGCGTTCAGTCCAGAGACCGAGCGCGGGGCCAGAAACGCGCCATCAAAACGCGAAAAGCCCCGCACTCGTCGGAGAATGCGGGGCTCGGCACGGGGCGGCGATGACTGTTTCGCGCGCCCTACGGCCTACCCCGCACGGCTACGCATACGTCCCGACCGGCGCGGTAAGCGTCGGCGGCGGCGAGGCAGTGCGGGGCGCGAATCAGCATGTCGGCACTATGACCGCAGGGGCCGGGGGAGTGTCAAGGAGCGTTCTTCACTTTTTTCTCCGAGCGGCCCGAATCGCTGTCGCGCCGCGACCTGCCGGTGCCTCGGTTGACGCCCGCGTCGCCCGGATCGCATGCTCCGCCCGACCCCCGGAGGCGCCCATGAGCCCAGACGACGGCCCGCACGTCCACCTCAACCCCGGCGTGCGCGGCCTCGGCCCCAGCGCCACCCTCGCCATCAACGAGCG
>JAUHXL010000321.1 GCA_030426945.1 bacterium
GCAGAACCCGGATGCGGATCTCGTCGGTGCTGATCTTTTCCAGCGCCTGAACGATGGCTTCGGCCGAACCCTGCACGTCCGATTTCACCAGAACCGGCAGTTCCTGCACGTCCTGATCGGCCTTGGCCTTGGCCAGAAGCTGATCGAGCGTCGCCGCGGACCCCGCGGCGGCGCGGCGGTCGCGGGGGGGGGAGGCGGCGGGGTGGGCCGGACCCGAGGGCGGGGTCGGCGCGGCGGGGGCGGCGTCGCGTCCGCCACGGGCGCGGCGTCCGGCGGCCCGGCGTCGGCCGGCGTGGCGTCCACCCGCGCCGCGTCCACCTGCGCCACGGCGTCCGGCCCCGCGTCGGGTCGGGATCCGGCGCCGGCGACCCCCGCCGCCGCGTCGGGGTCGGCCGGCCGCAGGGACAGCGCGGCGATCAGCCCGGCGGCCGCGACGAGGGCGAGGACGATCCACCGCCCCCGGGCGGGGCGCCATCCCGCCGCGAGCGCGTCGATCGGATCGTCGTCCGGGGGCGGGGGCTCCGTCGACGCGGCCGGCGGCGGTGGGCTCGCCGCCGCCGGCGCGGGGGCGGGCGGCGCGGCGTCGGCCGGCGCGGTGACCGGCGCCGCCCCGGGCAGCGCCAGCAGCGCCGCGCCGGCCGACAGGGGACGCGCCTCGGGGCGGGGACGCAGCAGCGCGTGCACCCACTCGGTCAGCCCCGGCGGCAAGCCCGGCGCCACCACGTCCAGGGGCTGCGGCGCGCGCCCCGGCCGGCGGCCGGCCAACATCTCGTAGGCCATGCAGCCCAGCGCGTACAGATCCCCGCGCGCCGTCGGCGGCCCGCCCGCCCGCTGCTCCGGCGCCGCGTAGGCCGAGGGCGTCGAGGCCAGCACGGTGCCGGCCAACCCCGGATCGAGCACGCGCACGAAGCTGGCCCCGCCCGCCTGCGGCTGCAAGGCCACGCGGCCGGGCTTCAGATCCCCGTGGGTCAGGCCACGCCCGTGCAGCTCGGCCAGCGCCTCGGTGACGCCGCGCAGGATGCGCAGGGCCATCTCGGGCGGCAGCCGGCGCGCCGCGCCGACGTGCTCGCGCAGCGTCTCGCCCTCGACCAGCCCCGTCACCAGGAAGGGCCCGAGCACCGGATCGACGCCCACGTCGCGCGGCACCACCAGGCGCGGATGGTCGACCCCCGCGACGGCCTGCACGGCCTGCTCGAGCGTCCGCGGCGCGGCCCCGGGCGCCCGATCGCTGGGCGCGAGGCGCACCAGCACCGTCGCCCCGGTGTGCAGGTGCGTCGCGCGGTGGGCCCGCGCGCCGTCCTCGTCGGACACCGCCGCGCCCAGCCGATAGCGTCCGTCGAGCACCCGCCCGCTGAGGTGAAGCCCGTTCATGGCGGGATCGCACAGCAATCGGCGCCCCGACGCAAGCGCGCAGACGCGTGCGTCGACGCGGCGACCTCTGCTAGAGTCCACGACCGTTCTGTGGGGGAGCGCTCATGCCGATTCGCATCTCGAAGCACGGCCTCACGCCGTGCCCCGCCTGCCGTACGCACGTCCGCGCCAAGGGGCGCGGGGCGGCGGCCACCTGTCCCTTCTGTGGGGCGAGCCTGGCCAGCGCGGCGCGCGCGCCGGCGCTGAGCGGCCGCTCGGCGGCCCTCGCCGCGGGCCTGCTCTCCCTGGGCATCGCCGCCTGCGACGACGACGCGGACGGCGGGGGTGGCGCGGACGCGCAGCCCCGCGACGCCGTCGTGCAGGACGGCACCGCCGGCGACGACGCGGCCGCCCAGGACGCCGCCCCGCAGGTCGACGCCGCGACGCGCGACGCCGCCGTGCGCCAGGACGCGATGCCGGTGGCCGACGCCGCGCCGACGGCCGATCTCGGGCCCGAGCCCGACGCCGGCTCGCCCGCGGACGCCGCGCCGCCCGCCGATCTGGGCGCCCCCGATCCCGACAGTGGCATGGCCGTGCCCCTGTACGGCATCCCGCCCGGCGACTTCGGCGTCTCGGCCGACGCCGAGGTGGCCGACGCCGGCGCCGAGCAACAGGATCTGGGCGCCGTGGTGCCGCTGTACGGCATCCCGCCCATCGAGGATCCCGACGCCGCGCCGCCCGCCGAGGACGCGGGCGCGTCCGACGCCGCGCCCCAGGAGCCCGACTTCGGCGGCGTCGTGCCCCTGTACGGCATCCCGCCCTCGCCCGACGAACCTTGAAGCTCGAGGCCCCGCGGCCGCCCCTCGGCGCCACGCCCGAGGCCGCGCCGCGCCTGGTGCGCCAGGGCACGGCGGCCGACCGGGCCGATCCCCACCCGCTCTATTGCGTCTGGGAGATCACCCTCGCCTGCGATCTGGGCTGCAAGCACTGCGGCTCGCGGGCCGGCGCCCAGCGCGAGGGCGAGCTGACCACGGCGCAATGCCTCGACGTCGTCGACCAGCTGGCCGACCTGGGCTTCCGCGAGGTGACGCTCATCGGGGGCGAGGCGTACCTGCGCGAGGACTGGGACCAGATCGCCGCCGCCATCCGCCGCAAGGGCATGCTGTGCGGCATCACCACCGGCGCCCGCAACCTGGACGCCGAGCGGGTGGCGCGCGCGGTGGACGCCGGCGTGTCGAACATCTCGGTCAGCATCGACGGGCTCGAGCGCACCCACGACGCGCAGCGCGGCTCGCCCGGCTCGTGGCGGGCCGCCGTCGAGGCCAGCCGGCGCATCGCCGCGACGCCCATCCGGCTGTCGACCAACACGCAGGTGAACCGGCTGTCGCTGCCCGAGCTGTGCGGCCTGGCCGATCTGCTGGTCGAGCTGGGCAGCCGCGCCTGGCAGATCCAGCTGACGGTGCCCATGGGGCGCGGCGCCGATCGGCCGGATCTGCCGCTGCAGCCTTACGAGCTGCTCGAGTTCTTTCCGCTGCTCGACTGGCTGAAGACCACGCGCCTCGATCCGGCGGGCGTCACGCTGTTCCCGGGCAACAACGTCGGCTACTTCGGGCCCTACGAGGCGCGGCTGCGCTACGGCGGCGCGCAGGGCGCCCACTGGAGCGGCTGCGGCGCGGGCAAGTGGTGCATCGGGGTCGAGGCCGACGGGGCGATCAAGGCGTGCCCCTCGCTGCCCACCGACGACTGGACCGGCGCGCGAATGCCCGAGGCGCGGCTGGGGCCGACCCTGCAGGACGCGCCCGAGCTGACGCACCTGAAGAACCGCACGGTCGACGACCTGTGGGGCTTCTGCCGCGACTGCTACTACGCGGACGTGTGCAAGGCCGGCTGCACCTGGACCTCGCAGTGCATCCTGGGCAAGCCGGGCAACAACCCCTACTGCATCCACCGGGCGATGGACTTCGAGCGCCGCGGCCTGCGCGAGCGGCTGACCCACGCGGCGGCCGCGCCCGGGCGGCCCTTCGACCACGGGCGGTTCGCGCTGAGCGTCGAGGACATGCCTGCCGCGGAAGGTCCGCTGACCATCGGCGGGCGGTCGCTCGAGGAGGTGGCGGCGGTGACGTGGGACAGCGGCGGCGTCTGGACCGACGCCGAGCTGCGCCACGTGCTGCGCCGCATCGGCCGCCGCGAGCCGGTCGTCACGATCGAGGGCTGACCCGCCGTTCGGGTGTTCTCACGAGCCGTTCGTTGCCGTTCTGACCGGCTGTCAGCTGTCAGCTGTCAGCTGTCAGCCGGGCCCGTTCGCTGTGCTGGATTTGCGGCGGGCCGGCAGGCTCGAGAAGTCCAGATTTCGCGCCGAAGGTACACTCGTCGCGACGGAGCTGAAAGCTGACCGCTGACAGCTGATAGCCCGGCCGCCATGGCGGGGCGCGCGGTGGTCCAACGGGTCCGAATCACGCCCCCTCGACCTTCGACTGCACCACGCGGAAGCGGCGCGCCACGAACGCCAGGTCGGTCAGGCACGCGGTGCCGGCGGGGTTGAGGCCGGTGACGTGGAAGTCGCTGAAGGCCGCGGTGAAGTTGATCGGCAGGTGGCGCACCAGGTTGACGCCCACCGAGGCGCCGGCGGCGGCGAAGGCGTCCAGCGTGCGGTCGAGGAAGGCGTCGTCGGTGGTGTAGGCGTAGGACGCGATGGCGCCGTGGTCGCGGGCGTCGGCGGTGGCGCCGGCGAGGGCGGCGTCGCGGTCGGGCGCGCGGATCACGAAGGCCATCGGCCCGAAGTGTTCGCGCTGCGCGAGCGCACGGTCGTCGGCCTCGAGCTGAAGGATCAGCGGTGTCGCCGTGCGGGCGTTGGGGAAGTCCGGGTGGGCGTAGGGCGCCGACGGGCGCAGCACCGGGTACGCCCCGTCCGCGAGCGCCCTGATCGCGTCCTGGGTGCGCGGATCGTGCAGCGCGCCGCAGAGGCCCGCCGCCACCGCGGGCTCGGCCACCCACGCGTCGACCGCCGCCACCAGCCGCGCGACGACCTGCTCGAAGGGCACCACGCCCTCCGGCGTGCGCACGCCCTCGGCCGGCACCCAGAGGTTCTGCGGCGACGTACACATCTGCGCCGAGAACAGGCACAGCCCGTGGGCGACCGCCCGCAGGACCGCGTCGAGGTCGTCGGCCGACTCCAGCACCACCGCGTTGCAGCCCGCCGTCTCGGTGTAGACCTGCAGGTGCGCGAACGCCCGCTCCAGGTGGGCGCCGAAGGCCTGGCCGCCGGTGAAGTCGACGATGGCCGCCGCCGGGTGCCGCAGCAGCGCCTCGCCCACCGGATCCTCGCGGGTATCGACGGCCAACGTCAGCAGGTTCGCGTCGAAGCCGGCCTCGCGCAGCAGCTCGCGGCCCGTGCGCACCGCCATCGCCACCGGCAGGATCGTCGCCGGGTGCGGCTTCACGACGACCGGATTGCCGCAGGCGAGGTTGGCGAGGATGGCCGGGTAGGCGTTCCAGGCAGGGTAGGTGCCGCACGCGAAGACGACCGCGACGCCCACCGGGCGCAGGCGGTAGCGCTTCTGCAGGTGCGCCTCCGGGCCGCGGCCGAAGGCGCGCCGGAAGTCCGCCGTCGCGGGCACCTGCGCCATCGCGACGTGGGCCATCGCCAGCGCCTCGAGGCCGCGATCGAGGCTGTTGGCGCCGCTGCCCGCGAAGGCGGTCAGGAAGCCCTGCCCCGTCGTGTGCATCGTGGCGTAGGCGTTCGCGAAGACGTCGCCGGCCCAGCGGGTGAGCAGCTCGGCGCACAGGCCCACGCGCTGCGCCGGCGCGACGTCGGCCCAGGCGGCGCCGGCGCGGCGCGCGGCGTCCATGATCGCGGCGGCGTCGCCCCGCGCATAGTCGACGCCCAGCGCCTCGCCGGTCAGCGGCGACACCTCGCCCCCGACGCGGCCCACGGGCCCCGGCACGTCGATCTCGAAGGGGCGGCCCAGCAGCGCCTCGAAGGCCGCGCGGCCCGCCGCGTGTGCGCCGGGCGGGTGGTGCTTGGCGCTGGGCGACTCGACGAAGGGCGACCACGCGCCGCGCTCGGCGTTGGCCTGCGCCGCGCGCTCGATCAGCGCGGCGTGCTTCGCGAACCAGTCGGTCATCGGGCCTCCTCCGCGCGGCGCCGCGCCCGCGCCGCGCGCCGCGCGAACGCGTCGGTCATCGGGTCGCCTCCGCGCGGCGCCAGAACAGCCGCCAGGTGGCCTCGCCGCGGCGCGTGGGCGCCGCGTAGCTGAGCTCGATGCCGGTGGGGGTGCGGCGCACGCGGCGGCGCAGCGTCTGGCCCACGACCTCGGGCACCAACGCCAGCTCGACGGTGTGCGCGACCTCGTCGCCCTCCAGGCGCCAGCGGCCGGCGTAGCTGAGGTAGCTGTCGAAGGCGGCGACCTTGGCCGCGGCGCCCGCGGCGGCGGCGCCCTCGAGGCCCTCGGCGCCGAGCGGGGCGCGGGCGCCGGCGCTCAGCACCGCGCTCATCGAGCCGTCCGCCGCGTAGATCACCAGGCCCTGCGCGTCCGGCCCGAACGGCTCGACCGGCGGCCGCCCCGCGCGCTCGACGACGAAGCGCTCGAGCCGCCAGGCGCCGACCAGCTCGTCCGCGGTCATGCCCCCGGCGCCCACGCCGCGTGGAAGCCGGCGGGCACGCGCCGCGGCAGCCCCACCTTCGCCACCGGCCCCGCCTCGACGTCGCGCGCGTCGAACACCCAGCACGCGCTCGACCAGTCCTTCACGTCGGTCACGAAGGTCAACAGCCAGCCGTCGTCCTCGTCCGTCGCGCCCGGCCGCGGCGCGAAGGGCGCCTCGCTGCCGTACACGCCCTCGCCATAGCGGTAGCGCGTCGCCGAGCCGTCGGTCAGGTCGTACTTCACCAGCGCGTCGAAGGTGGCCGGCACCTCGTGGGGGATCTGCTGGTGCCACGCCCAGCGGTTGCGCCGCCCGAAGGCGCCCGGCGCGATCATCGGGAACTCGGTGTGCGCGTCGTCCAGCGGTCCCTCCTGCGTCTCGCCGGTGCGCAGGTTCATCGCCCACCGGTACAGGTTGGCGTGGATGGCCAGGCCCGACAGCATCGAGCCCAGCTTGCCGTCGCGCGGGTCCGGGTGCAGGTGCAGGTCGGGCTGGCGGCAGCCCAGCATCACCACCCAGTCGCCGTCCTCCCAGCAGTTGACGACGTGCAGCATGTAGCAGGGCGCGAACTCGAACCAGCGCACGTCGGCGCCCGTGCCGAAGCGCGGGATGACGCCGTAGCGGGTGGGCACGTCGTCGTGGAACAGGGGCACCCGCTTGCCCGTGCGGCGGAACAGGTCGTCATCGAAGAAGACCGGAAAGTCGTGCAGGATCGAATAGTTCGGCGTGACGCCCAGGTCGTGCGGTCGGCGCGGGCCGGGCAGCTCGACGTCGGCGCGGTGCACGCTGCCGTCCGGGCGCACGACGCCGTACCACATGAAGGGCGGGCGCAGGCCGTAGCCGAAGAAGACGAAGTCGCCGGTGGCCGGATCGACCTTGCTGTGGGCCGACAGCGGCACCTTCAGCGCGCCGTCGAAGGTCTCGACGCCGCGCGTCTCGAGCGTGCGGGGGTCGAGCGCGTAGGGCCGCCCCGACTCGTACCACAGCGCCAGCGCCTGCCCGTCGCGCACGATGAGATCGGTGTTGGCGGTGTCCTTCAGGGGCCCGCCGGGCAGCGAGAAGTCGAAGGGGCCCAGGACGCCGGGCCACACGGCGGCGCCCTTCTCGGCCTCGGCCTGCCAGCCGCGCGTGCGCACGTAGCGGTTGCGGTAATGCGCGCGGCCGTCCTCGAAGTGGACGCCGTGCACCATGCCGTCGCCGTCGAACCAGTGATAGCGGTTCAGCGGCGCGAAGCGCGGGTTGGGGCCGTTGCGAAGATAGCTGCCGAACAGGTCGCGCGGCAGCTCGCCCGAGACGGGCAGGTCGTCGGCCTCGACCTCGTCCACCACCGGCGCGTACAGGCCGTGCAGGTAGGGGTTGTCGATGGCCTCGATCCACGCGGGCGCGTCGGTCGGTCGCGCGCCCGAGGGCGACAGCGACTTGGCGTAGCGGCGGGTGATCGGCAGGTCGGTCATGAATCCTCCCCGGGCGCCGCGGTCAGCGAGACCTGCCGCCCGCGCCCCTCGTCGCCCCGCATGATGGCCGCTCGCACCGCACCGCGAAAGACCGCATCGCGCGATTGCCTGCGCGCCGGGGGCGCTGGCATGGTCCGACCCGACCTGGAGGGCCCGCCGATGACCCCTACCCTCACCGCGCTCACCCGCGCGGTCGAAGCGCCGTGACGCGCCCCCTCGTTCTCGCCGCGCTCGCGCTGACCGCCTGCGTCCGCCTCGACAGCCCGGGGCACCGCGGCCCGCCCGGCGCGCACTTCGACGGCGAGCGCTTCCACAACCAGGCGCCCGTGCCCGAGGCCGGGCTGCCGCGCTTCCTGCGCTGGCAGTCCACGCGGCGGCCGGGCCCCTGGACGGACGACGCCGAGGCGCCGCCGGGCCCACCGCCGCCGCGCCGAGTGGCCGATGGCCGGCTGCGGGTGACGTGGATCAACCACGCGACGGCGCTGGTGCAGATGGACGGCATGAACGTCCTGACCGACCCCATCTGGTCGGACCGCTGCAGCCCGGTCGGCTGGGCCGGGCCGGAGCGCGCGCGGCCGCCGGGGCTGCGCTTCGATGATCTGCCGCCCATCGATCTGGTGCTGATCAGCCACAACCACTACGACCACCTCGACCTGCCGACCCTGCGCCGGCTGGCCGCCCGCGACCGCCCGGTGATCCTCGCCGGCCTGGGCACCCGCGCCCTGCTCGAGGCCGAGGGCGTGCCGCGATCGGCCGACCTCGACTGGTGGCAGGGCGCCGATCACGGCCCCTTGCGAATCACCGCGGTGCCCGCGCAGCACTTCAGCGGACGCGGCCTGGGCGACCGCGACCGGACGCTATGGGCCGGCTTCGTCGTGCAGGGACCGGCGGGCACCGTCTACTTCGCCGGCGACACCGGCTGGGGCCCGCACTTCGCGCAGATCGCGGCCCGCTTCGGCCCGCCTCGCCTGGCGCTGCTGCCCATCG
>JAUHXL010000322.1 GCA_030426945.1 bacterium
CCCATCTCGGCGTGGTCGACGAAGCAGGACTGGAAGTAGCCCGCCTCGGCCAGCGGACCCGGCCAGCGCTCGGGCGTCAGGCCGCTGCCCCGCCCCTCGTCCCAGCGGCCGGGTGGCAAGACGAAGCGGAAGCCCACCAGCCGACCGTCGCGCTCGGCCACGTAGCTGAGGGTGCCGATGGCGGTGCGCGCCCGCTCGAGGTAGCGGCGCACCAGACCCGGCGGGTAGTAGTCCTGCCCCACCAGCCGATCAGCCAGCGCGCTCACCGTGGGCGCGTCGTCGAGGGTCATCTCGCGGATCGTGACCGGCCCCTTGTGGGCGGTCACGACCGGCGCTCCGCCGACCGCGCGTGCCCCTCCAGCCCCTCCAGGCGCGCCAGGGCCGCCGCGTCGGCGGCCAGCGCGCGCGGATCGTCCATGCGCAGCCACGTGCGCACACGCAGGAAGGTGAAGACGCTCAGCCCGCCGGTGTAGCGCGCGGTGCCGCCGGTGGGCAGCACGTGGTTGGGGCCGGCGCCGTAGTCGCCCAGCACCTCGGCCGCGCCGCCGCCGATGAACAGCCCGCCGTAATGCCCCAGGCGCGCGGCCACGGCGTCGGCGTCCGCGGTGATCACCTCGAGGTGCTCGGGCGCCAGGGCGTCGCAGGCGGCGATGCCCGCGGCGAGGTCGTCGACCAGCACCGTGAAGCCCGCCTCGCAGGCGACGCGCGCGGTGTCGGCCGTCGGCAGCGTGGCGAGCTGGGCCGCGAGCGCCGCGTCCACCGCGTCGGCCAGCGCCGCGCTGGTCGTCACGAGGATGGGCAGCGCGTCCGTGTCGTGCTCGGCCTGGGCGAGCAGGTCGGCGGCGACGGTGGCCGGGTCCGCCGTGTCGTCGGCCAGCACCACCAGCTCCGAGGGGCCGGCCAGCATGTCGATCGCCACCGTGCCCGAGACGAGCTGCTTGGCCGCAGTGACCCAGCGGTTGCCCGGGCCCACGACGACATCGACCGCGGGCACCGGGCCCGCGCCGAAGGCCAGCGCGGCGATGGCCTGGGCCCCGCCCACCGCGAGCACCGCGTCGGCGCCCGCGATGCCGGCGGCGGCCAGCGTCACCGGGTTGGGATGCGGCGAGGCCACCCACACCGTCTCGACGCCCGCGGCGCGCGCGGTGACGGCGGTCATCAGCACCGACGAGGGCAGCGGGAAGCGGCCCGCCGGCGCGTAGCAGCCCGCCGCGCGCACGGGCGCCAGCGTATGCCCCGCCCGGCCGCCGGGGACGGCGGTGTCGAGAGGTGCCAGGCAAATCTTCTGGGCCTCGGCGAAGCCGCGGATGCGCGCCGCGGTGCGCTCGAGCAGCGCGCGCTCGGCGGCGGGCAGGGCCTCGACCGCGGCGTCGAGCGCCGCGCGCTCGATCACCAGGGGCGCGCCGCGCGGCAGATCGCCCAGGCGCTCGGCGTGATGCCGCACGCCCGCCTCGCCGCGATCCTGCACGTCGCGCACGATGGCGCCGGCCGCCGTCAGCGTCTCGGCGTCCACCGCCCCACGCCCGCGCAGGGGCATCGTCTCGAGGGTCACCCGCCTCACGACTTCGCGTCTCCCTTCCGGCGCCGCACCCGCCGCGACCGCCGGTCGGTGTGCGCCTCGATGTCGGCCAGCGTGACGCCCGCGCGCGCCGCGGCCACCAGCGCGAAGTACATGACGTCGGCGGCCTCCCACGCCACCTGCTCGGCGTCCGCGGCGTCGCGCAGCTCGCCGGCCTCCTCGAGCAGCTTCTTGCCCAGCAGCACCGGATCGTCCAGCAGGCGCCGCGTGTAGCTGCCCGGCGGCGCGTCCACCGCCCGCGCGGCCAGCGTGCGGGCCAGCGCGGGCAACCCCTTCGCCGGCCCCCAGCAGGTCCAGGTGTCCTCGTGGCAGAAGCCGGGCGCGCCCTGCTCGACCGTGAAGCGCAGCGTGTCGCGGTCGCAGTCGACGTCGATGGCCAGCAGGCGCTGCGTCGCGCCCGACGTCTCGCCCTTCACCCACAGGCCGCGGCTGCGCGAGTGATAGGCGCCGACGCCGCGGTCGACCGCCACGCGAAGGCTCTCGGCGTCGCTGTAAGCCAGGCCCAGCGCCACGCCCTGCGGATCGCAGATCACGGTCGGCCACAGACCGTCGGGCCGGTCGCTGCGCAGGGGCGCGGCGATGGCGTCCGCCAGGTGCAGGTGGTTCTTGTACAGCGCCATGCCGACCTGCGCGTCGGCGCCCAGGCGGTCGATGGCGGCCAGCTCCTCGGCCGTCGTGACGCCACCCGCGACCGTCACGCGCGCGTCGCCCGCGGCCTCGACCAGCGCCGCCACCTGGTCGACGCGGCTGCCGCCCAGCCGCCCCTCGCGCTCGACGAAGGTGACCAGGAAGCCGCCCACGTAGGGCCGCAGCTCGGCCATGCGGTCGAGCACCGTGGCGCCGGTGCGCGTGCGCCAGCCCTCGACCACGACCTCGCCGTCCACCGCGTCGAGCGCCGCGATCACGCGCTCGCGCGGCAGCTGGCTCAGAATCTCCGGCCGCGCCGCGGTGCCGAGGATCACCTTCTCGGCGCCCGC
Source organism: bacterium (assembly GCA_030426945.1). Taxonomy (GTDB): domain Bacteria; phylum Myxococcota_A; class Bradymonadia; order UBA7976; family UBA1532; genus JACKDN01. Next base: position 2,557 of record JAUHXL010000322.1, read on the forward strand.
GTCCAGCCAGTCGAGGGCGGCCTCGACGGTGCGGATGCCGCCGCCCACCCGGCAGCGCGCGCGGCCGAGCAGCTCGTGGATGACCGCGCGGTTGTCGCCCTGGCTCAGCGCGGCGTCGAGGTCGATGACCGCCACCTCGCCGGCCAGCCCGAAGCGGTCGGCGATGGGTCGCGGATCGCCCGCGTCCAGCTCCAAGGTCTTGCCGCCGACGAGCTGCACCGCGTGGCCGCCCATCAGGTCGATCGAAGGGACGATCACTGCCCCGCCTCCAGCCGCATCTCGAGGCCCGCGGCGGCCATGACGTCCTTCACCGCGCGCACCGTGTAGTCGCCGTCGTGGAAGATCGAGGCCGCCAGCACGGCGTCGGCGCCGGCGTGCACCGCCTCGATCAGGTGCTTCGGATCGTTGGCGCCGCCGCTGGCGATCAGCGGCACGGGCACCGCGCGCGAGGCCGCGGTCAGCAGGTCGAGGTCGTAGCCCGAGCGCGTGCCGTCGCGATCCCAGCTCGTGAGCAGGATCTCGCCCGCGCCGCGCGCCACCGCCTCGCGCGCCCAGCCGATGGCGTCGATGCCCGTGCGGTGCTTGCCCGAGCGCGTCACGACCTCCCAGCCCTCGCCCTCGAGCCGCCGCGCGGCGTCGATGGCGACCACCGCGCACTGGGCGCCGAAGCGCGTCGCCACGCGGGTCAGCAGCTCGGGCTGCTCGACCGCCGCCGTGTTCATCGCCACCTTGTCGGCGCCGGCCTCGAGCAGCGCGCCGGCGTTGGCCTCGCTGCGCACGCCGCCGCCCACGGTGAGCGGGATGGACAGCTCGGCGCGGATGTGGCGCACCGTCTCGACCGCGGTCGCGCGGCCGTCGGGCGTCGCCGAGACGTCCAGCATCACCAGCTCGTCCGCGCCCTGCGCCTCGTAGGCCGCGGCGCGCTCGGCGGGATCACCGGCGTCGCGAAGACCTTGAAACTTCACGCCTTTCACCACGCGCCCGTCGCGCACGTCCAGGCAGGGGATGATCCGCACGCACAGCATCGGTCAGGCCTCCAGCCAGCGGCGCAGCAGGTCCAGCCCCCACGCGCCGGACAGCTCCGGGTGGAACTGGCAGGCCAGCACCGGCCCGCGCTCGAAGGCCGAGACGTAGGCGCCGCCGTGCGTCGTGCGCGCCGCCGCCCAACCGACGGGCGCCTCGGCCAGGTAGAAGCTGTGGGCGAAGTAGGCGTGGCCCGGGCGCAGCAGGCGACAGTCCGCGCCGGGCTCGACGCGGTTCCAGCCCAGGTGCGGCACGCGCAGGCCGACGCCGGTGAACTTGTGGGCGTGGCCGGCCACGACGCCCAGCCCCGCCACGCCGGGGCTCTCGTCGCTGCCCTCGAGCAGCAGCTGCATGCCGAGACAGATGGCCAGCGTCGGCCGCCCGGCGCGGATGCGCGCGGCCAGCGCGTCCCCCAGCCCGCCGCGCAGCGTCTCCATCGCGGCGGCCAGCGCGCCCACGCCGGGCAGCACCACGCGGTCGGCCTTGGCCAGAAGGTCCGGATCGGCGCAGAGCACCGGCTCGGCGTCCACGCGCCTCAGCCCCGCGACCACCGACGCCAGGTTCGCGGTGCCCGTGCGCACCACCCGCACCCCGCTCATGCACCCACCTCCGCTCCGCCGCCCATCCGACGCGACGCGCGCCGAAAGATCAAGCGCCCCTCACGAACCGGGGTCGGCTCATCAGCCGTTGATGGACTTCCCGGCCGGCTGTCAGCGGTCAGCGGTCAGCCGGGCCCCGTTCGCTGTGCCGGCATACGAACCGCCCGGCAAGCTCCGACCGCCGGTCGATCGATCGGGCAGAAAGTACAATCGCCGCGGCGGAGCTGAAAGCTGACCGTTGACCGCTGATAGCCCGACCGCAATCGCAGGGCGTGCGCCGAGGCAAACGGCCCGAAGCGCCCCTCAGTACGCCACCAGCGCCCGCAGCGCCGCGTCCAGGCGCGCCGTCGGCAGGTGGATCGCCTCCAGCGCCTTCGCGAAGGGCACCGGCGTGTCCAGCGCGCCGACGCGCTCGACCGGCGCGTCCAGCCACTCGAAGCACACCTTGCCGAGCGTCGCGGCGATCTCACCGCCGAAGCCGCCGGTGAGCGGGGCCTCGTGCAGCACCAGCGCGCGGCCGGTGCGGCGCACCGACGCGGCGACCGCCTCGACGTCCCAGGGGAGCAGCGTCCGCAGGTCGATCACCTCGAGGTCCAGCCCCAGCCGCGCGGCCGCGTCCAGCGCCTGCCCCACCCCCGACCCCCACGTCACCACCGTCGCTGCGTCGCCGGCGCGGGCCACCCGCGCCACCCCCAGCGGCACGCGGTACGCGCCCTCGGGCACCGGCCCGCGCGCCGCGCGGTACAGCGCCTTGTGCTCGAGGAACAGCACCGGGTTCGGATCGTCCAGCGACGCGAGCAACAACCCCTTGGCGTCGAAGGGCGTCGCCGGCGCCACCACCTTCAGCCCGGCGACGTGCGTGAACCACGCCTCGACGCTCTGCGAGTGATAGGGCCCCGCGCCCGTGCCCGCGCCGTGGGGCGCGCGCACCACCACCGGCAGCGCCGCCCCCCAGCGGTAATGCGTCTTGGCCAGGTTGTTGACGATCTGGTTGAAGCCGCAGGTGACGAAGTCGGCGAACTGCATCTCGACCACCGGCCGCAGCCCGTTGAGCGCCAGCCCCATCGCCGCGCCCAGCGCGCCCGACTCGATGATCGGCGTGTTGCGCACGCGGCCCTTGCCGAAGCGCTCGACCAGGCCCGCGCTGACCTTGAAGACGCCGCCGTACTCGGCCACGTCCTGCCCCAGCAGCAGCACGCGCTCGTCCTCGGCCATCGCCTGCGCCAGACCCTCGGCCACGGCGTCCACGTAGCGGCGCTCCGGGCCCTCGACCGCGCGCTCGGGCGGCGCCTCGACCGCCGGCGCGTACACCGCCGCCAGCTCCGTCGCCGCGTCGCTGTCGGGCAGCGGCGCCTGCAGCGCGGCGTCCACCGCGTCGCGCACCGCGGCGTCCAGCTCGGCCCGCACCGCCTCGGCCTCGGCCTGCGTCATCACGCCCGCCTCGAACAGCTCGGCCTCGAAGCGCGCCAGGGGATCCCGCTCGGCCCACGCGGCCAGCTCGTCGGGCGGCACGTACGCCACCCCGCTGGCCTCCTCGTGCCCGCGCATGCGGTAGGTGAGGCACTCGATGAGCGTGGGCCCCTCACCGGCCCGCGCCCGCGCCACCGCCTCGCCCATCGCCGCCGTCACCGCCCGCACGTCGTTGCCGTCGATCTGCGCGCCGGGCATGCCGTAGCCCGCCGCCCGATCGGCCAGCCGCGCGCAGGCGTACTGCTCGTGCGCCGGCGTCGACAGCCCCCATTGGTTGTTCTCGACGACGAACACCACCGGCAGCCGCCACACGGCCGCCAGGTTCATCGCCTCGTGCACGTCGCCCTCGCTGGTGCCGCCGTCGCCGACGAAGCCGACGGCCACGCGATCACGCCCGGCGAGCTGGTCGGCCAGCGCCAGCCCGCAGGCCACCGGCAGCATGGCGCCCAGGTGCGAGATCATCCCGACGACGTGCCGCGCGGGATCGCCGAAGTGGAAGCTGCGATCCCGCCCCGCGGTGAAGCCCCCCGCGCGCCCCAGGAGCTGCCGGTACAGCCGATCGAGATCCACGCGCGCGGTGAAGACGCCCAGGTTGCGGTGCAGCGGCAGCACCCAGTCGTCGGGACGCAGCGCCTGCATCACGCCCACCGAGACGGCCTCCTGGCCGACGCCAGCGAACCACTTCGACAGGCGCCCCTGGCGCAGCAGCAGCAGCATCCGCCCCTCGATGGCGCGGGGCAGGCAAAGGGCGCGGTGCAGCGCGCGTTGATCGTCAGAGGTCATCGAGGGGCAGCGTCCAGGTCACGGCCGGGCCAGCGGCGGCCCGCAGCAGGTTCAGATCGGCGTCGAGGGGCTGCCGGTCGCCCTCGAGGGTGACGTGGCGCAGGCCGGTCTCGCCCAGCGACCGCAGCAGGCGCTGGACGTTGACCAGGCGGTTCTCGCCGTAGCCCGCGCTGCCCAGCCGCAGGCTGACCGCGTCGAACGCGCCATCGGCGCCCCGGGTGAGCGTGGCGTCGAAGCGCCCCGCCGTCCAGCCCTCGTGCTCCGCGTCCAAGAGCAGCGTGTGCGCCGGCGTCCGCCCCGCGATGCGCGCCCACGCGCCGGCGTCGACGCAGGGCGCGTGCGGCACGCGCAGCGTCTCGAGCTGGCCGGCCCAGGGCGCGCGCCGCAGCAGCAGGGCGCCGTCGGTCGCCCGCACGCCGCGCAGCGTCAGGCGGCGCAGCGCCGGCAACGTCTCGATCTGGCTCAGGATCTCCAGCGCCGCCGCGCTCTCGGCCAGCACGTCCAACCGCTCGATGGCCCAGGGCCAGTCCGCCGCCTGCAGCCCGGCCAGCGCGTCGGCCTCGACACCCTCGAGCACGCGCAGCCCGTGCATCGCGGTCGTCACGCGATCCAGCCCGTCCTCGTGGAAGCGCAGGTGCCGCACGGTCGCCCAGGCCGACAGGTGCCCGTACACCGAGACGTCCTGCTCGCTCTCGAACCGCACCTCGACGCTGCTGGGGAAGCCCCGCTCGAGCGCGGCCGAGGCCACGGACACCACCGGCGCGATGGGCCCCAGCAGCCGCATGCCCAGCGTGCGCTGCAGGCGCGCCGCCCGCGCGGCCTGCGCCGGCCCCAGCTCGGGGCGCAGCTGCAGCGCGATCAGCTCGCCGCGCGGATCCCCCCGCTCGAGCAGCCAGTCGGCCAGCACCAGCCGCGGGGCGTCGTCGTCGGGCCGCGCGTAGACGCACTCGAGCAGCTCGGCCTCCTCGTCGTCGGGCGGGACGATCTCGGCCAGCACGGCTGCGCGGTCGATCCACGGCCGCACCACCCGCCCGACGATCTCGATGTCCACGCCGTCGCCGTCCCGCCGCGCCACCGCGTAGGGCAGGTAGGCCTCGTCCTCGTCCATCTCCTGGTGGCAGCCCTCGCGGCAGTAGGCCTCGAAGGCCGGGATGGCCATCCCGTTGTCGTACCAGTTGATGTAGAGGCCCTCGTCGCAGTTCTCGCACCGCTTGCCCTCGCAGGCGACCGGCGCCTCCCCCCACCGTGCGTCGTCGTCGCAGCCCAACGGCCAGGGCGGATCGCGCTCGGCGCTGGCGTACACGAAGGCGTGCACCGCGTCGTTGGCTTCGTCGTTCCAGTACTGCGCCACGCACAGCACGACGCTCGCGTGCTCGGGGTGGGCGCGCAGCCACTCGGTCGCCTTCGGGCGGAAGAGGCGCTCCACCATGTGGGCCCGCATCTCGGCCGGCGTCTCGGGATCGCTCACCTCACCCTCCCCGCGCCCGGGCCACCTGGGCCCGGCGCGCCGCGTCGTCCAGCCGGTGCATGTAGCACTCGAGCACCACCGGCGTCCCGGCGCGCAGCCGCGCCTGCGCCCAGCCGAGGCCGAAGGTGTCCACCGCCAGCGGGCGGTGCTGATCGCCGCGCCCGTCGTTGGCCGACAGGTGCACCTCGTCGACGCGGTCGTAGTCGAGCACCCGGCGCAGCGTCGCGTCGTCCAGCACCCGGGCGGCCCGCTGCAGGTAGAGGTGCGAGACGTCCACCGCCAGCCGCAGCCCCGCGTCCATCGCCCGCGACAGCGCCGCGCCGTCGCCCAGGTGCTGGCCCGGGTACATCGTCTCGAGCGCGGGCAGCCCATCGGGCGCGGCGCACACGGCGTCCAGCCAGCCCGGCGCCGCGTCCAGCGCGGGCGGGTGCACCGACTGGGCCGGCACGAGGCAGCGCGCGCCGTCCCAGGCGGCCGGCCGCTTGCGCCGGCGG
>JAUHXL010000323.1 GCA_030426945.1 bacterium
TCGACGCCTCCACGCCGGATCCGGCCGACGGCCGCATCCTCCGCGACGCCGACGGTGCGCCCACCGGCGTCCTGATCGACGGCGCCATGGGTCTCGCGCTGCGCCACGTGCCCGAGCCCGACGACGCTCAGGTGCGCGCCTGGGTGACGCGCGCGGTCGAGGCCTGCCACGCCGTCGGGCTGACCGGGGTGCACGACGCGGGCGCCACCGCCCAGACCGTGCGCGTCTACCGCCAGATGGCCGCCGAGGGCGCGCTGCCCCTGCGGGTGCACGTGCTGCTCGACGCCGACGATCCGGCCATCGGGCCCCTCGTCGCCGCCGGCCCCGTCGACGACCCAGTCGTCGCGGTCCGCGGCGTGAAGCTGTTCGCCGACGGCGCCCTCGGCAGCCGCGGGGCCTGGCTGTCGGCCCCCTATGCCGACGCGCCCGACACCGACGGCATCCGCATCGTGCACGGCGAGGCCCTGCGCGCGGCGGTCGCCCGCTACGCCGGCGCGGGCTTCCAGGTGGGCGTGCACGCCATCGGCGACGCCGCCGCCACCGACGCCCTCGACGCCTTCGAGGCCGCCGGCCTGCCGGTCGAGCACGGGCGCTTCCGCCTCGAGCACGCGCAGATCGTCCGACCGGCGGATCAGGCCCGGATGGCGCGCCTGGGCGTGCTCGCGATGGTGCAGCCCACCCACGCGACGAGCGACATGCCCTGGGCCGAGGCGCGCCTGGGCCCGGAGCGCATCCGCTGGGCCTACGCCTGGCAGAGCCTGCGCCGGGCCGGCGTCACCGTGGCGCTGGGCAGCGACTTCCCCGTGGAGCGTCCGGCCCCGCTGGCGGGGCTGTACGCCGCCATCACCCGCCAGGACGCCGACGGGCAGCCGGCCGGCGGCTGGCACCCGGCCGAGCGCCTGACCCCCGCCGAGGCCCTCGCGGGGTTCACCGTCGACGCGGCCCGCGCCGGCCTCGTCGCGGCGCGCCGCGGTCGCCTCGCGCCGGGCTTCGACGCGGATCTGACCCTGCTGTCGGTCGACCCCCTGACGGCCGCGCCGCCGCAGCTGCGGGCGGCGCGGGTGCTGGGGGTCGTGGTGGCCGGGCGCACGTTCCTGGACCCCGACGCCGCCCATCCGTAGCGTAGCGCCATGCGACTCCCTCTCTGGTTCTGTGGCCTCGCGGCCCTCGGCGCCTGCGCCGCGTGTGACGATCCCGACGCGCCCGGCAGCCTGACCGTCGCCTGGCGGACGGGGCAGAGCGCCTGCGACGAGGTCGGCGTCGTCCGCGTCCGCGCCGAGCTCTACCGCTTCGACTCGGCCGACGCCGCGGCGCGCGCCGAGGCCGACTGTCGCGCCGGCACCGCGACCCTCGCCGACGTCGCGGCGGGCGAGTACACCCTTCGGCTGGCGGGCCTCGACGAGGACGGCTGCTGGACCCACGAGGCGAGCGATCCGCGGGTGCGCGTCCCGGCCGGCGCGAGCGCCTCCCTCGAGCCCCTGCCGCTGCTGCGCCGCCAGCGCCCGCTGCGGGTGCGCTGGCCCTTCGCGAACGAGCTCGACTGCCAGGGGAACGGCGTCGAGCAGGTGCTGGTGAGGGTCGAGGTCGAGGACCTGTTCAGCGCCGAGTACCCGTTCGTGTGCCCGGGCCTCGCCGCCGACATCGACGATCCGATGCGGCCGCGGGGGCGGACGACGGTGCAGGTGCGGGGCTACGACGGCAGCGGCCGGCCGGTCGCCGAGGGCAGCGTCGAGCTGCCCCCGTCGGTCTTCCTGACCGATCCCTGCGCGCCCGCGATCGAGGCGCGGGTCGAGCTGTCGGCCTGCGGCGCGACCGGCTGCGGGATGGACTGAGCGCGGCGCCGGTCGTCCGGACTAGGAGCCTGTTGCACCTTCGGGGCACTTCGCGGTGCACGCCCCCGAATGCTCGACTCGGCGTTGCGAAGGCAAGGCGATACCGCCGGGTCTCGTCATGCTTCCGCGCCTTGATCCGAGCGTTCGGTGACGCACCCCGCTCGACCCCTCCACGCGCAACAGGTTCCTAGCCGGGCGGGCCCGCGTCGGCGTCGCCGCCCTTCTTCTTCTCGCCGCCGGCCTCGGGCGCCGCCTTCTTCGGGGCCATCGCGGGCGGCAGGGTCGGGGGCTGGCTGAGGATCTGGTCCGGATCCAACCCGCTCTCCATCGACAGCCGCCGGAACTCCTCGCGCAGCCGGGTGATGGCCTCGACCCAGCGGTCGGCGCCCTTGTAGGCGACGCCCCCGCGCATGGCGGCCAGCCGGAACTGCTCGAGCGCCTTGTCGAAGCGGGCCTGCACGCCCCGCACCTCGGTCAGGCCGCGCCGGAAGGCGACGTCGCCGAGCAGCTCGAGCAGCTTGCGATCATCGGCGATGCCGGTGGTCAGCAGCTTCTGCGCGCGCAGCAGCATCAGCTCCGCCTCGTCGGGATCACCCGCCTCGACGTCGGCGATCTCCTTCTCGGCGATGGTGATGAACAGCCGGTGCAGCACCCGATCGACCTCGTTGGCCGTCATCGCCCCGGTCTTCTCCGGCGCGACCCCCGGGGGCAGCGTGAAGGGCTCGTAGGCCGGGCTGGGTGTGTAGGCGCCGCTGCCGAAGGGGAAGTAGTAGCCCCGCTCCACCCGCACCGTGTCGCCGTGGACGGTGATGTAGAACTTCTCGTGGTGCCGGCTCGACAGCCACCACAGCAGTCCGAGCGCGACGAGCGCCACCACGGCCCCGATGAGCTTCAGCGGCAGGCGGCGCCCGCCCCCTTCCTCGGGCGGCGGCGCGCCCTCGAGGCCGAGATCCTCGTCGCCGAACAGGTCGTCGACCGGGGGTTGCTGTTCGCTCAAAGCGTCCCTCTTTCGGTAGGTTGCGTCGCACGCGGCCGGCTGGGCCGGGCGTCGGCCCATCTTAGAACCGCCCGCGCGCGAGGGTCAAAGAGTCCGGCGTCTGGTTTCAAACGGCCACCGAGAAGTCCCGCAGGGCCTCGTTCAGCGAGGTCTTGCGGTCGGTCTTGGCGCTGCGTTCGCCGATGATCAGCGCGCAGGGCAGGTGGTAGGTGCCCGCGGGGAACGCCTTGGGACGGGTGCCCGGCACCACGACGGCCCGCGGCGGCACCTGCCCGCGGTAGACGACCTCTTCGGCGCCGGTCACGTCGATGATCGGGGTGCTGGCGGTCAGGACGACGTTGGCGCCGAGGACCGCCTCGCGGCCCACCCGGACGCCCTCGACGACGATGCAGCGCGAGCCGACGAAGGCCCCGTCTTCGATGATCACCGGCCGCCCCGAGGGCGGCTCGAGCACGCCGCCGATGCCCACGCCGCCCGCGAGGTGCACGTCTCGCCCGATCTGCGCGCAGCTGCCCACGGTCGCCCAGGTGTCCACCATCGAGCCGGCGCCCACCCGCGCGCCGATGTTCACGTAGCCGGGCATCAGCACGACCCCCGGTTCGAGGTGGCTGCCGTAGCGCGCCACCCCCGGCGGTACGACGCGGACGCCGGCCTCCGCCAGCCCCCGTTTGGGCGGGATCTTGTCGTAGTATTCGAAGGGCCCGGCCTCGAGCACCGCCATCTCGGCGATGCCGAAGTACAGCAGGATGGCCTGCTTGACCCACGCGTTCACGACCCAGTCGTCGTCCACCGGCTCGGCGACGCGCAGCGCGCCGCGATCCAGATCGGCGATGACGCTGCGCACGGCGTCGGCGGCCTCCGGCAGCCGGCCGCGATCAGCGAAGGCGGCCTCGATGAGGGATCGGCGGTCGTCCATGGATTCTCCATCAGCAAACGGCCCGGGCATTCGACCTGTCCCGGCGTCTGGACACAAGGGGGTGTGTCCGGCGGCCCTCGCCTTGGCCCTGGTCGGGGCGCTCGCCGGGGCTCAGGCCGCGCCGTGTCCGCCCACGGCCGACGCGATCCGGGCGGTGGAGCAGGCGCGCGCGGCGGGGCAGGCGGCCAGCGCCGCGGGGGCGTGGCGCGCGCTCGGCGGGGCGACGCGCTGGCGCACCCTCGGGCCCCTCCCGGGTGGCCTCGACCCGCCGCCGCCGGCCGTCGACGAGGCGCTCGGCGGGCGCTTCGAGGGGGCCTGGCCCGGCGTCGAGGGGCGGCTGACCTGGCAGGCGCCACGCGCGCCGGTCGCGCCGGTCCCGGCCGCGGAGCGTGGGGTCCACCTGCTCGCAGCGACCCTGCCGGCCTCCGTGACGCCGCGCGCGGTGCTGCGCGTCGGCAGCTCGGGCGCGTTCGTGCTGTGGGTCGACGGGCGGCTGCTGGCGACGGGGCCGGGCGGCGCCCTGGCCTACGACGCGGTCGAGGTGGCGCTGCCCGACAGCGCCGCCCCGCGCCGCCTGGTCGCGCTGGTCGAGGCGGGCCGGACGCCCGGTGGCTTCGCCGCGCGCGTCCCGCAGGCCGCCGCCTGCCCGGAGCCCCTGCCGCCGCCGGGCGTGCCCGCCTGGACGCCCCCGCCCGCGCCGGTGATCGCCGCGCCGCCGGCGGCGAGCGTGCCCCTCGGGGCGGTCGGCGCCCCGGCGTCGTGGTGGGTGGCGCCCGGGGAGGCGGGCTTCATCGTGATGGGCTGGCGCGCGGGCCGGCCGACCACCGCCGCCGCGCTGGCGGCGCTGCCCGAGGCGCGCGTGGACGTCGACGCGCCCGGGGATCTGCGCCTGCGGCTGCCCGCGGCCGAGGGCTGGCCGCTCGAGCCGCTGCCCCTCGCCCTGCCGTGCCCCGCCGCGGCCGAGGCCGGGCCCCTGCAGCTCGGCCCGCCGACGGTCGCGTGGGCGCGCGTCGACTGGGCGGGGCCGCCTCCACGGGCGGTGTGGCTGGGCGGGCCCTTCGGCGTGTACCGGCGCACGGTGCGCCCGACCGCCGACGGGTGGTGGATCGAGCGCGAGCTGCGGCGCTCGGCGCGGCGGGTGGAGCCCGCCGAGCGGGGGGCCTACCGTCGTTGGTGCCGGGCGGTCCACGCGGCGGCCCGCGAGCGGATGCCGTCGGCGCCCTGACGGGGCCCTCGCGCCCAGCGCGCGGGCCGCCGGATCGCGGGCGGCGGGCCCATCGGCGGGGTAGCGCGTCGATGCGGCATGGGATAGCTTCGATCCGGTGGGGGGCAGGAACGTGGCGCCACGCCACGCCCGTCGATGGATCGGTGGGGGGCCCCAGGGGCGCCCAGAACCACCGCGGGAGGAGGGCCCTCGGTGGGTGGGCCGACGAGCCGGCGGCGGGGGCCGCCGTCGCCGACCGATGGGAAGGGGGGTGAGGTGAACGACCGGACCTGTGCGGACTGTCGGTACTTCCGGACCACCGAGGAGCGCGCCGATGATCGCATCGGTACGTGTCGCCTCGGAAAGGTCATCGGCGTCTTTCGCGACTCGATGCGCGCCTGTCCGTCCTTCTCGGTGAAGGGCGATCCCAACCCACCGGTGGTCGACGAAGCGCGGCGGGGAACCAAGCCGCGCCGGGCCACGATGGGGGCCGTGCGGCAGCGCAGCGGCGTGAGCGCCGGGGCCCTCGCCGACGCGCTCGGTGGCCTCACCCCCGACGCCCTCAAGGCGGCCCTCGCCGACGCGCTCGCGTTCGCCGGGGGCCTCACCCCGCAGGATCTGGGACGGCACTGGGACACGGGTGAGCTCGAGCTGTGCCCGGCCGAGGCGGATCTGAAGCCCAAGGCGATGCCGCTCGAGCAGTTCTTCCACAAGCTGGTGATGATCCGCGACAACCTGCGGGTGATGGAACAAAAGCTGAACAGTCACGCGCACTTGCACGACGGAGAGCGCGTCGACCTCCACCGGATGCTCAACCTCTGCTACGGGTCGATCGCGTCCATGGGTCGGGATTGGGTGCCGGAGCCGCCGGAGGACGGCATCGATCCCACCGCTCGCGCGCTGCTCAGGCGGCTGGTGCGCGACATCGACTGGGACACCATGGCGCTGTCGCCGGCGGGCCTCGGTGACCGCTGGCGCGGGGGACGGGCCCGCTACGGCAGCGGCGAGGGGGCGGTGGACGAGCCCATCGAGCGCTTCTACGACCGCCTGCTGGTGCTGCGTGACCGCCTCGGTCAGCTCGAGGCCCAGATCTCGGCCCACCCGCACATCGCGCCCGACGAGGCGGACGGCATGGGCAGCTACATCCGCCGCTGCTACGGGACGCTGACCACGTTCAACGTGCTGTTCCGCGATCGGAAGGACTACTTCACCAGCAGCCGGTGACCGGTCCGCGCCGCGCCCGGCGCGCCGAGCCCGGGATCAGCCCAGCACGCGCAGGGCGACCTCGGCGCTCGGGGGGGGCTGCGTCGCGAGGGCGAGGCTGGGACCGGCGGCGGTGGCGTCGGCGACGGCGCGCGCTGCGCGGGCCGCGTCGTCCGGGGTCTGCAGGCGCTCGACGTTGGCGGCCAGCGACTCGGTGAGGGCGCGGGCCGACGCCGCCGACGCGTCGCCGAGGCGGCCGAGCTCCACCTCGAGGGTGCGGGCGCGCTCGACGGCCTGGGCGATCAGGCCGCGCGTGCCGGCGGCCCCCTCGGCGCTGCTCAGATCCAGATCCGCCGGCGACAGGTTTCCGTCCCCTTCGTCGCCGATCAGGTCGCGGGCGCGCTCCGCGATGGCGGCCCGCCGCTCGGCGGCGGCGTCGCGCTGGGCAGCGGGCCCCGCCTCCTCCTCCACGACCGGCGTCAGCGCCAGCGTCGGTTGGGGCTCCGGCGCCTGGACCTCGCGGGTCAGGGCGGGGGGCACCGTGTCGATGTCCACGTCGGCGTCGTCGTCCAGCACGGCCCGCGCTGCCCGCAGATCGGGCGAGGCGTCGAGGGCCCGAAGCTGGGCGCGGGCCGCGTCGGCCTCGGTGGGATCGGCGGGTTGACCGCCGCTGACCAGGGTGGCCGCGCGATCGAGCACCGCCAGGGCGCGCACGCCGGCCTCCACGTCCCGCCGCGCCGCCTGCGCCAGGCCGGCGCGCTCACCCGCCAGCCGCAGCTGCTCGGCGATCTGAAGGCGCTCGACCCGCCGCTGCCCGGGCACGTCGGCGCGGTCGGCGGCCGGGGCGCGCCCGGCGTCGGCGGGGACGGCGGCGGTGGCTTCGGGGGGGGGGGCGTTGGGGGAGATGTCGCCGCGGCGCTCCGCGCGACCGGAGACGACGGCATCAGTGCGCGTGCTGAGGCGGCTCGGGTCGATGGCCATGGTCCCTCCTCCAAGACACGGAGACACCGTGAATGGTAGGGGCCACGCGGCGAGACGGCAAGCGCAGGCGGCGACCTTATCCGGCCGGTCGGGCCGCCTCGTCGGCGCGCACGACCTGCTCGGCGGGCAAGGACTCGAGCAGCGCCGCGGCCGCCGCGTCGACCGGCGCCGCCGCGCGCGCCTCGATGGTGACGCGCACGCGGTGGTCGGCCGCGTCGATGCGCGGGTAGCTGCCGACCTCGACGGCGAAGCGGGCCTGTAGCGCGCGCAGCAGGGGCGCCACCGCGCCCTCGTCGGCGTCGAGGTAGACGGACCGCAGGAAGAAGGCCCCGTCGCGGAAACGATCGGCGATCGCGTCGAACTTGGCGCGGAAGATCTGCGGCACGCCGGGCAGGATCCACAGGTTGCGGAAGTGCACGACCGGCCAGCGGATCTCGCCGCCTTCGATCAGCTCGGTGCCCTCGGGCACGTCGGCCATGCGCAGATGATCCGGCCGCAGGCGCTCCGCGAAGTGAGCCCGCAGGATGGCCTCGAGGCGCGGCGACCGCACGACCGGCACGCCGAAGGCGGCGGCCACGCTCTCGATGGTCAGGTCGTCGTGGGTCGGGCCCACGCCGCCGCTGGTGAACACGTCGTCCACGGTCGGCGCGAGCCGGCGCAGCTCGTCGACGATGACGTCCGGCTCGTCGGGGATCATGACCACCCGCCGCAGCTGGACGCCGAGGGCGCGCAACCGGCCGGTCAGCCAGGCCGCGTTCTCGTCGCGGATCTTGCCGCTGAGCAGCTCGTTTCCGATGAGGACGATGGCGGCCGTGCGCATCCGTGGAGCTCCGGGTCGGGCGTCGCGGTCAGTTGAGCAGGACGAGCCGCGCGCCGTCCACCCCGCAGAACAGCACGTCCTCTGGATAGTGGCGGCCGCAGTCGGGGCACACGCGCTCCCGCGGGCGGCCACCGGCGACGGCCGGCGCGTCCGCCTCGGACGCGCCGGCCGCGACCTCCTCGAGGGTGGTGCCGTCGAAGGGGCAGAAGCGGGTGTCCTCGCCGAAGCTGCGCTCGCAGGTGGGGCACCACCGCGGGGCGCCCGTCCCCACGCCCGAACCGAGCGGGGCGGTGGCCTGCGCGGGCAGCGGCTCCGGGTCCGGCGGCACGGGATCGGCGGCCGCGGGGCCCTGGCTGGCCGCGTCGAGGCGCGCGAGGGCGTCGTCATCGAACAAAGTGGCGCGGCGCGCGCGCAGGGTGCGCAGCGTCACCCAGAC
>JAUHXL010000324.1 GCA_030426945.1 bacterium
GCCTACGCCGACGAGCCCTTCGTCAGCCTGCTGCCCGCGGGCGCCCACCCGGACACCCGCAACGTGCGCGGCACCAACCGCTGCCACCTCGGGCTCTTCGTCGACGGCGCGCTGCTGTGCGTGCAGTCGGCGATCGACAACCTGGGCAAGGGCGCGGCGGGTCAGGCGGTGCAGTGCCTGAACCTGATGTCCGGGCGCCCCGAGACCGAGGGCCTGGGCCACGCGGCCCTGTTTCCGTGAACCGCCCGGGGGCCTGCTGATGTGCGGCCCGCTGCTGTTCGGGATGGTGGGTGGCTTCGCGCTCGAGCTGTGGGTGCTGATCCAGGTGGGCGCGCGGGTCGGCGCCTTCGAGACCGTCCTCCTCGTGTTCCTCACCGCCGCCGCGGGCATGGCCCTCGTGCGCGGCCAGAGCCTGACCACCCTGGAGCGGCTGCGGCGCGGCCAGGCCGAGCGCGCCGAGGTGCTCGAGGGCCCGCTGCTGTTGGTCGCGGCGCTGCTGCTGCTGCTGCCCGGCTTCGTGTCGGACGCCGTCGGCGCGCTGCTGCTGATCCCGCCTCTGCGCCGCGTGGTGGCCCGCAAGCTGTTCGAGCGCGTCGGTCGCGGCGGCCCCGGCGGGCCGCCCGGCGACGACACGATCATCGTCATCCGGCGCTGATCCGCGTGGTGATCGGGGCCCGGCCCGTTGCGCGGCACCGCGCAGTCGTCTAGCGTGCCGTCGGACTTCGAACCCCAGGGAGGGAGACATGGAGAAGATGTTCGATCCGCCGGCCATCGACGTGCCGGGTGACGGCGATCTGTACGTGCAGATCGAGACCCGGCTGGGCACCATCAAGGGCCGCCTCTACGAGGACCGCGCGCCGAAGACCGTGGCGAACTTCGTGGGCCTGGCCACCGGCAAGACGACCGGCAAGCCCTTCTACGACGGCATCATCTTCCACCGCTGCATCCCCGACTTCATGGTGCAGGCGGGCTGCCCCAACGGGCAGGGCACCGGTGGCCCAGGCTACGTCATCAAGGACGAGTTTCACCCGGAGCTGCGCCACGCGCGCGGTGGCCTGTTCAGTATGGCCAACCGGGGCCCCAACACGGGCGGCAGCCAGTTCTTCATCACCGAGGTGGCGACGCCCTGGCTGGACAACAAGCACGCGATCTTCGGCGAGGTGGTCGAGGGCCTCGAGATCGTGAAGCAGATGGCGCGGCAGCCCCAGAACCCGCGCAACAACCGCCCCCACGAAGACATCGCCATGGACAAGGTGACCGTCTACCGCGCCTGATCCGTGAACTCGCCGCGCCTTGCGGGTATGGTGCTTCGACGCACCCCTGGGAGGCCCGATGCGCAGGACGTCGTGGGCGGTGGCAGTGGCCATCGTGAGCGGGGCGGTCACCGCCCAGGCAAACCCCTTCTTCATCGGCCGCTACGGTGGGCTCCGCGAGGGGCCCACCGACACCGGGCCCTTCTCGCTGTACTGGAACCCGGCCGGCCTCGCCGTGCCCGGGGGCCGCGTCGGCCTGCACCTGCAGGGCCTGATGCGTCACGCCACCTATGATCGGCCGGCCGCCGCCAACGACGTGCCGCCCGAGTTCGAGGCGGTCAACGCGGGCAAGGCGACCGCGTCGTCGGGCGGCGTGGTGCCGGCGATCACCGGCGGCTACGGTTTCGAGCTCGGCGACGATTACGTGCTGGGGTTCGGCGCAGGCTTCTTCATCGCGCGCGCGGGCGTCGTGGCCTGGGAAGAGGATCTCGCCGCGCCCGAGCAGCACCCCGGCGCGGTCGATGGCCCCCAGCGCTGGGCGGCGATCAACACGTCGCTGCTGATCCTCAGCCCCACGGTGGGCGTGGGCTTCGCGCACAAACCGTTGGGGCTGTCGGTGGGGCTGGCGCCGGTGTTCAACATCGTCTCGCTCGACACCGTGCGGGCGCGCAACCCGGATCGCAGCGAGCGGCTGTTCGATCAGGGCGGCACGCTGGCCGAGGGGCGCATCCTGCTCGACGGCGGTGAGGACTTCGGGGTCACGCTCACGGCGGGCATGCGGTGGCAGCCCGACGACGACCTGGCCTTCGCGTTCAGCTGGGTCGGCGGGCGCGAGTACGACGTGCGTGGCACCGGCTACGTGACCTTCGGCGTCGCGCCGGAGACGACGGCCGACGCGCGCATCCCGCTGCAGGTGCCGCACACCTTCCGGCTGGGCGCCGACGTGGCCGCCACCGATTGGCTGGTGGTGCGGCCGCTGGCCGAGTACTCGAACTGGTCGGTCATGGACCGGCAGGTGGTCACCAACGTCGACAACGGCGAGGCGCTGATCATCATCGAGCGCGACTTCCAGGACACGCTGGCCGCCAAGGTGCGCTTCGACTTCGTGGTCAGCGACCGCTGGGTGCTGCAGCTCGGCGGCGGCTACGAGACGGGCGCCACGCCGCCGCAGACGCACGAGCCGGGGCTGGCCGAGGGCGACAGCTGGCACGCCGCGGCCGGCTTCACCGTCGATCTGACCGATCAGCTGAAGCTGACCGCCAGCTATTGGTGGCATCAGTTCCACGACGTCGAGGTGACCGACAGCATCCAGGAGCCGACGGTGAACGGCACCTACACCGACCGCCGCCAGTACCTGACCGTCGATCTGGAGGTGAGCCTGTGATGCGCCGCGCCCTGCTGCTGCTCCTGGCGCTGCTGGTCGCGGCCCCCGGCTGCAGCGACGACACCCCCCGCAGCGACTACGACGACTTCCGGGAGCGCACGCGCGAGCGCCGCGAGAACGCGTGCATCCCCAGCGGACCGCCCGAGAGCCGCTACAGCGACGTCAACGGGCGATGGTTCGTCTACGCGCTCCTGGCCACCGGCATCGAGCTGGGTCTGCGGGTCGAGCTCAGCGGGGGCAGCGGTACGCCACCCGAGGAGCTGGCCGCCCGCTTCTGGCTCGACCGACACGATCCCGACACTGATCCGACCATCGCCGAGGTGGTCACGCAGGTCGACGCCGAGGGGCACTTCGTGCTCGAGGCCGATCTGACGCTGCCCGCGGATCTGCTCGGCGGGGACACGGACGTCGAGGCCAGCGTGGTGATGGACGTGTCGACCATCGCCGACGACGCCTGGTGCGGCTCGGCGACCGGCAACGTGACGGTGCCGATCGTCATCGACCTGGCGGGCAGCACCTTCTACGCCACGCGCGATCCCGACGACATGCTCCAGAAGGGCGACGTGCCCTTCAAGTGCCCGTCCGACGACTGCGGGGGCAGCAGCGCGCCCGACGCCGAGGTCCCGCCGGTGGGCGACGGGGGGGTGCCGCTCGACGGGGGGACGCCGCGGCCTCCGTCGCCGGATCTGTCCGACGTGCCCAGCGTGCGCCGCGATCTGACCGGTCACTACCTGTTCCACGCGCGGCTCGCCGGCGCGGTGGCGCTGCGGCTGTGGCTGTCGATCCTGTACGCCGAGGCGCCCGCGCCCAACGGGGGCGTCACCGCCTTCCTCGAGGGCTCGCTGCGGCGCGAGGCCGACGCGCCGGGCACGCCGCCGCTGATCAACTTCACCGCCGACGTCGGCCCCGACGGCACCTTCGAGATCTGGCTGCCCGGGCTGTCGCTCGAGAGCCCGCTGGGGCAGGTCAACGCCGACATCCTGCTCACCTCGGCGACGCTGGAGCGGGGTTTCTGCGGTCGGGCCAACGGCGCGGTGCGCACGCCGATCATGCTCGACCTGGCCGGCACCGAGTTCGCGGTCACGCCCTGGACGCCGGGCACCGAGCAGCCGGATCCGCTGCCACGAAGCTGCGCCGAGGCCATCGAGCTCATCGAGGGCGGCCCCGATCCCGACGCGGGCGCCCCGCCCCCCGACGCGGGCGCCCCGCCCCCCGACGCGGGCGCCCCGCCCCCCGACGCGGGCGCCGCCGACGGCGGCTGAGGTGGTCTTCTTCCTCGTCACCTGCGTCGCGATGGTGCCCTCGCCCTTCCTGGCCTACGGCGAGGCGTGGTGCATCCTGGTCGGGCTCGACGGCAGCCGCTCGTGGATGGCCACCGCCTTCGCCGTCGCGCTGGGCCAGACCATCGGCTTCGGGCTGATCTACGTCTTCGGCAGCCAGCTCATCGGCCGCATCGCGCGCCTGCGCCGCGCCCTCGACACCCTCGACGTCGAGCGATTTCGCGAGAAGGCGCCGTGGTTCCTGGCGGTGGGCGCGCTGACGGGCTTCCCGCCGCACCTCGCCATGTGCGCCGTCGCGCCCGCCGTCGGCGTGCAGCTCGGCCGCCTGCTCGCGCTGACGCTGGTGATGCGCAGCGTCCGCTTCGGCGTGCTCGCCGGCGCGCCCAACCGCTTCTCGGCGTACTTCGGCACCGACTGGCTGCCGACGTGGCTGACCGACCTGATCTGAGCTGAGCTGGGCCGGTCAGTACCCGATCGCGGCGCGCGCGGCGCGCAGCTTGGCGTTCAGATCGGCCACCTCGATCTCGCGGAAGCGCGGGGGCAGCAGGCGGCGGTTGCTGGCCTCGTGCACGGCCAGCAGCTCCATGTAGCTGATCATCGCCGTCTCGCGGGTGGGCAGGAAGTCGTGGGCCGCCTGGGCCAGGAAGGGCGCGGTGATCACCGTGGGTGGATCGTCGACGCCGGCGGGCAGCACGCCCGACTTCAGATCGTCGTTGGCCATCAGCACCAGGGCCTCGAGATCGGCGGCGGCGTAGCCCTCGAGGTCCTCGAGGATGGGCAGCAGCGTCTCGTCGGGCAGATCGGCCTCCAGCTTGTGGCGGCGCAGGACGGCGCGGACGATGGCCGCCCGCTCATCCGAGTTCTGGGGCGAGAAGAAGGGGATCTTCAGGTCGAAGCGCCCGGGCCGCTTCATGTCGGTGTCCAGCTTGTCGGGCCGGTTGGTCATCATCATGAAGATGATCCGGCCGCGGTGGGTGGGATCCGACATGAACTCCTTCAGACGGGCGATGACGCGGCTGCTGACGCCGCCGTCGCTGTCGCCGGCGCCGCCGATGGAGCGGTCGCCCTCGTCGATGATGACGAGGATGTTGCCCAGCCCCTCGATGACGTTCAGCACCTTCTCCAGGTTGGCCTCGGTGCTGCCCACCCAGCGATCGCGGAAGTTCTTCAGCCGTACGGCGGCCAGCCCGCTCTCGTGCGCGAAGGCCTCGGCCAGGAAGCTCTTGCCGGTGCCCATGGGCCCGACGAGCAGGATGCCCATGGGCACCTGGGCCTTGCGCCCTGCCTTGACGTGATCGGCGATGCGCTGAAGGGCGCGCTTGATGGGCTCCATGCCGCCGACGTGGCTGAAGTCATGATCCGGCTGGATGACCTCGATCAGCCCGGCGCACTCCTGCTCGAGGATCTCCTTCTTGCGCTCGGCGATGCTGGCCACCGGCAGGGGGGCCGGGCCCTGGAAGACGTCGCGCGCGGCATCACCCGCCGGCGCCATCGCGGGCTCGGCGGCCAATGTCCGCGGCGCCACCAGATCCTGAATCTGCCGCAGCTGAAGGCCCGCGGTCACCCGCGTCAGCAGCTCGCCGCGATCGGGATCCAGCCCCGGCTGGAGTTGGGCCAGGAAGCGGGCGCGATCCAGATCGCCCGGCAGCGGCACGAGGATGGCGCCCACGCGCGGGTTGCGGGTCACGCGGCGCGACAGATCGGCCAGCGTGTTCGCCATCAGCAGCACCAGGCTGTCGCCGCGCACCAGATCGTCCGACAGGCTCCAGCGGTGCAGCCGCGCGGCGGCCGTGCGGTCCTCGAAGTTGAGGCTGCTGACCGCGCCGTCGGGCGCCACCAGATCGGCGTAGTGGATGATGGCGGCGACCGGCAGATCCCGCTGCACCAGCAGGTGCTCGATCAGCTCGAGGGCGATCTTGGGGTCGCGCTCGTTGGCGATGTGGCTGCGCAGGTTGGCCGCCAGCATCGAGTCCGGCGTCTTGTCCAGCCCGCGCGGCGCCACCTGCGCCTGCGAGACGAAGTTCACCGCCAGCAGGGCCCGCGCCGCGCGCGCGCCGTGCGTGTCGTCGGGGAACCACACGCCGCGGCCCGGATCGTAGTGCACCACCAGCTTGCCGCTGGGCGCGAAGAAGGCGTCGAGGAAGGCCGGCATCCCCCAGGGACGGCGCGCGCACAGCACCTGATCGTGCACGTTGCCGTACAGCACGAACTGCCCCGTGTCGGTCTGCAGATAGCGGTCGCGCAGGCGCGCCATCCAGTCAGGCAGGTCGGACGCGCGGGGCAGATCGGGCGGGGTCATGGGCGGCTCCGGGTGCGAAGTGCACGGAGTCTCGCACGCGACCGGGCTGCCAGCAACGGCGGGGGCGGGGTGGGGCGGCGTTGGTCGGACGGTCGCGTCCGTCTCCGCGCGGGGCGTACGACCGCGCCGCTCGGCAGATCCGGCGGGCGGTCAGCGGTCAGCTTTCAGCTTTCAGCCGGGCCCATCGTCGCGGGACGTCGGACGAGGTTGGTCGGCTCAGCCGCGGGCGATCGCCCTCGGTGGACGAGCGCCGCGGCGAGTCGACGGGTCCCAGGACCCTGATGCGCATGGAGGGGTCGAGCGGAGTGCGTCACCAAAAGCTCGGAACGAGGCGCGGAAGCACGACGATACCGGGCGGTATCGCCTTGCTTTCGCAACGCGGAGCCGAGCTTTCGGGGGCGTGCAGCGCGAAGCGCGCCGAATGTGCGGCAGGGTCCTAGAGGGTCTTGCCGCCCTCGGACTCCGAGGCGCCGCCGCCGCCGGCGCTGGCCGCGGCGCGCTGCTTCTTCAGCTCCGCCAGCCGCGCGGCGGCCTTGGCGTTGCCGGTCTTGGCCCGGATCGCCGCCAGCTTGGCGTCGATGCCGTCCTCCTTCAGCTCGTCGCCGATCTGGACCTCGGCGCGCACCTTGTCGGCGTACTGCCGGACGTTGTCGAGCGCCTTGACCTCGTCGTCGATCGAGATGCCGTCGAGCTGCTCCTGGATCGACTTGCGCGCCTCGGCGTCCTTGATCTGGGCGACGACCTTGTCCTTCTCGCGCTTGAGCTTGTCGATCTCGGTCTTGATGTCGCGCAGCGACGCCTTCGCGGTGTCGGCGTCCTTGGCCGCCTGCTCCAGATCGCGGCTGTACTCCTGCACGGCCGACTCGAGCTCCTCCTGCTTCTCGAGCAGGACCATCGCCGCCTCGTCCTCGCCCGAGTCGACGGCCACCTGCACCTGCAGGCGGATCTCCTCGAGATCACGCTCGGCCTTCTGGATCTTGGCCTCGAGCTGCGCGCGGTGCTTGATGAGGCCGGCGGCCGCCGACTTCAGCTTCGCGTACTTCTCGGTCATCGAGTTGATCGCGTTCTCGAACGCGATCTCGGGGTGCTTCTCCTCCATGCGGCCCGCGAACAGGCTGAGGAACCCCTTCCACAGATTGTAGATGCGGTTGAGAAAACCCATCGTGCTCAGCCCTCCATCGCCTGGTCGATCTGCGCGTCGGTGAGCCCGAGCTCGGCGCCGACCTGTCGGACGGCGTCCTTGTTGCGGAGCTCGTCGGCCATCATGCCGAGGAACGTCTGCCGGGCCTTGACGTCGTAGCCGGCGAGGGCGTCCTCGCCCACCCCGAACGCCTCGGCGTAGCGCTTCATGCACGCCGTCTCGGGCTCGGACACCTCGCCGTCGGCGAGGATGAGCATGTAGCAGCTGATGAAGAACGTGTCCCGGGCCGAGCCGGTCAGCGCCTCGGCCGCCGCTTTGGCGTCGAAGCCCTTCGACCGCAGGGCGTCGAGGCCCGCGGCCTGCCCCCCGCCCTGGACGTAGAAGTCCTTGATCATCTCCAACTCGGCCGGATGCACGCCGTCCACGGCGGCAAGGTCGAGCAACCCCCGGCAGACCCACTCGGTCTGCGTCTCGTCGAGCTCGACGGATTCGTAGCTGTCCTGCATGGGCTCCACTACCCCCTTTGGCAACACGCGGCGAGCGACCGTATCAAGTCGACGCCCCGCCCGGCAATGCCGACGTCGCGCACGAAGTGTGGCAATCGTCATGCGCTTGCGCTAGGCTCCGGCGCCTTTCGACGGGAGCGATCCAAAATGGCCAAGCCGAAGCGCGAGAAGATCAAGCTCGAGAGCACCGCCGGCACCGGCGTCTTCTACACGACGACCAAGAACCGCCGCACCAGCACGGGCAAGCTCGAGCTGATGAAGTACGACCCGAAGGCGCGCAAGCACGTGCTCTTCAAGGAGACGAAGCTCAAGTAGCTTCGCCCTCCCGGGCCGGGCGCCCGCCCGGCCCCGCGCCGTCGTCCTCGTCACCGTTCGTCCGCTCGTACACCGACGCCCGTCGTGCGTGCGGCTTCCGTGTCGGGCGCGAGGGCGCCGCAGTTCGCGTCACCGGTGCCGCCGGGCTCGTCCCGAGCCTCTCGGAAGGCGCGCCGCTCCGAC
>JAUHXL010000325.1 GCA_030426945.1 bacterium
TCGAGGCGCAGCGCGCGCACCACCCCCGGCGGGTGCCCCTCGGCCGCCCCCCAGCGCTGGACGCCCGAAGGCTCCCAACGCGTCGAGCCGCCGTCGTGGCCCAGCCAGACGGCGCCGTCGGCGGCGGGCAGGATCGAGGTGACGGCGCTCCCCAAGAGGCCGTCGCCGACCCGCAGCCGGCGACGGACGCCGTCGCGCCAGATCAGCGCGCCGGCGCCCTGCGTGCCGATCCACAGGTCGCCCTCCGCGTCGAACGCGAGCGCCCGGACGGGCGCGTCGGCGCGCACCCGCTCGACCGTCGCCCACCGGGCGCGCCCCTGCTCGTCGACCCCAGCCGGCGAGAGGCGCAACGCCGTGTCGGCGACGCCCACCCAGAGGAACCCCCGCCGGTCGACCGCCAGCGCCCGGGCGCAGTCCAGGATCGGCAGGTCGGCGCTGACCGGCCGCACGTCGTGGCCCACCACCCGCGCCAGGTCGGTGCAGCCGCTGACGACCCAGGCGCCACCCGCCCCGTCGTCGGCGAGCAGCCGCACGTCGCGGTTGGCGAGCCCTTGGCCGGCGCCGATGCGCTCGAAGGGCTGCGGGGTCAACCGCATCAGCCCGGCGCCGTCGGTCCCCAACCAGATCGTGCCCGCGCGGTCGACCGTCACGGTCCGGATGTCGCGCAGCCCGGCGCGGTAGACGTCGCTGGGGGGTGGCACGCCGTCCGCCTCGAGCGCGTCCCGCAGCGCGCGACGGTCGGGGTGGTGCGTCAGGCGTCGGTCGCCGCCGACCCACAGGCCCCCCTGGTGATCCTTCGCGAGATCCCAGGCGTACTGCCGAGGGGCGGCCGAGGCGACGCGCACGCCGGCGCGCGTCGCGAAGCCGATCTTGCCGCCCACCACCACCCAGGCGCCGTCCGCGTCCGGCGACACGGCGCGCACGGGCTCCCGCGGCTCGGCGTGCGCGACGATCTGGCGCGCGCCCGACGCCGGCATCACCTGGACCGTGCCGCCGGCGCCCAGCCAGGCGGTGCCCGCGGCGCCCCAGGCCGCGGCCGTGACGGGCCCCTCACCCCCCGGCGGCGGCGGCGGCGCGGACCAACCGTCTTCGGTCAGCACGTGCAGCCCCGCGTCGCTGCCGACCAGCAGCCCGCTCGGACCGACGTCGAGCGCCCAGACGGTCGCCGTCGCGAGGGGCCCCGGCTGGGACGGACGCTGGAAGCGCCCCGCGTGCCAGCGGACGACGCCGCCGTCTTCGGCGCCCAGCCACAGCCCGCCCTCACGCGCCGGGGCCATCGCGGTGAACCGCAGGGTCAGGCGACCCTGCGCGAGGTCGCCGCCGAAGCGGCGCACCCCCTCGCCGTCGAAGCGGGCCAAGCCACCGAAGGTGGTCATCCACAGGAAGCCGTGGGCGCCCTCGATGATCGCGGTGACCGTGTCCTGAGGCAGGCCCGCGCGATGGCCCCAGGACTCGACCAGGTAGGGGCCCACCATCACGCGCGCGCCCGGCACGATCGGGAGCTCGACCTCCGCCGCCGAGGCGGGCCGCGCGGCGGCGATGAGACACGCCGCGAGGAGAACGGCGCTCAGCGGTCGGGGTTTCGTACGTCGCATCGGTTCCTGGCCCAGAGATCCAGAGCGATAACGGTGTTCGCGTCGCGGCACTTGAGGCTGGGTCGCGGCGGCCTCGTGGGCCGCCGCGGGCGGCCCGGCGGATCGCGTCGACACCCCGGACGCCTTCCTCTTCCTCGACCGGCCCGGCACGTTCGACGTCGAGCTGCGCGTGACCGACACCCACGGCCTCACGTCCCCCAGCGCCGCTTGTCCGGCGCGCCGCGCGTGGGCGCGCATCGTGGCCGAGGCGGCGCCCTGACACGGGGCTGCACCCGTCCCTCCAAATCCGCTAGGTTGTGCGCGATTTTCGTTCCGGGGAGGTTCCGATGACGCGCGCACTGATGACCGCGGCGGCCCTGTTGACGTGGGGCTGCATCACGGGCAGCAACGAGGGCGCCGTGGACGGCGGCGCCGGGGAGGCCTGCACGCCGGGCCGCACGGTGTCCTGCGCCTGCGACGACGGCGCGACCGGCGTGGCCACCTGCCAGCCCAACGGCGTCTTCGAGGCCTGCGCCTGCGGGCAACCGCCCGACGACGACGGCGGCGCGGGCGGGGGCGACGGCGGCCGGCTGCCCACCGACGCCGGGCCCCGAGACGACGCGGCCCTCGCCACGGACGGCGAGCCGCCGATCGCCTGCGAGGACGGCACCGAAGAGACCCGGCCCTGCGGGCAGGGCGGCGAGCAGACGCGCGTGTGCGCCGCGACCACCTGGGGACCGTGGGGCGTGTGCGCCGGCGAGTGCGAGGACGGCGCGCGCCAGCGCCGGCCCTGCGGCGTCAACGGGCGCGGCGAAGAGAGCCGCGCCTGCGAGGACACCGCGTGGACGCCGTGGACGGGCTGCGCGGATCCCGACGTCTGCGCCGACGACAGCGAAGAGACCGGCGCCTGCGGGCTGAACGGGCGCGGCGCGCGCACCCGCGCCTGCGCCGAGGGTCAGTGGGGCGCGTGGAGCGCGTGCGAGGATCCCGACGCCTGCGTCGACGGCGCCACCCGGCCGCGCCTCTGCGGGCGCAACGAGAACGGCGTGGCGCAGGACGTCTGCGCCGTCGGCGCCTGGACCGAGGTCGAGTGCGACGATCCCGACGTCTGCGACGCGGGCGCCGACGAGAGCCGGGCCTGCGGGGTCGGGGGCGCCGGCACGCAAACGCGCGGGTGCATGGACGGCCAGTGGAGCGCCTGGGGGCCCTGCGACGATCCCACCCGCGAGTGCGAGGATCGCAGCATCGAGGAGGTGCCCTGCGGCCTCAACCGCCGCGGCCGCCAGTCGCACACCTGCGAGGGCGGGGCGTGGGGCGAGTGGACCGCCTGCGAGGATCCCGACGCGTGCGTCGACGGCGCCACGCGCAGCCGCCCCTGCGGCGTCGCCGGCGTCGAGCGCCAGACCTGCCGCGAGGGCGCCTGGGGCGACTTCGGGGCCTGCGACGACGCGGCGGTGTGCGAGGACGGCGCCGAAGAGCGGGCCGCGTGCGGCCTCAACGGCCGCGGCAGCCAGGATCGCGCCTGCGCCGGCGGCTTCTGGGGCGCCTTCGGGCCCTGCGACGATCCGGACGTGTGCGTCGACCTCGAGCAGCAGGTCGAGGCCTGCGACGGCGGCGAGCGCGGGCGCGCCTGCATCGGCGGGGCCTGGACCGACTGGAGCGAGTGCATGCGGGGCGAGATGTGCCCCGACGGCAGCGCGCCGCCCTGCGAGATGGGGGGCAACGTGTGCCCGGAGCCGCGCGTGGCCGAGGCCGAGATCCACGCGTTGCCGCTGGACGTCGTGACGCTCGACGGCCGCGGCTCGGTGGACGAGGACGGCCCGAACGGTGGGCCGGTCGCCTGGAGTTGGGTCGTGATCAGCCGCCCCGACGGCTCGACCGCGCAGCCGGTGGAGCGCTTC
The DNA here is from genome assembly GCA_030426945.1 of bacterium. Classification (GTDB taxonomy): domain Bacteria; phylum Myxococcota_A; class Bradymonadia; order UBA7976; family UBA1532; genus JACKDN01. Next base: position 3,476 of record JAUHXL010000325.1, read on the forward strand.
TTCAATCCCGCCCGCCCCGCCGACGGCGGCCCCGAGGACGCAGCCGACACGCCCGAGGCGCAGTTCTTCGTCGACCTCGCCGGCGTCTACGAGATCGAGCTGCGCGTCACCGACGCGGGCGGCCTGACCGCCCCGAGCGAGGCCTGCCCCGCGCGCGGCGCCCGCGTGCGCATCGTCGCCACGCCGAACGAAGACCTGCACGTGCAGCTCGTGTGGCACACGCCCGGCGACGGCGACGAGACCGATCAGGAGGGCAGCGACGTCGACATCCACCTGCTGCACCCCGAGGGGCGCGCCTTCTCGGTCGCTCCCTACGACTGCTATTTCGCCAACATCGAGCCCGACTGGGGCCCCAATGGCGAGGCCGGCAACCCGTCGCTCGACATCGACGACGTCAACGGCGCCGGCCCCGAGAACATCAACCTCGACGGCCCCGAGGACACCGCGCAGTTCGGCACCGGCTATCGCGTCGGCGTCCACTACTACCGGGCCGAGAACTTCCTCATGGGCGGCGTCTGGGGCCCGTCCATGGCCACCGTGCGCATCTTCGCCCGCGGGGTCATGGCGGGTGAGTTCGAGCGGGAGCTGGCGGCGACCGACCACTTCTGGACGGTGGCATCCATCCACTGGGAGGACGGCGCCGCGCGCGTGGAGCCCATCAACGACTACGTCGCCACCGGCCCGCCGATGAACGTGCCGTGAGCGCGCCCCCGGCGGCCGACGCGATCAGCGTCGACGCCCTCATCGAGCGCTACGCCCGCGAGGGCCTGGCCGAGCTGGCCGAGAGCGAGGCCGCCGACGCGGCGCTCCAGGATCGCCTGCGCGCGGCCTTCGAGGCGGGCGCCTGCCTCACCGTGAAGCAAGCCATCGATCTCTACGATCCGGTCGACCGCGCGCTGCTGCGGGTGGACGCTGGGCACACGCTGGTCGTCGCGTCCCACGAGGGCGACATCCTGCTCGGGCAGCTCGCCGACAACAGCCACAGCATCGGCGTGCTGCACGAGGAGGCGCATCGCTGGCACCGGCGGAAGTACTTCCTGCCCGTGGCGGTGCTGTGCGACGCGACCAAGATCGAGGCGACCGGGCGGGCGGACGGGGCCGAGCTGGTCGGGCGTGGGCTGGACGAGCGCGGCGTCGACGCCGCGGCCACGCGCGCCGTGCAGCGCATCGAGGATCTGCTGTGGCGCGACGAGCGGGCGATGCTGCCGCGCGGCTCGCTGCTGGTGCTGGGGGACGGCGTCGGCGCGACCGTCGAGGGTGGCGGCACGCTCACCCTGCCGCGCGGCGCGCGGGTGGTCGTGGCCGAGGCGGTCGACCCCGAGGCCGACGCGCCGCCGGTGGTGGTCGAGTACGACGGCGCGCGCCTCACCGTGCCCTTCACCGTCGTCGCCGCCCTGGACTGGGACACGCAGGTGTTCCTGCCCGCGCAGCGCGCGCAGATGGAGCGCGAGGCGATGGCGCGCCGCGACGCTCTGCGCCGCATGGTGGGCGTGGGGCTGGGCGTGGCCTGCGCGGTCGGCACCGGCGTCGCGCTGGTGGGCATGGCGGGCGCGCCGGAGCGCCGCCGCGTCCTGGCCAGCGTCGTGCCCCAGCTCGGCGTGCTGGCCGGCTACTTCCAGGCCGGCGGTGCGCACTGGCACACGCTGCAGGGCATCGTGCACGATCTGCAGCAGAGCGGCTGCGCCCCCGCCGTGCGCACGCTGGCCGCGCGCCTGCAGGCCATCGCCCAGGTGAGCGGCGCCGTCGCGTCGGGCTACCGCTCGAGCTTCCACCGCTCGGTCCACGTCGGCTGGAACGAGACGAAGCACTACCGCACGGACAAGGACGGCAAGCGCCACTACACCCACAGCACCTGGACCAAGGTGCACCGCACGATGTGGGTCGAGCCGGACGGCTTGAGCGGGTTCCACACCACCGTCACCGAGTGGTCGGGCGGCGACCACCACCGGGTCACGCGGGCCGCGCGCCTCGAAGGCGAGCGCATCTTCGCCCTGCTCGACGCCGACGCGACCGACGCCGAGCGCGACTTCCGCCTGGTGCGCCACGACGTCGGCTTCGCGCGCGACGCCACGCTGTCGGCCCTGTCCGCGGTGCTGTTCAGCGCGCCGCCGTCCTTCTACGACGACCTGCTGGCCGCCACCGACCTGCACCGCGTCGATCCGGGCGGCGCGCCGCGCCTCGCCGGCGTCCCGCTGCGCAAGCACACCCTCCTGCTCGCCGGCGCGGTCGCCGGCGTCGTGCTCGCCGAACGCCACCGGCGCGCCCACACCGCCGTCCTGCGCCAGAACCGCTACGCCCTCGGCGCCCAGCTCGAGGCCGAGATTCGCCGCGTCCCCGGGCTGACCCTGGGGCAGGCGTGGACCGAGTTCTTCGGCGGCCCCGACCACGCGGCGCTGCCCGGCGCGGTCCGCGCGCGCGAGGCCGGCGTCGCGCGCGTCGCGGCCCACGCGCGCAGCTTCACCTACGTGCACGGCGGCGGCTGGGACAACGGCCGCCCCCTCGACCCCTGCCACGTCGACGGCGACGCCGCCCGCGACGCCGCCCGCGCCGCCGCCGGCCACTTCGAGGCCACCGGCGCCGATCTCGCCGCCTTCCTCGACCGTCCGGACGCCCAGCGCGCCCTGCACCGCGTGCTGCGCAACGCCGTCGGCACCGAGGTGCTCGACGCCCAGATGGACGAGGACGAAGACGAAGCGAAGGGAGGCAGCGTCGGGCGCGCGTGGCGCTTCGCTTTGCCCGTGTGGGGCGCGGCGATCCTCGACGCGATGATGGGGTGGTGAGCGCGGCCGCGCGCGACGAATCGGAGCGCCCCGGCCGCGGTTCGGCTACATGTCGTCGCGTACGGCCCGCAGCACGTCGATGTAGCTGATGATGCCCACCAGGCGGCCGCTCTCGTCGTCGATCACCGGCAGCGCGCCGATCTTGTGGTCGATGATCTGGTCGATCACGTCGGCCAGCTCGTCCTCGGCGCTGCACGAGATGATGTCGGCCTGCATGATGTCCGAGACGGACGCATCGAGCGCCTCGCGCGCCTGATCCGGGTGCTCGAAGCCGGTCCATACCGGCAGCGTGGCGTCGCGCAGATCACGATCGCTCAGCATGCCCACCAGCTTGTTGTCCTCGTCCACCACCGGCACGTGGCGGATGTCGTTCTCGAGCTGCAGGTTGATCGCCGTGCGGACGCTGTCATCGGGGCCGACGGTGTAGGGATCCTCGGTCATGATGTCTCGGGCGATCATCGGGCGTGTTCTCCGCGCAGAGTGGGCTTGCCGCGTCTAGGTAGCAGACAACGGGCCGCGCGTCACCTGTCCATCACGCCACCGGGCCGACGACGCGCTCCACCAGACCGCCGTGGCGGGCGGTCGGGCGCGCCGCCGCGCGATCCAGCGCGCTGGCCGGCCCGACCAGCACGACGCTGCGCCGCGCGCGGGTCAGCGCGGTGTACAGCAGCTCGCGCGTCGACAAGGGCCCGTCGACCGGCGGCAGCAGCACGGCCACGCGCTCGAACTCCGAGCCCTGCGCCTTGTGCACCGTGGTCGCGTGGGCCAGCACCAGGCGCTCCGCCAGGGCGTTCAGGTGGAAGGCGCGCGGTCCGTCGTCGGCGGGGAACACCGCGAGGCGACGCCCCTCGGCCCCGAAGAGCACGACGCCCTGATCGCCGTTGAACAGGCCGCGGTCGGCGTCGTTGGCCACCACCATCACCGGCTCCCCGGCGATCATCGGCACCGCGTCCGGCTGCCCCGCCTCGCGCGCCACCCAGGCGTGCAGCCGCGCGTTGGTGCGCTCGACGCCCCGGTCGCCTCCGCGGGTGAGGCACAGCACCCGGGCGCGGGCCTGCCACGCGAACAGCGGCGCGAGCTGCGCGCCCTCCACCACCCGCCCGTCGCGTACGGCCCAGGCGCGCTGCGTCAGGGCGCGCACGGAGGCCGGCGGCCGCACCGTCGTGGCGTGCCAATGGTCGAGGAAGGCGCGCAGCGAACGGCCCGGCAGGCGCTCCACCCCCTCGTACGCCAGCGCCTCGGGCGACCCGCGCTCGGTGAGCCCCGCCGCATCGAGGGGCCCGCCGACGTTCACCGCGTTGGCCAGCCGCAGGATGCCCGCGCCCGCCGGGTCGTCGGCGCGCATCCGATAGCTGTGCGTCAGCCGCACCGCCGCGGCCCCGGCCAGCCCGAGCACGTCGCGGAACACCGCGCCGGCCGCCACCGAGGGCAGTTGATCCGCGTCGCCGAGCAGCACCAGGCGCGCGTCCGGCCGCACCGCGTCGAGCAGATGACCCATCAGGAAGACATCCACCATCGAGCTCTCGTCGACGACCACCACGTCGGCGGCCAGCGGGTTGCCCGCGTGGTGGGCGAAGCGATCGGCGGCGGGGTGATAGCCCAGCAGGCGGTGCAGCGTGCGCGGCGTCGGCGGCGCGGCGGCCAGGCGCTGGTCCGCCGCGTCGGGCTCGGTGACCGCCTCGAGCCCGCGCCGCAGCGGCTCGCCCAGGCGCCAGGCCGCCTTGCCCGTGGGCGCGGCCAGCGCCACGCGCCCGGGCTCGACCCCCAGCCGCATCAGCGTCCGCAGCAGCGCCACGACGATCGAGGTCTTGCCCGTGCCCGGCCCCCCGGACACCAGCGTCAGCGGTCGGCGCGCGGCCTCGGTGACCGCCGCCCGCTGCTCCTCCGACAGCGTCACGCCCGCGGGCCGCGCCTCGACCGCGGCGACCGCCGCCGAGGGGTCCGCCGCCGGCCGCGCCCACCGCGCCGCCAGGGCGTCCGCCAACCGCCCCTCGGCGTGAAACAGCCGCCGCAGGTACAGGGCGTCGCCCACCCGCACCAGCGGCCGCGCGCCCGCCCCCACCAGCGCCGCCGCCTCGGGCGTCTCGAGCGC
>JAUHXL010000326.1 GCA_030426945.1 bacterium
GGGATGATGAAGATGGTGCTGCGCAGGGCCGGGTTGAACAGGGCGCGCGAGCGCACGGCGTAGGGCAGGCCGCCGGGCACGTCGACGCGGCCGACGGCGATGGCGCTGGCGTAGCCCATGGCCACGGCCGCGGTGCTGTTGTCGGCGCCGTCGACCAGCAGCTGCACCGGCGCGGGCTCGCCGCGGCGCAGGGCGCGGGTGTAGTCGTCGTCGATCACCAGCGCGGCGCGGGCGACGTCGCGGCGCAGCAGGGGCACGACGGCCTCGGCGCTGGGGGCGCTGGCGACGGGCACGAACAGGTCGCCGGCGGTCATGCGGCGCGCCAGGGCGCGGCTGTCGGCGGTCTGGTCGCGGTCGACGACGGCCAGCGGGATGTGGTCGAGGTCGAACGAGATGGCGTAACCGAACAGCAGCAGCAGGACGACCGGCAGCAGCAGCGCGAAGGCGAGCATCTGGGGATCGCGGCGGATGTGGGCCAGCTCCTTGACGGCCAGGGCGGCGGTGCGGATCAGCGCGGGGCGCATCAGGCGGCCTCCCGCCCGACCAGCTCGAGGAAGACGTCCTCGAGGTTGGGGGTGGTGGGCTCGACGCGGGGGTCGGCGACGCCGGCGTCGGCCAGGTGGGCGGTGAGGGCGTCGGCGTCGGCGAGGGCGGCGTCGGGGTCGAGGCGGACGCGCAGGCGGCGGCCGAAGGGCTGCAGGCCGCGGACGCCGTCGGCGCCGTCGAGGGCGCGGCGCAGGTCGGCGCGCGGGGCGTCGCCGTCGACGGTGAAGAAGACGCCGGGCACGAGGGTGCGCTTGAGCTCGGCCGGGGTGTCGAGGGCCTCGAGGCGGCCGTCGACCATCAGGCCGACGCGGCCGCAGTACTCGGCCTCGTCGAGGTGGTGGGTGGTGACGAAGACGGCGGTGCCCTCGGCGGCGACGGCGCGGATGTCGCGCCAGAAGGTGCGGCGGGCGTCGGGGGCGACGCCGGCGGTGGGCTCGTCGAGGAACAGGATGCGGGGCCGGTGCAGGCGCGCCGAGGCCAGGGCCAGGCGCTGGCGCAGGCCCCCGGGCAGGGCGCCGGTGAGCGTGTCGCGGCGGTCGTCGAGGCCGCTGTGCTCGAGGGCGGCGCGCACGCGGCGGCGGCGCTCGGCGCCCTTCAGCCCTTGCGCGCCGGCGAAGAACTCGAGGTTCTCGGCGGGCGTCAGGTCGAGATACAGCGAGAACTTCTGCGACATGTAGCCGATGGACCGCTTCACGGCGCGCGGATCGCGGGCGATGTCGTGGCCGGCGACGGTGGCGCGGCCCTCGGTGGGCGCCAGCAGGCCGCACAGCATGCGGATGGTGGTGCTCTTGCCCGCGCCGTTGGCGCCCAGGTAGCCGAAGATCTCACCGGCCTCGACCTGGAAGCTGACCGCGTCGACGGCGGTGAAGTCGCCGAAGCGCCGGGTGAGCCCGTCGACCTCGATGAGCGCGCTCATGGCCGCGCCTCGATGCGGTGGGGCGCGCGCCACCGGGCGGCGAAGTGGTGCTCGCGCACGCGCGGCTGGGGATCGGCGACCGGGGCGCTCATGGCCGCGCCTCGATGCTGTCGGGATCGCGTAGCAGGGCGAGGAAGACGTCCTCGAACTCGGCGTCGACCGGCTCGACCTCGGCGCCGGGCAGCAGCGCGTCGAGGTCGGCGCCGGCGCGGGCCACGACCCGCAGCGCGGCGCCCTCGGGCGAGACGGCGAGCACCTCGTCGAGAGGTGCCAGGCAAATCTCGGCGGCGTCCCGGTCGTCGACGGTCAGGCGCACGGTGGGGTGGCGGAAGCGGCGCACCAGCTCGGCGGGCGGGCCCTCGGCCAGCAGCTTCCCTTCGTTCAGCAGGCCCACGCGGTGGCAGCGCGCGGCTTCGTCCATGTAGGGCGTGGCCAGCACGACGGCCATGCCGTCCTCGACGAAGCCGTACAGCAGGTCCCACAGCTCGCGGCGGCTGACCGGATCGACGCCGTTGCTGGGCTCGTCGAGCAGCAGCACCTTGGGCTGGTGCAGCAGCGCGCAGGCCAGCGCCAGCTTCTTGTACATGCCGCCGCTGAGCGCGTCCGCGCGGCGGTCGCGGAAGCGGCCCAGGCGGGTGATCTGCAGCAGCCGGTCGGTGCGCTCGGCGCGCGCCTTGCGCGGCAGGCCGAAGAGGCGGCCGAAGAAGGCCAGGTTCTCGTCGATGGTCAGGTCGCCGTACAGGCTGTACTGCTGGGGCATGTACCCGATGGCCGCGCGGGCGGCGCCGGCGCCGATCGTCAGCGCCTCGCCGTCCAGCCGCACCGCGCCGGCGTCGGGCGGCAGCAGGCCGGCCAGCATGCGCATCGTCGTCGTCTTGCCCGCGCCGTCGGGGCCGACCAGCCCGTACAGCTCGCCGGCCTCGATGTGCAGGTCGAGGCCATCGACCGCGGCGCGCGCGCCGTAGCGGCGCACCAGCCCGGCGGCCTCGAGCGCGGCGCTCACTGCTCGGCTCCCGTGCCCGGCACGGTCACCTCGACCGGCATGCCCGGCCGCAGCGCCCCGTCGGCGTTGGCCAGCGTGACGTCCACCGGGTAGACCAGCCGGTCGCGATCGCTGCGCGTCTGCACGTTGCGCGGCGTGAACTCGGCCTCGACGCCGACGCGCGCGATGGTGCCGGTCCAGCTCCGGTCGGGCCAGGCGTCGGCCTTCACGGTGACCCCGCGGCCCGGCTTCGCCACCGACAGCTCGGCGTTTGCGATGTAGAACGACGCGGTGACCGTGCGGGTGTCGATGACGGTCAGCAGCGGGAAGCCGGGGCGGGCCAGCTCGCCGGGCTCGACGGCGCGGGTCTGCACGTAGCCGTCGGTGGGCGCCTTCAACACGCACTCGGCGGCCAGGGCCTGCGCGCGGGTCAGGCCGGCGCGGGCGCGGGCGACGTCCTGGCGCACGGCGGCGGCGCGCGCCTGCGCGGCCTCGTGCTGGCGCGTGGCGGCCTCGATCTGCGCGCCCGCGGCGTCGCGCGTGGCGCGCGCGGCGCGGATCTGGGCGTCGACGGCGCGGGCCTCGGCGGTGAGCGACGCGGCCATGGTCTGCGCCTCGTCGAGCTGGTTCTCCGGGGCGCCGCCGCCCTTGTGCAGCGTCTCGACCCGCGCGGCGGTGCGCCGCGCCGACCTGCGGCGCGCGTCGACCGCGTCGTGCTTCGCCCGCGTGCCCTTCACGCCCGCCTCGGCGCCCGCGGCCTGCGCCTTCGCGGCCTCGACCGCGGCGGCGGCCTGCGCGGCGGCGGCCTCGGCCGCGTGCACCCCCGCCTCGGCCGCGGCGACGGCGGCCGTGGCCTCGGCGACGGCGGCCTCGGGCTCGGTGCAGTCGAGCTCGACCAGCGTCTGCCCCGCCTTGACGGCGTCGCCCTCGTTCACGCGCACCGCGAGGACGCGCGCGCCCAGCCGCGCGACGATGTCGACGCGCGTGCCCTCGATGGTGCCGCTGCTGCCGGCGGGACCCTCGGCCTCGCGCCGTTGCTGATCGAGCTGCCAGTAGAGGACGCCCGACAGGGCGGCGACCAGCACCACGAAGATGCCTACGAAACGCTTCATCGGTCGGACTCCAGAGCTTCGCCACCGAACCTGGATCGAGGCGCGGAGGGTTCTGTGGAGAGGCTCTCCAGGGCGACGCCGTCGGCGCGCAGGCGGTCGGCGCGGGCGCGCGCGGCGTCGAAGCGGGCGCGCGTGCGGGCGAGGCGCGCGGCGTCGAGGCGGTCGGCCGCGCGCTCCAGGTCGAGGTGGGTGGCCGCGCCCGCCGCGCGGGCCGCCTCGGCGGCCTTCAGGTACACCTCGGCCGCCTCGACGCTGCGCGCGGCCGCGTCGGCCGAGGCCCGCGCCGCGTACAGCCGCGCCGCGGCCTCGGCGCGGGCCCGCGCGGCGTCCTCGTCGGCCGCGCGGGCGCCCGCCTCCAGGGCGTCGACCTCGGCGTCGAGCTGCCGCGCGTGGCGGCGGCGCTGGTCGCCGTCGAACAGGGGCCAGGTGAGCTGCGCGCCGACCTGCCAGGCGAGGCCGGGATCGGTCTCGACGAAGGTGCGCGGGTCCTGCCAGGCGCCGCTGGCCTTCAGGTCGAGCGTGGGCCAGAAGGCGCGGTCGACGGCCTCGCGGCTGTGCCGCCGGGCCCGCGCGACGGCCCGCAACCGCGCCACGCCGGGCGGCGGCTCGGCGGCCTCGGCGGGATCGGCGGCCAGCGCGGGCAGAGGATCGGCGAGGGCGATGAGATCGCCGGCGGGCAGACCCAGCAGCAGCCGCAGCGACTCCTGCGCCCGCGCCGCGCCCGCCTCGGCGTCGGCCAGCCGCGCCTCGAGATCGGCCGCGCGGCTGGCCGCCGCCGCGACGTCGACGTCCGCCGCCATGCCGCTCGCCCGCCGCGCCTCGGCGTCGGCCCGCGCCTCGCGCGCGGTGGCCAGCGCCTTGGTGGTGACGCGCTGCACCTCGGCGAAGAAGGCGGCCGCGGCGTAGGCGTTGCGCACCGCCCAGGCGAGGTCCGCGGCCCGCGCCCGGACCTCCTGCCGCGTCGCGTCCGCCCCCGCCTCGGCCGCGGCCTGCATCGCCGCGCGCTCGCCGAAGTCGAGCGCCCGCCAGCCCGCCTCGAGGCCGACGGCGCCCGTGTAGCGCTGGCCGATCTCGCGCTCGATGGAGAGGGGCCCGGGCGCGCCGGGCGGGGTGAGGCCGGTGTCGATGGACAGGGTGGGCACGGGCCCCTGCGCGGCCACGCGCCCGAAGGCCTGCACCCGCGGCAGCCACGCGCTGCCCACCCGGTCGGCGCCGGCCTCGGCCGCGTCGACCGAGCGCTCGGCGGCCGTCAGCGCCGGGTGCCGCGCCAACACGCGCTCGACCGCCGCGCGCAGGGTCAGCCCGTCGCCGGGCGCCGCGGGCGCCAGCAGCGCGACGGCGAGCGAGGTGGAGAGGACGAACATGGGGAGCCTCCGGTTCGGGCGACCTGCTTGGCAACGCCCGTGCCACGCGGCCCGCCGCGGCACGGCGGGCGGAGACACGCGGCGATCGTCAGGCGGGCCGACAGGGGGTGTCGGTTTGCCTTACACCCCAGCGTGAGACGGGGCAGGGCGCCGAAAACGTGCCCGTGCCCGTGCCCGTGCCCGTGCCCGGAGCCGCGCCCCCACTGTGCACCGCTGCACGACGCGCGCAGGCCGAAGGACCCTTGACCTTGACCTTGACCTTGACCTTGACCTTGACCTTGACCTTCCCCGAAGCCGCGCGCCCAGCCTCCACTCGGCACCACGCGCGCAGGCCGAGGGACCCTTGACCTTGACCTTGACCTTCCCCGAAGCCGCGCGCCCAGCCTCCACTCGGCACCACGCGCGCAGGCCGAGGGACCCTTGACCTTGACCCTGACCTTCCCCAAAGCCGCGCACCCTGCCTCGATTCGGGACCACGCGCGCAGGCCGAAGCCAACGCGTCCCCACCTCTTGCCTTCCAGCGCCTCGATCCTCGATCGAGGTTGAACCTCTCGGACTGAAACACCAGCGCGGCCTGCGCGCGTTGCGATGGCGCGTGTGCAGGCGCGCGGCGGGGAGGTCAAGGGGTCGCGGCCTGCGCGCGTCGCGATGGCGTGTGGGCGGGGGCGCGGCAGGAAGGGCACGGTCAAGGTCAAGGTCAAGGTCAAGGGGTTCCCGAGCGATCCGTCCGCTTCGGTTGGCGGTGGTGGCTCGGCTGGGTCGGGCACGGGCACGGCCTCCGGCTCCCACGCCCTGCCGCCCCGACCGCCTGCGCGCCGTCAGCCCCGACTCGACGAGCTGCTCCGCCGCGGCCTATCCTCACGCCCATGGACCCCGCCCTCCGCGGACCGCCGAGCGTCCGCGACGAGCTCGAGCGCTACTTGGCCTTCCTCCGCGCGCACTTCGGCGCCCGTCTGCGCGAGGTCCGGCTGTACGGCTCGTACGCGCGCGGCGAGGCGCACGAAGAGTCGGACGTCGACCTGCTCGTACTCGCCGACGGGGCCACGCCGGTCGATTGGCGCGCGTGCGTCGACTGCGCGGCCGACATGCACATGCTCGAGGGGCTGCCGATGGTGTCGCCGCTGGTGCTGCCGCCGGAGAAGTGGCAGGCGTGGCTGGCGAGCGAGCGCGCGTTCCCGCGCGAGGTCGAGCGGGAGGGGATCCGGCTATGAGCCGGCGCGTCTGACGGCTCTGCTTCGAGCCGGGGATCGCCCACGACCACGACAACGACCACGACCACGACTCGGACGGCTGGGGCGCGCTCGGCCGCCGCGCTGCGGGTGTCGGTTTCCTTTACACTGAGTCCGCGCGCGGCCGCGCGGCGCGGGGCCGCGGGGTTCGGCCGGGCCTTTGCAGAGGGCGTCCGGCGCGTTCGCCGGAGGCCTCCATGGCGCAGCCCGACACGTCGATCCTCGAGACCCGCTTCGCGCACGAGCTGGCCGGCTTCGTCACGCTCATCGGGCGGCTGCGCACCGCGGCGCTGGTGCTGCTGGCCACCCTGGGGCTGGCGCTGTGGTGGGCGGGCGACGGGGGCTGGCGCATGGTCATCCTGGGTCTCGCCGGCGTCGCGCTGGTGGCGTCGCTGCTGCTCGAAGGGCGCGCGCCGCAGGTGACGCCGGGCCTGCTGGTGCGGCGCGTCGGCACGGTGTTCCTGCTGCACACCGCGATCATCGTGTCCACGGGCGGCATCGAGAGCCCGGTGCTGCCGGTCTTCGTGCCGGTGAGCGTGGTGCTGGCGGTGGCCATCGGGCGCAAGACGTGGGCGGCGGTCGCGTCGGGCGTGCTGTCGGCGACGGTGCTGGTGCTGCTGGCGCTGCGGCTGACCGGCGTGGCGCAGATGGCGGTGCCGCAGCTCATCCGGACCGCGTCCACCGCGCCCTACGATCCGCTGTTCCTCGTCACGACCGCCCTGGTGATGACGCTGATCCTCACCGTCGGCGCGTCGATCGGCCTGGTGCTGCGGCAGCACCTCGATCGCGCGGCGGCCGCGGTGGCCGAGGCGCGGGCCGAGACGCTGGCGACGCTGAAGGCGCAGCACGACGAGCTGGGCGAGCTGTCGGGCGCGCTGGCGCACGAGCTGAAGAACCCGCTGGCCGCCATCCACACCTTGAGCGATCTGGTGGCCCGCAAGCTGGCGCCGGGCAGCCGCGAGGCCGAGCAGATGGGCGTGCTGGTGGGCGAGGTGCGGCGGCTGGGCGGCATCCTCGACGAGTTCCTCAACCTGTCGCGGCCGGTGCGCGGCCTGGCCGCGGTCGACGTGGAGCCGGCGCAGGTGGTGCAGCGGGTGGCGCGGCTGTACGAGGCGACGGCGGCCGCCCGCGGGGTGTCGCTCGAGGTCGACGTGGACGCCGCCGGCCCGCTGCGCTGCGATCCGCGCAAGGTGCAGCAGGTGCTGATCAACCTGGTCGAGAACGCGCTGCACGCGCTGCGTGACGGTGGGCGTCTGTGGCTCGGCGCCCGGCCCGCGGGCCACGGCGTCGCTTTCACCGTGCGCGACGACGGTCCCGGCCTGCCCGATGGGTCGCGCGCCCGCCTGTTCGAGTCCGGCGTGACCACGCGGCCGGACGGCAGCGGCCTGGGGCTCACCGTCGCGCGGGCCATCGCCGCGCAGCATGGCGGCGAGCTGAGCCTCGATGACGCGCCCGACGGCGGCGCCCTGGCCACCTTGACCCTGCCGCGTCACCCGCCCGCGCTGGAGGAGGCCCCGTGAACCCGAAGATCCTGATCGTCGACGACGAGCCGGCGGTGCGCTACGCGCTGCGGGCGCTGCTGGAAGAGGAGGGCTTCGCCGTCGACGAGGCCCCGGACGGGCAGGCGGGGCTCGCGCGCGTCGAGGCCGGGGGCGTCGACCTCGTGCTGAGCGATCTGCGCATGCCCAAGCTCGACGGCATGGGGCTGCTCGACGCGGTGGTCGCGCGGCCGCGGGCGCCGAAGGTGATCCTCATCACCGCGCACGGCAACGAGCGCGCGGCCGTCGAGGCGATGAAGCGCGGCGCGATCGACTACTTCGCCAAGCCCTTCGACAACGACGAGATCGTGCGCGTGGTGCGGCGCGCGCTCGAGACGGCGCGGCTGACCGACGAGAACCGGCGCCTGCGCGCCGAGCTGGCGCTGGCGCGGCACATGGTGTTCGAGAGCGAGGCCATGCGCCGCGTGGCCGAGCGGGTGGAGCGCGCGGCCGGGCGCGACGTGACCGTGTTGATCACCGGCGAGACGGGCACGGGCAAGGAGCTCGTGGCGCGGGCGCTGGTACGGGCCTCGGCGCGGGCCGACCGTCCTTACGTGCGCTTCAACTGCGCCGCGCTGACCGACTCGCTGGCCGAGGCCGAGCTGTTCGGCCACAAGGCGGGCGCCTTCACCGGCGCGGCCAAGGCGCGG
>JAUHXL010000327.1 GCA_030426945.1 bacterium
GGACGGCCCCGCCGCCGAGCACCCGCTGCTGCGGCGCGCGCGGCAGGAGGGCTGCGGAGCGGTCGAGAAGCTGATCGAGCTGCCCGCGCCGGCGAGGCACCCGGAGGACTGGCCCTTCGAGACGGCCGGCGACTTCGTCGCCGCGTACAGCCGGGGCGAGACGACGCCCAGCGAGGTGGCCGAGCGGCTGCTGCGCGTGGCCGCCGAGCTGGACGAGGGCAAGACGCCGCTGCGGGCGCTGATCAACCGGGATCCCGACGATCTGCGCACGCAGGCGCGCGCGGCGACGGCGCGGTACGCGGCCGGGCGACCGCTGGGGCCGCTCGACGGCGTGCCGGTGGGCGTGAAGGACGAGCTGGATCAGGCGGGCTACCCGACGACGGTGGGCACGCGCTTCCTGGGCACGCGGCCGGCGCTCGAGGACGCCACGGTGGTCGCGCGGCTGCGGTCGGCCGGCGCGCTCTTGTACGGCAAGCTGAACATGCACGAGATCGGGCTGGGCGTGACCGGGCTGAACCCGCACCACGGGCCGGCGCGCAACCCCTACGATCCCGCGCGCGCGACGGGCGGCTCGTCGTCGGGGGCGGCGGCGTCCATCGCCGCTGGCCTCAACCCCATCGCGGTGGGGGCGGACGGCGGCGGCTCGATCCGCATCCCCGCCAGCCTGTGCGGCGTGGTCGGCCTGAAGGCCACGTTCGGGCGCATCAGCGAGCACGGCGCGGCGCCGCTGTGCTGGTCGGTGGCGCACGTCGGCCCGCTGGCGCAGGACGTGCGCGACTGCGCGCTGGCCTACGCGGTGATGGCCGGCCCCGACCGCCACGACGTCAACAGCACCGCCCAGCCGCCGGTCGACCTGAACGGCTGGGACGATCGGGATCTCACCGGCATCCGGCTGGGCGTCTACCGCCCCTTCTTCGAGCACGCCGACGCGCCCATCGTGGCCGCCTGCGACGCGGCGCTGCAGGATCTGCGGCGGCGCGGCGCGGCCATCGTCGAGATCCGCATCCCGGAGCTGGCGCTGGCCCGCGTGGCCCACATGGTGACGATCACCAGCGAGATGGTGGCCAGCCAGGCGCAGCACTACGCGAAGCACCGGCGCGAGTACGGCCACGACGTGCGGCTGAACCTGGCGCTGGCCAGCCGGCTGACGCAGGCCGACTACATCCAGGCGCAGCGGGCGCGGGTGCGCGTGCAGCGGCACCTCGACGAGGCGCTGAGCCGCTGCGACGCGATCGTCACGCCCAGCACCGCGCGCACCGCGCCCGAGCTGCCCGCCGACGCGCTGGTGACCGGCGAGTCGAACCTCGAGGACACCGATCGCATCATGCGCTTCGCGGCCGTCGGCAACCTGACCGGGCTGCCGGCGATCTCGGTGCCGGCAGGTTTCGACGACCAGGGGCTGCCCATCGGCATCCAGTTCATGGGCCGCGCCTGGTCGGAGAGCCTGCTGCTGCGGCTCGCGGGCGCGGTCGAGGCGGGCGTCGGGCGGCCGGCGCCCAAGGTGCACCGGAGGTTGTTGGCGTGACGGCCGACGAGGTGATCGCGGCGCTCGAGCTGAGCGCGCACCCCGAGGGCGGCTTCTTCCGCGAGACGTACCGCGACGCGGCCTGCACGCAGATCTACTACCTGCTGCGCCGCGGCGAGCGCTCGCACTGGCACCGCGTGCGGCACGCCGCCGAGACCTGGCACCACTACGCCGGCGCGCCGGTGGTGCTCGACATCGACGGGCACCGGACGGTGACGCTGGGCGGCGACCTGGCCGCCGGCGAGCGCCCGCAGGCGGTCGTGCCGGCCGACGCCTGGCAGGCGGCCGAGAGCCGCGGCGACTGGTCGCTGGTGGGCTGCACCGTGGCCCCGCCCTTCGCGTTCGAGCACTTCGAGCTGGCGCCCGAGGGCTGGTCGCCGCGGTGACGCCGGCCCGGGGTGTGATTCAGACCCGTTGCTTCACCGCACGCTCCGCCATCGCGGACGGGCTATCAGCTTTCAGCGGTCAGCTTTCAGCTCCGCCGCGGCGATTGTACCTTCTGCCCGGTCGCCCGGCGCCTGGAGCTTGCCGGCCGGTTTCGAAGCCGGCACACGGAACGGAGCCCGGCTGACAGCTGAAAGCTGAAAGCTGACAGCCGGTTGGAGGGAGCACCGACGACTCGTGAGCAGACCGCCGGCCCGACCGCCGCTTTCAAAAAGGCCACAGACCCTGTAGATAGCCGGCGCGCGATCCCGCTCCCGGGGCGCGCCGAGAGGAGGAAGTCCGATGGAGAAGTCGACGTTCGAGGCCAAGGTGGGGCTGGCCGAGATGCTCAAGGGCGGCGTCATCATGGACGTGATGAACGTCGAGCAGGCGAAGATCGCCGAGGCCGCCGGCGCCTGCGCCGTGATGGCGCTCGAGCGCGTGCCGGCCATCATCCGCCGCGACGGCGGCGTGGCCCGGGCCAGCGATCCCGCCATGATCAAGGCGATCCAGGCCGAGGTCAGCATCCCGGTGATGGCCAAGTGCCGCATCGGGCACTTCATGGAGGCGCGCATCCTCGAGGCGCTCGAGGTGGACTTCATCGACGAGTCCGAGGTGCTGACGCCGGCCGACGAGGCCTTCCACATCGAGAAGCACGACTTCAAGGTGCCCTTCGTGTGTGGCTGCACCGACCTGGGCGAGGCCCTGCGCCGCATCGGCGAGGGCGCGGCCATGCTGCGCACCAAGGGCGAGGCCGGCACCGGCAACATCGTCGAGGGCGTGCGCCACCTGCGCACCGTGCACGGCCACATTCGCAAGCTGACGCGGATGCCGAAGGAAGAGCTGATGACCGAGGCGAAGAACCTCGGCGCACCCTACGAGCTGGTCGTGCAGGTGGCCCGGGAGGGCAAGCTGCCCGTGCCCAACTTCGCCGCGGGCGGCATCGCCACGCCGGCCGACGCCGCGCTGTGCATGGCGCTGGGCGCCGAGAGCGTGTTCGTGGGCAGCGGCATCTTCCTGTCGAGCGATCCCGAGCGGCGCGCGCGCGCCATCGTCGAGGCGGTCACCTACTGGGAGGACCCCAAGAAGCTGGCCGAGATCAGCACGGGGCTGGGCGAGGCGATGGCCGGCACCGAGATGGGCAAGCTGGGCGAGGACGAGAAGCTCGCCAAGCGGGGCTGGTGAGGTGAGAGCCTCCCCGGCGACCGGCGGCGTCGCGTCCGTCGGGGCGCGCGCGTGAAGCGCGTCGGCGTCCTCGCCCTCCAGGGCGGCTGGGCTGCGCACCTGCGCGCGCTGCGCGACGTCGGCTGCGAGCCCGTCGAGGTGCGCCGCGCCGAGCAGATCGACGCCCTCGACGGCCTGATCCTGCCCGGCGGCGAGAGCACGACGCACCTGCTCTTGATCGAGCGCTTCGGCCTGCGCCCCGCCCTCGACGCCTTCGTCGCCTCCGGCCGCCCCGTCCTGTGCACCTGCGCCGGCCTCATCCTGGCCGCGAAGGCCGTGCACCACCCCGATCAAGACAGCTTCGGCTGGCTCGACGTCGACGTGGCCCGCAACGCCTGGGGCCGCCAGGTGCACAGCTTCGAGGCGCACGCCGACGGCGCCGACCTGCCCCTCCTCTTCATCCGCGCCCCCCGCATCGAGCGCGTCGGCCCCGACGTCGAGATCACCGCCCGCTTCGAAGGCGAGCCGGTGATGGTGCGCCAAGGCAACGTCGTCGGCGCCAGCTTCCACCCGGAGCTGACCCCCGACCGCCGCGTCCACCGCGCCCTGTTCGGCTAACCCCGCGGGGTCGTGCCACACAAACGGACGAACCAGCCCACTTTTCCACTTTAGGCGGCAGCGGCGCCCCCGCCTGCCCCCACCGACCCCCCTGCGCTATCCTGCGGCCCATGCGCTACGAAGGCTCCCTTTACCGCCCGCCCAGCGAGGCTCACAGCTACATCGTGCAGGCCACGATCGGCTGCTCGTGGAACCACTGCACCTACTGCGCGATGTACCGCGAGAAGACGTTTCGGGTGCGCGACCTGGCCGAGACGTTGGCCGACGTCGAAGCGGCGGGGCGGCGGTTCGGGCCGAACGTCGAGAAGGTGTTCGTCGCGGACGGCGACGCGCTGGTGATGGATCTCGACCACTGGCGGCCTCTGCTCGAGGCGTGCCGGCGGGCGTTCCCGCGGCTGCGCCAGGTGAGCTGCTATGCGATGGCGACCAACGTGCTGGCGAAGACGGACGCCGAGCTGCGCACGCTGCGGGAGGACGGCCTGGACCTGCTGTACATCGGCCCGGAGTCGGGCGACGACGCCACGCTGAAGCGGCTGGCCAAGGGCAGCGACTTCGCGGCGCACGCCGAGGCGGCGCGGCGGGCGAAGGCCGCCGGCATGCGGCTGTCGGCCATCTTCCTGCTGGGCGCCGGCGGCGTGGGGCGGTCGGCGGAGCACGCGCTGGGCTCGGCCCGGCTGGCGACGGCCATGGATCCCGACTACCTGGCGGCGCTGACCCTGACCGTCGTGCCCGAGACGCCGCTGGCGGTGTTGGAGGATCGCGGCCGCTTCGAGCTGCCCGACGTGCCCGCCCTGCTGGGCGAGCTGCGCACCTTCGTCGCCGAGGCGCGGCCCACCGACGCCGTCTTCCGCACCAACCACGCCAGCAACTACCTGCCGCTGGGTGGGCGCCTGCCGCGCGACCGCGATCGCATCGTCGCCACCCTGGACGCCGCGCTGTCGGGTGACATCCCGCTGCGCCCGGAGTGGGCGCGCGGGCTGTGAGCGGGGCGACGCCCATGGCCTCTTGCCGGAGCGGCGAGGTCCGATGTCCGCTGATGCCGTGAGATCGGCCGCGGCCCTCGCCCTGCTGCTCGCCGGCTGCCAGACGACCATCCACCCCCGCCCGGCCCGCGTCGCGGCGGCCGGCGAGCTCGCGTGGGACCTGCACCTGCCCCTCACCCGCCTGGCGCCGGCGTCCCTCGACGGGTCGCTGGACGGCGCCGACCGCACCGTCTCGGCCATCGGCACCGGCCTCTGGG
This sequence comes from bacterium, assembly GCA_030426945.1. Classification (GTDB taxonomy): domain Bacteria; phylum Myxococcota_A; class Bradymonadia; order UBA7976; family UBA1532; genus JACKDN01. The sequence continues at coordinate 4,971 of JAUHXL010000327.1, forward strand.
ACGGCACCGCCGTCTGGGTGCCGCCCGTCTGGTGGGACGGCGCCCTCGCCGTCGGCGTGGGCGGCGGCTGCGCCCTCGGTGGGCTGCTGTCGCCCTTCCGCGTCGGGCTCGAGGCCCGCTGCCAGGTGGTCCGCGGCGGGCTGGACGTGGCGCTGGCCGTCGCCGGCGCCTGGCTGCCCTTCTTCGACCGCGACGGCCCGTGGACGCGCGCCGGCGTGGATCTGAGCGTCGAAGGCGAGACGATCACCTGGATGACCGGCCTCTACGGCGCCTACGGCCCCGAGGCATGGTGGCTGCTGCCCATCGACACGCCCCCCGGCTTCGACGATCCGGTCGACCCGAACACCGCCGACGGCGGCGGCGCCGGCTTGCGCGCCACCCGCACCGAGGCGTCCGTCGCGGTGCCCCTCGGCGTGGGCTGGGTGCTCGACGACGCCCACGTGCGCCTGCTGACGCTGGGCGTCGTCGTGCGCCACCCGCTGTGGGCGGACGCTGCGCGCTTCGGCGACTGCGAGGGCTGCCGCGCCTTCTCCGCCACCGACGTCGACGTGGGCACCAGCGTCGCGCTGACCCTCGGCCTGGTGGGCCGCTGAGGCGCTGGGGGTCCGCGGCGCTGGCATTTGGCGGCCGAAGTCGCTAAACGGGCGCGCCATGGAGATCTACAAAGAGTTCCGCTTCGAGGCGGCCCACCTGCTGCCCAACGTCCCGCCCGGCCACAAGTGCGCGCGGCTGCACGGGCACTCGTTCCGCGTGGTGCTGCACGTCGAGGGGCCGGTGGGCGACGACAGCGGCTGGGTCCAGGACTTCGCCGATCTGAGCGAGGCCTGGAAGCCGCTGCACGCGGTGCTGGACCACTACTACCTCAACGACGTGCCGGGGCTGGCGAACCCGACCAGCGAGAACCTGGCGCGCTTCGTCTGGGCGCGGATCAAGCCGACGCTGCCGATGTTGAGCAAGGTGGTGGTGAAGGAGACGTGTACGTCGGGCTGCGTCTACCGCGGCGAGGACTGATCCGGCCTACCCTGGTTCCGCTCAGGGCTGGTTGCTCAGCCCCCCGACGCTGAACTCGTACAGCTGATCCTCGCTGCGGGTGACCGGCACCGCCTGCCCCGTCTCGGCGCCGATGCGCACGACGAAGCCGCTGCCGTCGACCGGCACGCCCACGTCGAAGCGGTACACCACCCGGTTGAACTGCGGCATCAGCGCGCGCAGGCCGAGGCCCACGGTCTGGTACAGCTGGGCGTCGTCGAAGTCGGTGTAGACGGTGCCGACATCGTAGAACGTCGCCGCGCCGACATGCAGGAACGAGATCGCGTAGGGGGCCGTGCGCAGCTCGACGTTGCCGCGCAGGCGGCTGCCGCCGAAGGCGAAGAAGGCCTGGCTGGGGTAGCCGCGCAGCCCGTTGTCGCCGCCGAGCGTGGTGACGGTGCCCTGCGTATCTCTCCGCCGGGCCAACCAGTCGCCGCGCAGCACCAGCCGGCCGGCCTTCGAGCGCGGGGTGGCGCCGCGCACGCGCACCAGCAGCGTCTGGTCGTAGAAGGTGTCGTCGTTGGGATCGAAGCGCGCCCGCGCGCCGGCCGCCGCCTCGACCAGCCCGTCGCCGGCCCAGGCCTCGGTCCACCCCACGTTGCCCGAGAGCTGCAGCGCCCCCGCGCTGCTGCCGAACGCCTCGAGCGGCGCCCGCAGGGTCAGGCTCGCGCTCGGCCCGAGCTGCACGTCCTCGCTGATCGCGAAGGCGGCGAGGTCCTTGAACACCTTGAAACGATTGGCGAAGAACGACGCCCCCACCACCGGGTAGATCCACCGGAACGTGTGCGGCAGTACGTCGCGCTCGAAGGCGTCCCGGTGCTCGGCCGGCACGTCCGCCTCGGCGTCGAGCAGCGAGAAGCCGAGGCCCGCGGAGAAGCGCGCCACCCACTTCTTGCCCACCTGGTGCTGCGCCAGGCCCTCGACGCTGAAGAAGGTGTGTTCCCACACCCGCGGGATGGCCACCTCGTCGGCGTCGTCGGGATCCGGGTCGTAGGTGAGGATGGTGCCGGCCTGGTTCTGGCGGATGGTGTACGCCTCGGCCGCCATCGGCACGTCGAAGCCCCACCGCTGCCCCAGGTCGTAGAAGGGTCGCGCGACGCGCAGCTCGGTCTCGAAGCCGTCGTAGCTGCCGTCGGCGCGCTCGAGCACGGCCAACGCCTTGGCGAACAGGTACAGCTGCTCGCCGAGCAGCCGCCGGTCGGTGTACAGGCCGCCCAGCCGCAGCGTCAGCGGCCGCAGATCGAAGCGCGCCGACGCCCGCTTGTTGCGCCCCGCGAGGTTGCGCTCGGTCAGCTGCAGCAGCAGCCGGTCGACGTGCCCGTCGGTGAACTGGAACTCGGACTCCAGCCGCAGGCTCCACAGATCCCGCGTCACCACCAGCAGCCCGATCTCGCCGGGGGCCGCGGCCTTCACCGGCAGGATGCGCACCAACGAGAAGATGCCCAGGTCGCGCAGGTTGCGCGCGGACTCCTGCACCTTCTCGCCGTCGAAGAGGTCGCCGGGCGCCAGCAGCAGCTCTTGCCGCACGACGTCCTCGTCGGTCAGCCAGTGCAGCGCGTTGGGCCAGGTGATGAAGGGCTCGTGCTCGAGGAACACCTCGTAGCGCACCACCCGCACGAACACGACGCGCTTGCCCTGGGGCGCGATCTCGGGCTCCAGGCGCTCGATGGCCAGCGCCCGGAAGAGGTGCGACTCCTCGAAGCCCGGCCGCGCGGCCGGCTGCGCGAGCACCGCCAGGGCGAGCGTCAGCGCGCCGATCATCGCCACGCCCGCGGGACGGCCAGGCCCACGTCGGCGCAGAACGCGACCACCGTCGCGGGCAGCGGCGCCCGCACCGACAGCGACCGCCGCGTCACCGGGTGCGTGAAGCGCAGCTCGGCCGCGTGCAGGCCCAGGCCGCCCTTCACGTGGCGGGCGAACAGCTTGTCGAGCGCGTCGCGCGGCCCATAGTCGCGGTCACCCACCACCGGGCACCCCCGATGCGCCATGTGCGCCCGAATCTGGTGCAGCCGCCCGGTCTTGGGCTCGCAGCTGAGCAGGCTGATGCCCTTCGTCCGCGCGAGCGTCGCGTAGCGCGTCACCGCCTCCTGCGCGCCCCGCCCGGGGCCGAGCAGGGCGCGCTTGCGCCCGCCGCGCCGCACCTCGCGGATGGGCGAGGCCTCGGTGCCCTGGGGCGGCTTGGGCCCGCCGTGCACCAACGCGAGGTAGGTCTTGCCGATCGTGCGCCCCTCGAACTGCGCGCGCAGCCCGTCGTAGCCCTCGGGCGTCAGCCCCACCAGCAGGAGCCCGCTCGTCGGCCG
>JAUHXL010000328.1 GCA_030426945.1 bacterium
CCGGTGAGCCGCTTCAGGATGACGGTGGTGCCGTCCGTGAGGCGCTCGGCGCGCACGACCAGCGAGTTGGCGCCCTGGTGCAGGACGTCGACGAGGCGATGCCCCTCGAGGGCGATGGAGGGCGACACGCTGGGGGGTGTGGGCACGGCGACTCCGACCGGGGGCGGCCGACCCGGTCAGGCAAGGGCCGTGCCGCGGCGCGGGAGTTGCGCCGTCGTCGCGCTGTCTCGATCTGGTGTTCCATTTCGGGAACGGGGCAAGGGGGTGGCCCAGACTGGGATCAGGCGGGCGCGCGAGGCGCGAAAGGACACGGCGGCGGGCCATCGACCCGGTCGGGAGACCGCTGCGTGGTCGACGACCCGCCGCCGGGTCGGGGGTCAGGTGGCGCGGCGCACCGCGAAGGCGGTCGCGCTGGGCGGGCGAAGGGTTCGCCCACGATGGTCGACCGCCTCGGCGCCGCGGACGTCGAACAGGAAGGTCGCGAGGCAGCCGGTCAGGAAGCCGACCACGCCGCCGAAGGGTCCCAAGAGCGCGGCGCCGAGGGCGGCCGCCAGGACGGGGGCCGCGGCGCGCGTGGCGCAGGCGAACCGGTCGGAGGGGTCGTGCGGCGCCCTCATCGGTGCGCCCCCAGCTCGCGGTGGCGGCGCAGCAGCACCTCGACGCGGCGCAGGGCCCGCTCGAGCTCGTCGTCCCCCCCCGAGACGAAGAGCCGCAGGCGCAGGGCGCTGATGGCGTCGTTGAGGTGAGGCAGCCAGGCGTCGGTCAGCGCCGGGGGGTGCGCGGTGGTGGCGGTCGGGGTCATCGTGTCTCCGGCGGGCCGAGGTCCAGGGCGCCGCCGTCGGCGGCGCGCTCCCTCCCGTTTTCACGCGGCGTGCCAACGCGCAGAGGCCCGCGGGACGCGGCCCCGCGGGGACGACGTCCCGATCTGGGGTGCCGGGACGGGCGCCCGAGGTCGATTCGGGATGGAGCGCGCCCGCGGACGGGGCCGCGCGGATCCGGTCAGTCGCCGCCGCGACCCGAGCCGGACAGGCCCAGGCTCTTCAGCTTGCGGTACAGCGTGGTGCGGGGCACGTCCAGATCCGCCGCCATGCTGGCTGCGTGGCCGTGGTGGCGGCGCCAGGCGTCGTGGATGAGCCAGGTCTCGGCCTCGGCCAGCGTCCAGCCCGCGAAGGGCGGCCGGGGCGCGGGCGTGTCGTCGGCGGGCATGGCGATCGCCTCGCGCACCCGGCGAGGGAAGTGGTGACCCTCGAGCTTGTCCTCCGCGACCACCGCGGCGCACTCGAGGGCGTGTTGCAGCTCGCGGACGTTGCCCGGCCAGGGGTAGGTCTGCAGGACGCTCAGCGCCGACGCGCCCAGTCGGAGCACCGGGCGATCGTAGCGGACGCGCAGATCATCGAGCAGGGCGGCGGCGATCAGCAGGACGTCGTCGCCGCGGTCGCGCAGGGGGGGCACGTCGATCTCGAAGACGGCCATCCGGTAGTAGAGGTCGTCGCGCAGGCGGCCCCGCTCGACCTCCTCGTGCAGCGACGCGCGGGTGGCCCAGACGATGCGGACGTCCACGGCGACCTCCTCGTCGCCGCCCACGCGGGTGAAGCGACGCTCCTGCAGGACGCGCAGCAGCTTCGCCTGCAGGCCCGGCGCGAGCTCGGCGGCCTCGTCGAGGAACAGCGTGCCGCCGTCGGCGCGCTCGAAGCAGCCGGCGCGGCGCGCCGACGCGCCGGTGAAGGCCCCCCGCTCGTGGCCGAAGAGCTCGGACTCCTGCAGGGTCTCGGGCACGGCGGCGCAGTTGATCGCGACGAAGGGCTGGGCTCGGCGCGGGCTGTGGGCGTGCAGGGCGCGGGCGACCAGCTCCTTCCCGGTGCCCGTCTCGCCCTGGATGATCACCGTGATGTCGGTGGGGGCGACCTGGGCGATGCGGCGGCGGACGTGCTCGATGGCCGCCGATGCGCCCACGATGCCGTCGCCCCGCTGGGTGGACGCGGCCTCGAGGGTGCGCAGCCGATCGCTCAGCCTCTCGTGGCGGATCGCGTTGCGCAGCGTCGTCTCGAGCCGCGTCTGCTCGACGGGCTTGACGAGGTAGTCGAAGGCGCCGGCCTGCATCACCTGAACCACGCGCGACACGTCGTCGTCGGCGGTCAGCACGACCACCGGCAGATCGCCGTGCTGCCGCCGCAGCGCGGCGAGCGCGGCCTCGCCGTCCAGGCCGTCGTCGAGGTGCAGATCCAGCAGCACGCAGTCCGGGCGCTGCCTCGCGACGTGGTCGATGGCCGGCTGGGCCGCGCTGAAGGGGTGGACGGTGAAGCCGGCTCGGCCCAGGCGCCGCTCGAGCAGCGCGCGCAGGTCGTCGTCGTCGTCGACGAGCACGATCGTGCCCGCGGAGGCGGCGTTCGCGGTGGTGGCCATCGAAGTGCCCAGTCCGGTTGCTGTGCGCCCATGATGGCGGCAGTCGTTCCGAAATGGAATGCGCGGATGTGGGCGGGGGCGCGGGTCAGTCGGGCGGGTAGCGCTGCAGCAGCTTGGCCACCAGCGCGGTCCAGCCGGTCTGGTGGCTGGCGCCGAGGCCGGCGCCGGTGTCGCCGTGGAAGTACTCGTAGAAGAGGGGGTGCCGGCGCCAGGCGGGGTCGTCGCGGAACAGGGGGTCGGGGCCGAGGGCGGGGCGACGACCGTCGGCGTCCGGCAGGAACAGGCGGCACAGGCGCTGGCCCAGATCGGCGGCGGCTTCGGCCAGCGTCAGCGGGCGGGCGTCGCCCGATCCCGCACGACCCGGCACCGGGATCTTCAGCGCGTCGCCGTAATAGTGGGCGTACTTCTCGAGGCTCTCGACCATCAGGTAGTTGACCGGCAGCCAGACCGGGCCGCGCCAGTTGCTGTTGCCGCCGAACATCCACGAGGTCGACTCGCCCGGCTCGTAGGCCACCGCGTGGTTCTCGTGGTCGCCCCACCAGACGTAGGGGTGCGCCGCGTGCCAGCGCGACAGGCTGCGCAGGCCGAAGTCGCTCAGGAAGTGCTCGGGATCGAAGACCTGCGGCAGCACCCGCATCAGCTTCTGGCGGTCGAGGATGCTGAGCAGGCGCCGGCCGTGCTCGCCCGGCGCGGTGAGCGAGGCGATGTCGCGCACCAGGTGCGGGCGGTACTTCACGAACCAGTCCATGCGCGCCTTGAAGCGGGGCAGGCGCTCGAGCAGCTCGGGCTCGATGGTCTCGACGGCGAACAGGGGGATGAGCCCCACGAAGGAGCGGATGCGCAGGTGCTTGTGCCGCCCGTCGGGCAGGTGCAGCACGTCGTAGTAGAAGCCGTCGCGGCTGTCCCACAGGCTGATGCCCTCGCCGCTCATGTCGTCGATGGCGTGGGCGATCGAGATGAAGTGCTCGAAGAACTTGGTGGCGACGTCCTCGTAGGCCGGGCGCGTGCTGGCCAGCTCGAGCGCGATGGCCAGCATGTTCAGGCAGTACATGCCCATCCAGGCGGTGCCGTCGGCTTGCTCGATGTGGCCGCCGGTGGGCAGGGGCTTGGACCGATCGAACACGCCGATGTTGTCCAGGCCCAGGAAGCCACCCTGGAAGATGTTGCGCCCGTCGCGGTCCTTCCGGTTCACCCACCAGGTGAAGTTGATCAGCAGCTTCTGGAAGACCCGCTCGAGGAAGTCGGTGTCGGCGCGCCCGGTGAGGTTGCGGTCGATCTTGTACACCCGCCACGCCGCCCAGGCGTGCACCGGCGGGTTCACGTCGCCGAAGTTCCACTCGTAGGCGGGGATCTGCCCGTTGGGGTGCATGTACCACTCGCGCAGCAGCAGGATCAGCTGGCGCTTGGCCCACTCGGGATCGACGAGTGCGATCGGCAGCGTGTGGAAGGCGGTGTCCCAGGCGGCGAACCAGGGATACTCCCAGGTGTCGGGCATCGCGTGTACGTCGAGGGCGTACAGGTGCTCCCAGCCGGCGTTGCGGCCCTGCTTGCGCTGGGGCGATGGCTTGGGGGGCGCGGGATCACCGCGCAGCCACAGATCGACCCCGTAGTGGAAGAACTGCTTCGACCACATCAGCCCGGCGAGGGCCTCGCGCTGCACCTGCCGGCCGTCGGCGTCGAGGTGGGGGGCGTGTACGGCGTCGAAGAAGGCGTCGGCTTCGGCCAGCCGCTCGGCGAAGACGGCGTCGAAGTCGGCGAAGGGCGCGGCGTGGGGCACGTCGGCCAGCCGGTGCCGGACGACCAGCGTGCCGCCGGGCGGCACGAGGGCGTGCCGCACGCCGCACGCCTTGGTGCCTTCGCGCGCGGGGTTCACCGCCGAACGCTCCCCGTCGACCAGGTAGCGGTGGAAGGCGTCCTTCACGTAGGGCGTGCGGCTGGGCGCGTCGAAGAGCAGCTCGGCGTGCGTGTCGTTCTCGGTGAACAGCAGGTCGCCGGGCGCCGCGTCCTCGATCCACCACCAGCGCTGGCCCAGGTGGCGGTCGGTCAGCTCGACGGCGGCGGGCCCCTTGCCCGCGCCCGCCGCGCGCAGCCGGGGTGGCGGCCGCGCGGGATCGTGCCGATCGTTCCAGGCCCAGGTGTTGCGCAGCCACAGCTGCGGCAGCACGTGGAGGGGCGCCGCCTCGGGCCCGCGGTTGTGGACGGTGATGCGGCAGAGCAGATCCTCTTCGGTCGCCTTGGCGTACTCGACGTAGACGTCGAAGTAGCGGCCGGCGGCGAAGGCGTCGCGCAGCGCGTCGGTCAGCTCGTACTCGGGGTCGTGCCGGCTGCGCCGCTCGCTCTCGCGCACCAACCCCTCGTAGGGGTAGGCCACCTGCGGATAGCGATACAGCATCTTCAGGTAGCTGTGGGTGGGCGTCGAGTCGAGGTACCAGTAGTACTCCTTGACGTCCTCGCCGTGATTGCCCTGATCGCCGTCGAGGCCGAACAGGCGCTCCTTCAGCATGCGGTCGTGGCCGTTCCACAGCGCGACCGACAGACAGGCGTTCTGGAAGCGGTTGCACACGCCGGCGAGGCCGTCCTCGTTCCAGCGGTAGGCGCGGCTGCGCGCGTGCTCGTGGGGGAAGGCCCGCCAGGCCTCGCCGTCGGGGCTGTAGTCCTCGCGCACGGTGCCCCAGGCCCGCTCGGCCAGATAGGGGCCCCAGTGCTTCCAGTCGGCGCGGCGCGCCTCGCTGTCCTCGAGCCGGCGCTGCTCGGCGGTGGCGGCCCGGGTCGGCCGCGCGGGCGAGGTCATGCCTCCGCCCACAGGCGCACGCCGCCGGTGAGGCCCTCGACGTTGACGAACACGCGCACGTTGTGGGGCAGGGTCTCGGGATCCAGCTTCTGGGCGTTGCCGCCACCGAGGTGGATGACATCGGGGTTGAAGATGGGCTCGATGTGCGACAGGGCGCGCAGGACCCGGCGGCTCCACTTCGCGTTGCCGATGCGCTTGCGCTCGGCGTTGCTCAGGCGCTCTTCGTAGGTGTCACCCTTCCGGTACCGGTGGTGGCCCAGCTCGAGGTTGGGCACCAGGCGGCCGTCGGTGTAGAGGCCGCTGCCGAGGCCCGTGCCGAGCGTCAGCACGAGCTCGACGCCGGCCCCATCGATGACGCCGTAGCCCTGCAGCTCGGCGTCGTTGATGATCCGCGTCGGTCGGCCCAGCCGGTCGGCGAGGGCCGCGGCCAGGTCGAAGCCGGCCCAGGCCTCGGTGCCCAGGTTCGGCGCGGTGTGCACCACGCCGTGCCGCACGACCCCCGGGAAGCCGACCGACACCCGCGCGTGGGTGCCCGGCTGATGCTCGGCCAGGCCCTCGATGACCTCGAGCACCGAGCCGGGCGTCGCCGGGTCGGGCGTGAGCGCGCGGTGGCGCTCGGTGCGCGCCTCGCCGCGGCCGTCGACCGTGATCATCTTGATCCCGGTGCCGCCGACGTCGATGACGAGCGTGTCCGGTTCGTCGGGCGTGATCTCCATGCGTCCCCCCAAAGGGCGCCGTGGCCCCGTCGCTGAGCCGTCGACGGTAGGACACTTCGGGGGGCACGTCGACCCTTCGGTTCGCGCGCCGCCCGGCCGCGCGTCAGCCCCGCGGCACGACCGCGGTGACGCAGCGGAACAGGCCGCCGAAGCGGAGCAGGTCGCCCGTGTCGGCGAACAGAGGTCGCCAGCCGAGATCCTCGAAGGCACGCGCCCAGCGCGCGCGGTAGGCGGCGTCCAGCGCCGCCTCGCCGGGGCGCAGATCGGCGCCCTGTGCCTGGGGCAGGATCACCAGGCGGGCGTCGCCGCGATCGAGCAGCAGGCCGTTGGCCGGGGTGTAGTAGGCGGTGATGGGCTCGCCCGGCTGGTCGGGCGAGGGCACGCGCCGCGGCGCCAGCATGGGCAGCGTCACGACGGTGTAGCCCAGGCGCCGCAGCACCGGCGGGTGCACCGCCAGCGCGGCCTGCACGGCGTGCGCGAGCTGCCGCTCGGCCGCGTCCGTCACGGTGTCGAGGGCCGCGTCCTCGAGCGTGGGCACCATGATCGTGTTCTCGTCGATCGGCATCAGGATCAGGTCGACGTGCCACGTGGTCTCGTCCGGCAGGGACGGCACCAGGACGATCTCGGCCGGCTTCACCCCCAGCGCGTGGCTCAGCAGGTCGATGACCGTGCCGGGATCGCGCGGTCGGTAGCCCTCGCGCTGCAGGTGGGGCGCCGAGAAGGCCCGGGCGTTCTCGTAGAGCAGGCGCATCGACACGAAGACGTGGCGGCCGGTGGTCACCAGGTTGCCTTGCTCGTGGATCAGCGGGAGCGGCACGGGCCGAAGGGTCGAGGACAGGGGCATCCAGGCGTCGCGGTACGGGCTCGGGTGGCGGGGGCGCAGCGCGCCGAGGGTGCCGTCACCGTGCCGGACGAAGAGGGGCTGGTGGTCGCGCAGCCACAGGAGCGCGTCGTCCTTCTCGTAGGCGGGCGTCGGCCGAGGGTCGATCTCGTGGCGCGCGCCGAGGACCGCGGTCAGCGCCCGCTGCAGCGCGGGCGCGCGCAGCGACAGGCGCGCGCTCGTCACGACGCGGTCGAGTGGGGCGAAGTCGGGCACGGGGCCCGCGCGGGTTGGGGTGGCGCGGGGCGGCTCGGCGGCGCAGATCGGGGCGGTGGGCAGCAGCGCCAGCAACAGCGCGGTCGCGCGGCGGGCGCGCGCCGCGCGTGTCGGGTCGTGCCACATGGTGCCGCCTCCGACCGATGCGGGGGGAATCCCGACGCGGTCGACGGCGCCGCAGCAAGGCGCGTGCCCGCGGCGGGCCTCAGCCGTCCGGCGCCCAGGGCAGGACGGTGACGACGCCGGCCGCGTCGCCGATCGCGAGGGCGCCGCCATCGGGCGCGAAGGCCAGCGCGCGCGGCTCGGCCATGCTCAGGCCGTCGAGGCCCAGGCCGGTCGGGGCGGCGTCGTCATCGGGCGTGGGCCAGACGCGCAGGCGAGGCCCCGGCCCCGCCCGCACCAGCCAGGCGCCGTCGGGGGCGAAGGCGAGGGCGTCCACCCGCGGGGCGGGCTCGGGGCTGCGCGCCAGCGCGAACGTGCGGCCGTCGCGGACCCGCCACAGCGTGACCGCGCCGTCGGCGCCCCCGGCCGCCAGCCACTGGCCGTCCGGGCTGACCGTCAGCGCGCGGCTGCGCCCCGGGCCGCCGCGGAAGATGCGGGCCTCGAAGGTGCGCGGGTGCAGGGCGACGATCTCCTCGTCGCCCTGGGCCACGTAGATGCGCTCGTCGCCGCCGACGCCGCCGACCGCGAGCGCGTCCACCGGGCGCCCGGCGCGGGTCGGCCGCGCCACCGACGCCCAGGTGGTGGTGTCGAGCACCTGCACCCCGCCGTCCTCGAGCCCGACGAGCAGCCGCTGGCCATCGCCGGCCCAGGCCAGCGCGCGGCCGGCCGCGCCGAGGCTGAACACCCGCTGGGGTGTGCCGCTGCCCTGCTGCAGCAGCACGGCCCCCTCGGTCAGCACGGCCAGCGACTGCCCGTCGGGGTGCCAGGCGACCGCGACCGGCGGGCCCACGCCCACCGCCCACCGCCGCGCGGGCAGCCCGGGCTGGCCCACCGCCAGCACACCGGCGGCGTCGACGGCCGCCCAGGTGCGCCCCACCGGCGCCCAGCTCACGGCGCGGACGGCCGCCTCGCTGAGCAGCGTCGGCGCGTGGTGCAGCGCGCCGGCCACCCCCAGGCGGGTGAGCGCGCCGTCGGCGCCCATCGCCCCGATGGCGGGCGGATCGATGGTCAGCGCCAGCGCCGCGACGCGGTGGTGCACGTCGGCCTGCAGCAGGCGGCGGCCGGTGCGGCGATGCCAGAGCTGCACGGCGCCGTACCGATCGGCCGAGGCGGCGAAGGCGC
>JAUHXL010000329.1 GCA_030426945.1 bacterium
GCACGATGACCAGGCTGACCAGGCGCCGGGCGAGGAAGTCGGGCAGCCAGCCGATCCGACCGAGGCCGAAGAACGCGAACGCGAGCGCGGCGGCGGCGGCCAGCTTGAGGGCGAGATCGAGGCCCGCCGGGAAGGCCTCCGGTTGCAGCGCCCCCCACAGCACGGCGGCCGCAGGCAGGGTCACCGCGAGGGTCACGGCCAGGCGCAGCCGGCGGCGATCGGTGGGGGGCGTCACGGCGCGCGATGATAGACGGGTCGAGGCTCGGCGGCGACCGCGACGAAAGGGGATTGACAGCCCTGGGCCGTTGGTCTAATGTGCCGCGGCTTCCGGGGCTGTAGCTCAGTTGGGAGAGCGCTAGAATCGCACTCTAGAGGTCCGGGGTTCGATTCCCCGCAGCTCCACCCGGTTTCTCGAAAGGCCCGCCGTTCCCCGGCGGGCCTTTCTGCGTTTCGGGGCCGCGGCCCGGCGTGGTCGTCTCGCCCGAGCAGCCCGCCCCACGGTCCGGGCGCTTCGCGGTGCACGCCCCCGAGCGCGCGGCCCCGCCGTGCGAGGGCGCGGCGATCCCGTCGGAGACGTCACGCGCTCGCGCCTCGATCCGGGCTTTCGTCGACGCACCCCGCCCGTCCCTCTCTGCGCAACAGGCTCCGAGACGGGCCGCCCGCGCCAATCTTGACAGCCCGGGGGGTCGCTCCTACGCTCGCGAGGCCCGGAACACCCGGCGCACGTCGACTCGGAGGGGCATCAGTGTCGTCTTCCCGCCCGCGGCGAGGTCTGGGGCTTGGCGCGATGTTCGCCGTCGCGCTGACGGCGGCGCCGGCCTTCGCGCTGGACAATGATCCGGTCCTCGGCCGCCTCTGCACCGGCTCGGGCAGCACCGACGCCGTCCCCTGCGGCGACGCGCCGGTGCCCGATCAGGCCGCCTTCAAGAGCCTCGTGCGCGAGTTCGGCATGGCCTTCGCGCCGCGACTGTTGGCGCCCGCCGAGACCGCCGGCATCAACGGCTTTCAGTTCGACTTCGCGTACTCCCTCACCAACATCAACCAGGACGAGGACTACTGGAAGAAGGCGGTCAAGGACGAGTCGCCGGAGCCCCTGCTGCACACGCTGCACCTGGGCCTGACCAAGGGGCTGCCCTACAGCGTCGACATCGGCGCGACCGCGACCTGGCTGGTGGACAGCGAGCTCTTCGCCTTCGGCGGCATGGTGAAGTTCGCGCCCAACGAGGCCATCGACGCGTTCCCGGTCGACCTGGCCGTCCGGGCGGCGCTCAACCGGATGGTCGGATCGTCGGACCTGGACCTCACGACCGTCAGCCTCGACTTCATCATCAGCCGCTCGTTCGGTGCGGGGGGCGTGGCCAACGTCGCGCCCTACATGGCCTACGAGCCGGTGTGGGCGTTCGGCCGGAGCGGCGTGCTCGACTCGACGCCCGGCCGCGCGGACGATCCGGCGCGCAGCTTCGTCTTCGCCGAGGAGACCGAGGTGCTGCACCGCTTCGTGCTCGGCTCGCGCTTCATCCTCGGCGCGGCCAACTTCACGCCCGAGATCGTCCTGACCAAGGGCCTGCAGTCCTACACCTTCAAGCTGGGTCTCGACTTCTGATCGCCGGCCGACGGGCCGCGCCGGCGGCGCATCAAGCGCCGTCGTCGTCGTCCTCGGCGGGCAGGTTCAGCTGGGCCTCGATCCGCCTCAGCCGCCGCTCGAGCCGACCGAGATCAGCCTGGATCCGGTCGAGGATCTCGAGCCCACCGACGACCTTCTTCACGCGATCGTCGACCCGCTTGTGCAGCTCCTCGAGCGCGTGCGTGTTGTGGTCGAGCCAGGTCTGGATCTGATCGCGGGTCAGCGCCGCGCGCTCCTCGCCGCTGCGGATGAGCTTGTTGACCGACTCCTCGACGTTGCTGCGCAGCGTCTGCACGGGATCGGTCAGCCGGCGCGAGAGCTGCTCGCTCTTGTCCCGGATCAGCGCCCGTAAATCCGGGAGGGGGCCGCCGCGCTTGTCGCGCTTCTCCTCCTCGACGAGGATCTGTGCCATCGTCACCGCGGTCAGATCTTCCTTCGACTTGTTGTCGATGATCTGGATGTCGACCCCCTCTTTGATCAGCAGGGCGATCTCGTCGAGCGTGACGTACCGGCTGCGCCGCGTGTCGTAGAGCTTGCGGTTCGCGTACCGCTTGATGACGTGCACCGGCACGGGGCTCCTCGGGGGGGCGGGGGAAACGCAGGCACGATCACGACCGCTCGCGGCGTTTGTCAAGCGGCCCGCGGCGTGCGGGAAACTTGCCGCTCGTGGCCCGGAGTGCCACCATCGGGCGTCTCACGCGCGGTCGAGCTCTCAGAACACGATGCACGTCAAATGCGCCCAATGTAGCGCCGTGTACGACTTCCCGGTGGCGCAGCTCCCGGAGGCGGGGCTGCGCGCGAAGTGCGCGTCGTGTGGCTACGTGATGATGATCCGGCCGGAGCCGGCCGCGCCTCGCCCCGGCAGCGCGCCGTCGCAGCCGCCCTCGGGGCTCGCGGCGGACGACGATCTGCTCGTGGCCCCCAAGCGCCCGAGCGACGGCAGCCTGACGGCGCCCCGCACGCCGGACGCCCCGCTCGACAGCGACGACATGATGGTCGCCCCGAAGCGGCCGGCGCCTGGGCTGTCCCTCCCGCCGGGCGCGCCGCGCGCCCCCGACGCCGCGGGGGACGCGGTGGTCGACGTCAAGTCGGACGAGGTCGTGCGTCGGCGCGCGGGGGGCAACCCCAAGGGCATCCGCATCGATCCCGCGGCAGAGGCGCCGCGCTCGCGGCGAACCGGCGGCGCCCGCACCTCCGAGGTGCGCCACTCGAACCACCGCGAGCCCGATCCCGATCAGCCCAAGGTGATCGTCGACATCGGCCAGCTGAGCGAGTCGACCGCGCCCGCGGCCGTGCCGGCGGAGGACTCGCCGCCCCCGGCTGATCGCGCGGAGGCGGCCTTCGCGCCCCTCAGCACGCCCGCGGCCCTGGGCGCCACCGCCCTCGAAGAGGCCGCCCGCGTCGCGCCCACCGCGGCGCCCGAGAGCTTTCAAGCCGACGAGCCGGCCGACCTGAAGCCGATCCGGCCGCCCGGCCTGGGGTGGCTCGTCTTCGCGTTCGTGCTGGTGGTCGTCGGCGGGGCCTTCGCCTTCGTCTGGTGGCGCAACGACTGGGCGCCGATCTGGGAGGATCCGGCGCTGGCGATGGACGTGGTGCTCGGCCGCGGGGAGCGCCCGGTGACTCAACCCCCGGCCCGTCCGGTGGTCGAGACGGCCAGCGTCCAGGGACAGCTCGAGATCACCGACGTGCGCATGGAGCTCGTGCCCGTCGGCCGCAAGGAGCACGTGGCCCTCGTCCACGGCCGGTTGACCAACGGCACCAACCGCGTGCAGCGCGGCATCACGCTCGCCGCCCTCCTCGAAGACGCGCCCGGGGGCCTGCCGCTGAAGACTCGGGTGGCCGCCTGCTGCGACGTCTTCGACGCGGGCCAGGCCGCCGAGGTGGCGCGCACGCCGGCGCATCCGCACTTCGCCAACCTGAACCGCGCCGCCGCCTCGCGCCTGATGCCGGGTGAGTCGCGCCCCTTCTCGATCATCCTGATCGACCTCGACGAAGAGCTGACGCAGCGCGCGCTGCACCCGGCGGTCAAGGTCCGCTTCGCCGAGGCCGAGCGCGCCCACCGATGACGCGTCGTCGCGTGGACGCCGCGGCCTTCCTCCGGCGCATGGGCGCGGTCCCGGAGCCGGCGATGCGCCAGGCGCTGTGGCGCGAGTGCCTGCGTGACGCCGACGGGGAGAGCCTGCTGGCGGTGGTCGACGCCGTGCTCGAGGGGCTGTCGCGCGTACGCTCCGATGCGGTCGACCTCGCCTATCACGCGCTGGTGCAGGTCATCGAGGTGGATCCGCCCGCCGCGACGGATCGGCTGCGGGGCCTGGCGCAGGTCACCGGGCGCGCGGGCGTGCTCGCGCTCTTCGTCGACGCGCCGCCGGCGCAGGTGGCCGAGCCGGCTGAGCTGCGCGCGCCGCCCCTCGATCCGGAGCGCGAGGTGACGCTGGGCGAGCGCCGCTGGAAGGCGCGCTCGAACGACCGATCGCTGCTCGAGCGCCTGCTGCTCGACCAGGATCCGGTGGTCATCGAACACCTGCTGCAGAACCCCCGCGTGGTGGAGCAGGACGTCCTGAAGATCGCGAGCCGCCGCCCCAACGGCGCCGAGGTGCTGCGCCGCCTCTTCCGACACCCGCGCTGGGGTCGCCGGCGCGCGGTGCAGTGGGCGCTGGTGCTGAACCCCTACACGCCGGTGGACGTGGGGCGGGCGCTGGTCGGGCTGCTGGATCGCGAGCACCTGCGCCGCCTGGCCGCCGAGCCGTCGGTGCACGATGAGGTGCGTAGCCTCGCGGCGGCCCGGCTGGGCCCGAGGGGCTGACGCGGCGGGAGGGTCAGCGCGGTTCGCGCCGCAGGCCGCCGGACTCTGCGGTCCCGGTCAGGCCACGTGGCTCTTGTCGTTCTGCTCGAGCTTCTCCTCGATCGGCGCCGAGCGCTTCTCGGGCAGCTGGCGCACCTCGCGGTCGGTGGGCTCCGCTTCGGTCTCGTCCTTGGCAAAGGACTTGCGGAAGTTGCGGATGCCCTTGCCGAGCGCGTCGCCGAGCTGGGGGATCCGGTTGTGCCCGAAGATGACCAGCACGATGAGCAGGATGAGCAGGAGCTCGCCGCCCCCGGGCATCTGGAAGGCCGCCTGCTGCAGCGTGTCGTGGGGCAGGTTCATCGCCGTCACTCCTGAGGGGCCGTCTCTCGGCCCGAACGCGGCGCCGAGTGTAGCGGAATCGCGCCCGCCCGGCACAATTCGGGCGCGCCGCGGGCCGCGGGCCGTCGCCGAGGGCGCCCCGAGCCCGGCGCCGGACGCGGCTTCTACCGCAGGGCCGCGCGCGTCGGCAACCGCCGAGGGCGGCCGGTTCTTGCTCGAGGCGGGGGGGCGTGGTACCCAGAACACCCGTTGTCCAACCGCAGACGCAGGTCGGCTCGCGAGATGAGCTACGCGCTTCGCTTCATCGCCGGCAGGTACAAGGGCGGTGAGTTCCCACTGCGCCCCAATCGCGAGATCGTGATCGGCCGCGGCAGCGAGTTCGACATGGTCCTCGACGAGGACATGGTGTCGCGGCGCCACGCCAAGATCGCCACGTACCACGGGCAGATCGTCTTCCAGGACCTCAAGAGCACCAACGGCAGCTTCGTCAACGGCGAGCGCGTCACGGTCGCGCGCCTGCAGGTGGGCGACAAGCTGCTGGTGGGCACGTCCATCATGGAGGTCGTGCGGCCGGAGGGGCCCCTCGGCACGACGAGCATGGCCCCGTCGGACACGCCCACGGATCTCAACCTGAACGTGCCGCTGCCCGATCAGGCGACCACCGAGGGGGATCCGGCCCAGATGTTCACCGCGCCGGGCGGCCCCCCGGCGGGGCAGGCGCGGCCGACCATCGATCGCGCCCAGGGCATGTCGGGGCGCTTCCCCGACGACGACGTGACGGTGGCCGATCTGGTGGAGCTGTTCACCAACAACGGCCGCAGCGGCGTCCTGGTGCTGACCGACGACATGCACCGAGAGGGGCGCATCTTCTTCCGCAGCGGCAGCGTGTATTACGCCACCGTCGCGGAGCCCGGCGCCGGGCCCGAGGCGTCGGCGGTGGGGCCTCAGAAGGCCTTCTTCCGCCTGCTGACCTGGGAGCGGGGCGCCTTCCGCATGGACGGGATGACGACGCCGCCCGCCTTCGAGGACGCGATCACCGAGCCCACCCGCGGGCTCCTCGTCGAGGGGCTGCGGCAGTGGGACGAGCTGAAGGTCTACGCCGACCACGTGCCGCGCCGGGGCACGGCGCTGCAGCTGAAGTCGCCGCTGACCAGCCGACTGTCGGCGCTGTCCGCCGAGGCCCTCGACACCTTGCAGGTGGTGATCAACCAGGGGGAGGTCGGCCGGGTGCTGGATCACAGCCCGGCCAGCGACCTCGAGACGACGCAGGATCTGCTCTACCTGCTGCAGAACGGCTACATCGAGTCGGCCTGAGGGCCGCACCCGCGCGGTCGCTCGGCGCCGCGCGCCCGCCTACCCCGTGCCTCTGAACACTGCTTGTTGACGGCGCGCGCGACCCGCCGCTAGCCTTGCGCGCCCCAAATCCCCGCCTTTCGAGGAGCACCATGGAGTTCTACGTCGTCGATCCCAAGGAGGGTGACTTCGCCGAGTGGGTCCAGCGCGTCCGCGAGTTCCTCGAGTCCGAGAAGCTCGAGTACAGCGAGGCCGACGGCCTGCTGTACTACCTGGGCGACGACATCGCGACGCCGTGGGCCGAGAACTCGGTGCTGTTCACCATCCAGGCCGCCGAGGACGACGAGCTGCAGGGGGTGATCGAGCTCCGTGACGTCGACCGCGGGTTCTACGTGTTCTCGGACGATCTCGATCTGTTCGACGAGGAAGAGGTCATCGAGGCGGTGGGCTACCGGCCGCAGCTGCCGCCGGCGGTCTACGGCTTCGAGTGGGGGAACGCGGGCAAGTGCCGCTTTCACCTCGGCCCGTCCGAGGGCGTCTACTTCTTCGCCGACGGCGAGGACGTCGACTATCCGGCGGCGCTCGAGCTGACCGACGTGTGGAACCTGTTCTTCCGGGTGGCGCACTGGGCGGGCAACAACACGTCCCGCATCCAGGATCTGAAGGGCATCAACGTCGACAAGGTGCACTTCGACCTGCAGGTGCAGCTCGACTTCACCCACCCCGCCTCGCTGGACGTGCTCAGCGAGCTGCTCGTGGAAGAAGAGGGCTACGAGCGCACCCGCACGGGCCTCCGGGCCACCTTCCGTGATCGCGACCTGGGCTTCGTACGCGAGCTGGTGTCGATGCTGCCGCCCGAGCCCGAGGACTTCGATCACGTGCTGGTGCGGGGCGTGTGGCGCGGGGTGCAGGGCGACGACGAGCGGGAGGTCTTCCACGTCGGGGTCGAGCGCCGCAACCTGCGCCCCTTCGTGCAGATGCCGGTGCACCGCACCTCGAAGGCGCTGGTCGATCGCTTCCGGGGCTTCTTCAAGGGCCACCGCATCGATCGGCAGGAGTACCTCACCTGACGCGCGACGCCCCGGCCCGTCGGACGTCGCCCGCGGCGCCTTGACACCCACGCCGGGGCGCTGAAAGTGTGCCGTCCGAGTCGGACGGGGAAGCGGCGCGTTGATCCCGGATGCGACCATCGCAGAGGTCCGAGCCCGCGCCGACGTGGTGCGGGTGGTGGGCCGGGCGGTCGACCTGAAGAAGGCCGGCACGCTGTTCAAGGGGCTGTGCCCGTTCCACGATGAGCGCACGCCCTCGTTCACCGTCTCGCCCACCCGCAACACCTATCACTGCTTCGGCTGCGGCGCGCACGGCGACGCCCTCCGCTTCCTGACCGAGCACGAGGCGCTCAGCTTCCCCGAGGCGGTGCGCGCGCTCGCCGCCGAGGTCGGCGTCGAGGTGCCCGAGTCCCGCGCCGAGAGCCCGGAGGAGCGGCAGGCGCGCGAGGCGAAGCGCAGCCTGGCGGCGCGCCTGCTCGCGGCGCAGGACAAGATCACCGCCTACTTCACCGAGGCGCTGCACGGGCCGCGGGGCGGGGCGGCGCGGGCCTACCTGAAGCAGCGCGGCATCACGCGCCGCACGGCCGAGGCCTTCCGTTTGGGGTGGGCGAGCGGTGACAAGGCCGCCTTCGCCGGCTTCCTCGAGGCCGACGGCGACATCGCGCTCGACGATCTGGTGACGCTGGGCTTGCTGGTGCCGCCCGATGAGGGCTTCCGCGAGGGGGAGCGGCTGGGCGGCGGCTACCTGCGCTTCCGCGAGCGCGTCATGTTCCCCGTCATCGACATCCGCGGCGAGGTCGTCGGCTTCAGCGGGCGGATCCTCGATCCGCACAAGAAGGCCGCGAAGTACATCAACTCGCCCGAGACGCCGGTGTTCACCAAGGGCGAGCACCTCTACGGCGCGCACACCGCCCGGCACGCCGCGCGTCGGGCCGGCCGGCTGGTGCTCTGCGAGGGCAACGTCGACGTCGTGATGGTGTACCAGGCCGGCATCGAGGGGGTCGCCGCCGCGATGGGCACCGCGCTGACGCCGGCGCAGGTGCGGCTGGTGAAGCGGCTGAGCGAGAAGGTGGTGTGCGTCATGGACGGCGACGCCGCCGGCGCCAAGGCCGCCTTCGCCAGCCTGGTGCCCTTCCTCGAGGCGGGGCTGCAGCCCCGGGCGGTCATGCTGCCGGCGGGCGAGG